>JAZNZI010000122.1:0-7801 GCA_045594865.1 Eubacteriales bacterium | reverse complement strand
CAAGAAGCCTTCCCTTGAGGGGAAGGTGTCAGGCTTGCCTGACGGATGAGGTGTGTTTGTATCAGATTCATCCACCTCATCAGTCGCTACGCGACAGCTTCCCCTCAAGGGGAAGCCTAAAAGAAAAGCCCCGATAGCTAAACATAATAGCTATCGGGGCGCAAAAAGCACGGTACCACCCGAAATTACGAACAAAAATCCGCATCTCTTACGTCTTAACGCGACGAAACGGCAAGGCTTACTGAACACAAAAGGTATAGTTCTCATTCAGCCGGGCAACTCGGGAGTGATTTTCACACGAGGGTAGTCGCTTACGGCTCTCACCAACCGCCGCTTCTCTGTACGCTTTCGCCTCTGCTACTGTCTCCGTCACAGTTATTACCTTAACATTATAGATGATTATTTATTAAAAGTCAATACTTTAAACAAATTATTTTGTCTTGACAGGCTTGCCCGCGCCGTGATATACTAAAGAAAAAACGAAGGAGGCGGGATATGCTTAGCAAGGAAAAAATTGAAAAAGAACTGAAAATTCTTGGCGCATCCTGCCCGAAAATTATCTGCTACGACCTGACCGACTCCACCAACACACGCGCAAAGGAGTACGCGAGGGCAAACCCCGATAGCCGAGAGCCCGTGGTGTTTATTGCCAACGGACAGACGGCAGGCAGGGGCAGGAGAGGCAGAAGCTTTGTTTCCGAAAAAGGTGCGGGAATATATATCAGCCTACTTACCTATCCAAAGGAGCGGGGCTTTGATGCCACGCGCGCCACAGCCGAGGCGGCGGTACTGCTGTCAAGAGCCATAGAGTGCCTTTGCAACTGCGAGATCAGTATAAAGTGGGTGAACGATCTATACCTTGGTGGCAAAAAGCTTGCAGGAATTCTCACCGAGGGGGAGATGGATAAAGAGGGTAAAATCGCCTATCAGGTAGTCGGAATGGGAATAAATATTTACAAAAATGCTATTTCTGACGAGATTTCCGCCATTGCAACCTCGCTAGAAGGAGAGAAAATCCGCACGCCAGACAGGTCGGAATTAACCGCCCATATTATAAGAGAGCTTCTCTCACCACACGGCGAGCTTTATAGCGAATACAAGACACGATCCTGTATTATCGGCAAGACGGTGACGGTTATGAAGCCCAGTGAGAGCTATACCGCAAGAGTGCTTGACATAAATCCCGATTATTCGCTGAAAATCGTCACAGAGAGCGGTGTGGAAAGCCTGTTTACAGGCGAGGTCAGCTTAAAGATATAAAAAAGTCATAAAATGTCGCTAAGCTATTTACAAAAGCCTTTCTTTGAGTTATAATAGTCCCGATCAAACTCTAAATAAGGATTAAAATGATGGATATTTTAAGAGAATTTTTCGGCTTTGGTGGATATGAGCGACCTGCCGAGGGCTTTCTGTCCTGGCAGCACCTGGTTTTCGTCAGCTCGTTCCTTGCCGTGATAATCGTTCTGGCGATTTATTTTGGACGGAAGTTCCGTGACAAAAGCTACGAGGAAAAGAACAAGGTTCTTATCTGGACGGCTATAATTCTCGACTCTATCGAGATTATCAGAATAATAATTTCCTGCATCAGAAGCGGCGAGCCCGACAGAGTTTTATACGAGCTTCCCCTTTTCCTTTGCAGCATACAGCTTATTGCTATACCTGTTGCCGCCTTTTCAAAGGGTAGACTGAAGGAGGCGAGCCTTGATTTCGTCTTTATCTTCGGTATGCTGGGCGCGGTGCTTGGCACATACGGAGCGGGACAGAACTACGCCGCATATCCCGTACTTTCCTTTGACAACGTCTTCTCTGCCCTTACCCATACCATTGCGGGCTTTGCCACAATCTATATCGGCATCTCGGGTATGAAGAGCATGAAGCCGAGGAACATTCCCATAACCTATGCAATTCTACTCGCCTTCTGCGTTCTGGCAGCGATCGGCAACACCATAGTTCCCTACAACTATATGTTCCTTGTCAGCGGCGACGGAACTCCCTACGATATTCTCTATAATCTCGTGGGCGGAAACCCCGTGCTTTATCCTATGATGGTAATACTTCTCTTCCTTATATACATTGCCGCCTTTTACGGAGTGTATATGCTTATTGCCAAAAGGCTCGGAAAGAATAAAACTGCTACCGAGCCCATCACCGATACCGCAGATGAAAATGCACTCGAAGCTATAACAAAATAAAAAAGTAAAGCTCCCTTGCAAAAGGGAGCTTTTGTTATTTCACTACACTGACGGTTTTTATTCCATAATGTATAAACAGCCTCACGTCCTCGGCGGTGATGCGCTCGCCGCTGATAACGATGGGAACGGCGGGAGGACAGGAGACGGTGGGAGATGCACAGATGCGTCCCTCGGAGTGCTCTACGGCGATGATCTCACAGGGAGAAAGCACTGCCTCGCGAATGGTCATCTCTGCCCTGTGGGGCTTCGGCGCGATCGGCTCGGAGCTTGCCGCAAGGCTTGACGGATCAAAGCCTGATAGCGCAGACAAAAGCCTTTCAAAATCAGCTTCACTATTCTCGGGAGTGAGCATCAGCACGGTGTAATAGCCGTCGGAGAACTCGGGCTCTATTCCCTGCTCACGCAAATGACGCGCCAGGCTTTCGCCTGCCTTTATTACGATTTTCAGTGGCTCACTATCCGCAATATCAAAGCCTAAACCCTTGATTTTTTTCTTGATTTGTACGCTTTTGTTTACCAAATCAGCTATTTTCTCGGGATAATCCTCCGAAAGTCGCTTATTGCACAGGTCAAGCGAGGCAAGCGTCAGATAGGACGGGCTTGTAGATGCGAAAAGCGACAGAGCACCCCTCGCCCTCTCGGCATACTCGGGATAATCAGGTGAGATGTGCAGATATGCGCCACCCGTCAACACGGGCAGAGTCTTATGCGCCGAGTCGGCACACATTGCAGCACCCCGGGTGATAGGGTGCATATCCTCTGGCAAAAGCTTCAGATACGCGCCGTGGGCATTGTCGACAAGGAGAGGAATGCCGTATTTCTTACAGGTCTTTGCCAGATTGGCAATATCCGAGATATTTCCAAGATAATCGGGAGAGGTGATATAGACGGCAGAAATTCTTCTGTCACTGCGCTCCACGGCGATCTGGATATCGCGGGGGGAGATTATGCATCTGCAAAGATGCTCCTCCTCATTAGGATAGATCCACTCCACGTCAAGATCAAGCAAAGCCGCCGCGCGAACGAAAGCCGCGTGAACATTCCTCGCCGCCAGGATAAGCGGACGTTCGCCCCCCGCCCTCTCGCTGACGAGGGCAAGCATAGCCTTTATAGCCAGGGTTGAGCCCTCGGTGGAATAGAAGCTGTGGGCGCTGCCGTAAAGGCGGGAGAGATTATCCTCGCTCTCGGCGATTATTCCATTGGCAGAGTAAAGCACATCTGCACCCGAGATCTCGGTTATGTCATACGCCTCGCAGCCGATGAGGGACACGCCCTTGTGCCCCGGCATATGAAATCGAGCCGCACCACTCTCCGAATATTTTTTTACAAAATCATAAATTGGTGTTGTCATTTTAAAAACAATTATAGAAAGATCAATAAAATTGAAGTCCACCTCATCAGTCACCTTTGGTGACAGCTTCCCCTCAAGGGGAAGCCTTAGTAGGTTGTCATTCTTCCGAATTTGCTATGTTAAGCATTACAGCGCACTCAATGCGCTTCTTGAACAGCTCGCAACCATACTTATACACACCGCCGATAGAGCCTGTTGCGTGGTAGGAGTTTGCCGCGCAGCCGCCCGAGCAATAAAGCTGTGCCCAACAGGTTCTGCACTCCTCTCTGGAGTAGGCGTTGCAGGAGCGGAACTCGTCCTGAACTGCGGTATTCTTCACACCGTCCCAGATGTTGCCGAGAAGATATTTCTCATCTCCAACGAACTGGTGACAGGGGTAAAGATCGCCCCAGGGGGTGACAGCCATATATTCGGTACCCGAGCCGCAGCCCGTAATGCGCTTATAAATACAGGGGCCGTGCTTCAAGTCAAGCATATAGTGATAGAAGGTAAAGGGGCGTCCTTCTCTCTTTCTCTTGATCATCTCTTTTGCAAGAATCTCATATTGTTCGAAGAGCCTCGGCAGATCCTCCTCGGTCAGCGCGTAAGGATCGCCCGGGGGACAAACGACGGGCTCCATAGAAAGCTCGGTAAAGCCCAGGTCTGCCATATGGATAATATCGTTTGTAAAGTCCACGTTATTGTGGGTATAGGTACCGCGGACGTAATAGCCCTTGCCGCCGCGGCTCTCTACAAGCTTTTTGAAGTTGGGAACAATGGTATCATAGCTTCCCCTGCCTGCGTAGTCAACGCGGAAGTGATCGTTTACTTCCTTTCTTCCGTCGAGGGACAGAACTACGTTGTGGCACTCCTTATTAAGAAACTCCATCATCTCGTCGGTGAGGATCATACCGTTGGTGGTGTAGGTGAAGCGGAAGTTCTTGCCTCTCTCGCCCTCAACAGATCTCGCGTACTCAACGAGGCGCTTTACCACGTCGAAGTTAAGCGAGGGCTCGCCGCCGAAGAAGTCAACCTCAAGGTTGCGTCTCGTGCCCGAGTTCTCCATAAGAAAATCGAGAGCGCGCTTACCCACCTCAAAGGACATAAGAGCGCGATCGCCCTGATACTTACCCTGGCTGGCAAAGCAGTAGGAGCAGTTAAGGTTGCAGGTGTGGGCAACGTGGAGGCAGAGCGCCTTTACCACCTTGCTGTTATTCTTAAAGCCTGTCGCAAGTCCCTCATAGGCGTCGGTGGAATAGAGCTTTCCCGCCGCCTCAAGAGCGCGGATATCATCTATGCACTCGAGGATCTCGCCCTCGTTCACATCATCTAAGTGACCGTATTTATTCATTATCTCTCGAACGATCTCGTCGGGCGAGTGTGTCTTATACATAGCGATGATGTCGTAAGCCACCTCGTCAACCGTATGTACCGAGCCCGACGCGGTGTCGAGAACTATGTTGTATCCATTAAGCTTGTACTGATGTACCATTTTGTAGTTTTACTCCTTGTTATCAACAAATATGAGCAGATCCAGTCCGACCTCATCCGTCGGCTGTGCCGCCACCTTCCTAAGCAGGGAAGGTAAAAGAAAGGCGTCGCAGATTTGCGACGCCCTTTGAAAATCAAATTACTTGTTCTGATTCTCGCACTGCTGATTTGCAACGCCGCAAGAGGTCTTGCAAGCAGACTGGCAGGAGGTCTGGCACTCGCCGCAGCCACCGTTCTGAGCGGTCTTTGCAATATCCTTAGTTTCGATAGTGTTGATTCTCTTCATTTTATAATCCTCCGTAAGAGTTAAAGTATAACATTGTTATTATAGCATAAGGTAAAAATATTGTCAATAGGTTATAAAGTTTTTTCTTTTTCGTCCATCTCACGAAGCGCCCGCTTAAACTGCACGGCAAACAGCACCGCGGTAAAGCTGACGGCAAATATATCCGCGATCGGCTCGGCGAGATAAACTCCCATCGTCTTTTCCGCGCTCTCAAAGAACAGAGGAACGATATATATAAGGGGAAGGAGCAGAACGAACTTTCGCATTATTGCAACTATCATAGAGGATACCGCCTTGCCAAGCGCAACGAAGGTCATCTGACAGGCGATCTGTATACCGAAAATGCCAAGCGCGCCGCAGTATACGGGCAGAGCCTTAGCGGTGAACTCAATATAAGCCTCATTCTGAGTAAAAATGGTAGCAAAGGCCTGGGGAAATATCATTATAAGCGCCCAGAGAGTCATTGAATAAATAAGGCTGGATACGAGGAGAATTTTAAACGCTGATTTTACTCTGTCCTTATTTCCCGCGCCGTAGTTGTAGCTTACGATAGGCTGAGAGCCCTGCGCAAGTCCCTGCAAAGGAAGCATAGCAAACTGCATTACGCTGGTAAGCACCGTCATAGCTCCCACCGCTATATCTCCGCCGTAGGTGCGCAGAGAGGTATTGAAGCAGATGGAAATAATACTCTCGGAGGACTGCATAATAAAGGGCGCGATGCCGAGGGCGATACAAGGCAACAGAAGCTTCATATCAAGACGAACCGTGCTTCGCTTCAGGCGAAGAATGCTGTTTTTGCCCGAGAGGAAGAATACCACCCACACGCAGGAGATTCCCTGGGAGATAACCGTGGCAAGAGCCGCGCCTCTAACTCCCATATCAAGGACAAAAATAAAGATAGGGTCAAGAATTATATTAGCTACCGCGCCGATCACAACGGTAAGCATACCGATCTTAGCAAAGCCCTGCGCCGTAATAAAGGCATTCATTCCAAGGGTGAGCTGAACAAAGATAGTACCTATCGAGTATATCTGCATATATTCGGCTGCGTATTTTATGGTATTTTCACTTGCGCCGAAGGCAAGGAGGAGAGGCCTGTGGAACACGAGCATAATCACGGTGAGAAGCACCGATACGATAGCCTGCATAAGGAAGCAGGAGCCCATAGTGCGCTCGGCAGAATCCTTATCTCCCTGTCCCATAAATATAGATGCTCTCGGCGCGCCGCTCGCGCTGATAAGCGCGGCAAAGGCGGAAATTATCATAATCAGCGGCATACATACGCCAACACCGGTAAGCGCAAGCTCGCCTATGCCCTCCATATGACCTATGTAAATTCGGTCGACTATGTTGTAAAGCAGATTGATTATCTGCGCGGTAATGGTCGGCAGAGCAAGCTTGAACAAAAGTCTGCCCACAGGCTCGGTGCCGAGAAATTCGTTGTTTTTTGTATTCGTCATAACGCTACCTCCCTTATTTTAATATCGCATCGGCTGTCGGTTGCCTCGATAATCTCACCGATGCTGTCGGCTGTCACTCTGCCGTAGGGGTTCTTCACGCTGTCAATATGACCGAGGATCTCGGCGTTCACGGTGGAGCGCTCGAAGGAGAGGTCGCAGTCAATCATTTTGCAGTTTATCAGCTTCAGATTTTTGCAATAGCAATGGGGCTGGGTGCCGATAAGCGTGCAATTCTCAAAGGTGACGTTCTCGCAATACCAGGCGAGATACTCACCCTTTACGGTGGAGTTGCGAACTACTATGTTTTTTGCGTGCCAAAAGGCGTCCTTGGTGTCAAAATTACAGTTATCGAACACCGCGTCCTCTATATACTGGAAGGAATATTTGCCCTTGAAGTCAACGCCGTCAAAATCGAGATTTTTCGCCCTCAGCATAAAGTACTCGCTGACAAATTTGCTCGCGCGTACCTTGATATCCGAGGAAAACCAGCCGAACTCAGGGGAGATAACGTCGGTATCGGTGATGGAAATATTGGAGCACTCGCGAAGCGCCTTTATTCCGTGGAGCTTTGAGTGGGAGATATCAATATCCGAGGAGTACCAGAGCGCCGCGCGGCAAAGCTCGGTCATCTCGCAATCCTCTATCCTCACCCCGTCACAGTGCCAGAGCGGATAGCGGAGATTAAAAAAACAGCCCTCGGCGGTGATGTCCCCCGCCTCCTTCAGCGCGCTTTCTCCGTCAGCCTCGCCGTCAAAGGCACAGCTTTTTATATGTATGCCCCGCTCGCCGTACAGTGCGCGCTCGGCATCAAGCCTTAAATTTTCGTAGATTTTCATATTACACCTGCATTTTTTTGTCAATAGATATATGGTAGCATATTTTAAAGAAAAATTCAACATTTTTTTGTGAATTCCCCTTGACAAACATAAAAATGTCTGTTATAATGTTATAGCATTTGACGGAAGGTTAGCTCAGTTGGGAGAGCATCTGCCTTACAAGCAGAGGGTCACAGGTTCGAGCCCTGTACTTTCCACCAAGGCTT
>JAZNZI010000121.1:0-18700 GCA_045594865.1 Eubacteriales bacterium | reverse complement strand
TATTTTATCATTCGATAATTCATAGAGCGGACTCCTTATTTATTAAGTATATCTGTAATGCTGTTAAGGGTGAGACCCTTGGTGACGATAACCACCGAGTCACCCGCCTCGATAACGTCCTGACCGCGAGGGGTGATCTGGGTTCTGCCGCGCTGAATGGTGGCGATAAGCACACCCGGCTTCAGAGATAGCTCCATAAGAGGCTTTCCAATGATGGGCGAGCCCTCGCCAACGGTAAACTCCGCCGCCTCAACCCTGCCCTTGAACAGACTGTACACCGTCTCAATGTTAGAGCCTGCGGTCTTGTTCATCGCGCGGACGTAGCTGACTATGGTGTTCGCGGTGATGTTCTTGGGATATACGATAGAGTCAAGGTCAAGCTGGCTCGTAATATCGTCAAAGTCGATTCGATTGATCTTGGTGATGATCTTTCGGCTGCCCGATCTCTTAGCAAAGAGCGAGAGCAGAATGTTCTCCTCGTCAAGTCCCGTGAGAGAAACGAAGGAGTCTGCGTGGGCAATACCCTCCTCCTTCAGAGTGTCCTCGTCGGTGGGATCCGCGTTGATGACGGTCACCTTTTCAAACTCGTTTGCAAGCTCGGTGCAGCGTGCTATATCCTTCTCAACTACCGTGCAGGAGATGCCTGAGCCCTCCAGCAGATCGCAGAGATAGTAGGTGATAGGTCCGCCTCCCACGATGAGTGAGTTCTTTATGGGCTGCAGGCTGTAGCCGATCTTCTTAAAGAATGCCTTTGCGCTTTGGGGAGATGCGATAATGGAGATAATGTCCTTCTCACCGAATATGAAATTACCGTTTGCAATATATATTTCGTCATCACGCTCTACGGTGCAGAAGGTGACGCCCGAGCGAAGCTTCGTCGCCACGTCCTTTACCTGCATGCCGACAAGACGGCTCTCCTCGGGCAGCTTGAAGGTAAGCAGCTCCACGCGTCCCTTTGCAAAGGTCTCGATCTTGATTGCCGAGGGGAAGTTAAGTATTCTGGCGATCTCTTTGGCTGCCGCGAGCTCAGGGTTGATGACCATAGCCAGACCAAGCTCGTTCTTGAAGTAGGGCGCGTCAATATTATATTCGGGGTTCTTAAGGCGGGCGATAGTGCGGCAGTTAGCCGACTTCTTTGCCACGAGGCAGGACAGCAGGTTAAGTTCATCGTTGCCCGTCACCGCAACAAGCAGGTCTGTGTTGTCAACGCCCGCGTCTTTTTGGGTGGAGCGTGAGGCGCCATTGCCGATAACACCCATAATGTCAAGCTTGTTTGCCAGTGCCTTGACCTTTATAGGATCCTGGTCGATAATGGTGATGTTGTTGCCCTCCGCGTTCAGCTGCGCCGCCAGCGTAGAGCCTACCTTTCCGCATCCAACGATGATAATATTCATTCGGATATCCTCCGTTATTATATGTCCTTTTATTTTGTCCGCGCGTATCATTCGCGCGCATATCTATACATTTTATATTATAAACGCGCGAGTGGCTTTTGTCAAGTTAATTATTGGAAAAGAAAAGAGGGAGAAAAAAAGCCGTCAAGCGACGGCTTTTTAAATATTTATTCTGTGGTGTAGTTATCAAAATATCCCTGGATATAAACGATGGGAGTGCCCTTGTCACCCGAGCCCGAGGTAAGGTCGCAGAGCGAGCCGATAAGGTCGGTAAGAGGGCGAGGTGTGGTACCCTCGGATGCCATATTGCCTACAAGGTTCGCGTCCTTCTTTACGATCTCCGCCTTGATCGCCGCCTTAAGCTCCTCGCCCGAGAGGGAAGCAAAGTCGTTGTCCGCAAGGTACTTAAGCTTCAACTCGTTGGGGGTGCCCTCAAGACCTGCGGTATATGCGGGAGAAACCACGGGATCTGCAAGCTCCCAGATCTTTCCTACGGGATCCTTGAATGCGCCGTCGCCGTAAACCATAACCTCGACCAGCTTGCCCGTTGCCTTCAGCACTCTGTCCTGAATGTCCTCAACGAGAGACTGACAGTCGCGGGGGAATAGCTTTATCTGCTCCTCGGTAGCCTTGTTAGAGCCGAGAAGTCCGTATTTTTCATTATAGCCCGAGCCGTTTACCGACGCGGTAAGAATATCGTCTATTCCGTATACCTTCTCTGCGCCTGCCGCCTTGAGAATGCGCTTTGTACGCTCTCGGGTATGGATGTCGCAGTTAAGCACATTTTTGGTATAGTCAAGAACCGCGCGGGGATTGTTGGCGAAGATGATCTCGCAGTCTGCGCCCTCGCCGCGAATAATGCTCTCGTAATATTCAACGTAGTCAATGCCTGTGAAGCGATGCTTCTCGTAACCGAAAAGCTGGCGGTATTTAGCAAGGTCAAGCACGTCGCGATAAGGGTCAACGCCGCACTCGTCAAGCTTGTCAAGGCTTACAAGGTGATTTCCAACCTCGTCGGAGGGGTAGGAGAGCATAAGCACAATCTTCTTCGCGCCTCTTGCAATGCCCTTAAGGCAGATTGCAAAGCGGTTTCGGCTGAGGATGGGGAAGATAACGCCCACAGTCTCGCCGCCGAACTTTGCACGCACGTCCGCCGCAATGTCGTCAACGCTGGCGTAGTTGCCCTGCGCACGCGCAACGATCGCCTCGGTCATGGCGATAATATCTCTGTTTCTGATCTCATAGCCCTCGCTTGCCGCCGCCTCAAGAACCGATGCGGTCACGATCTCGGCAAGGTTGTCACCGCTTCTGATAATGGGTGCTCGCACGCCTCTTGATACGGTGCCTATCATACGACTCATAGAAAAAATCCCTCCTGAGTGAAAAAGAATTATTTAACTTAATAATTATATCAAATACATCTTGATTTGTAAAGTAATTTTGAAGAAAAAATACAAGTTTTTTGAGAAAAAATATGGAAACGCAGATGTGGCATTTCACCGCTTGTTGATTGCTTTTTCATTTTTAAATATGCCCCCAAAATGCGAAAAAACGGCTAAGATGCAAACCGAAGCTTACAAATTAGTCGTTTTTTAACCCAAAATTGTCATTTTTCGAGGGCGCGCTTAATGGCATTCAGCGACTCGTCGCTGATATGATGCTCGATCTTGCAGGCATCTTGGGCGGCAATTTCCGCATCCACACCGATAGAGGTAAGGAATTCGGTAAGCACGCTGTGGCGGTCATAGATCTTCTGCGCAGTCTCCCTGCCCATATCGGTCAGGGTGATATATCCGTCCTTATCGACTACGATATATCCTCCGCTTTTCAGCAGACCGACAGCCCTGCTGACGCTGGGCTTCGAGAAGCCCATATGCTCGCACACGTCGATAGATCGCACGTGCGGGTTCTTCTCGGAGAGTATTAATATCGTTTCAAGGTACATCTGACCCGATTCCTGTAAATTCATAGCTTCCTCCGTTTCGACGGAATTCGTTTCCTTTATCTTACCACAAATCAAGGAAAAAATCAAGATGCATAGGGAAAGTTTTATTTTTGTTAAAAGTGGAGTAGAGCGCCGTGGTGAGAATCCTCTATTACGCTGCCAAAAAGAATAGGGATATGGCTATGCGGGATAATATAAGGATGAAATTACACTTATTGCACTGATTGCAAATAACATCTCCGCATTACGCCAGATACCGTCGCACTTCGTGGACGGTATGCGCTAAAGCGAAGATTTTTCACCTTGCCGCTTACAAGCTAGCTTGACGCGCTCTGCGGTGAAAATGCGAACCCCGCGCCTTACAGCGCCGTGGTGAGAATCCTCTATTCCACTGCCCAAAAGAAAGAAAACAGACCATCGAATGATGGTCGCGGAATAGGGATATTCGCTAAAGCGAAGATTTTTCACCTTGCCGCTTACAAGCTAGCTTGACGCGCTCTGCGGTGAAAATGCGAACCCCGCGCCTTACAGCGCTGTTGTAAGAATCCTCTATTCCACTGCCCAAAAGAAAGAAAACAGACCATCGAATGATGGTCTTTTTTCTTTGGCAGCGGAATAGGGATTCGAACCCCAACATACAGAGTCAGAGTCTGCTGTGCTACCGTTACACAATTCCGCTATTGCTTTAATGCTCGTCTATTTTAGCACAAAGAAATCGGTTTGTCAAGTACTTTTTAAAGTTTTTTGAAAGTTTTTATCATTTTATATTCAGTTTGCGCCGAAGCACCTCAATTTAGTCTTGTCAAATCGTTCAAGTTGTGATACAATAGTGAGTAGAAAATTTACACGCAAGGAAAAAACAATGAAAAAAAGCAAAACGGTACTTGAGCTTTTTCTCACGCTGTTCAAGATAGGCGCGTTCACCTTCGGCGGTGGATACGCTATGCTTGCGCTGCTTGAGAGCGAGCTTGTTTCAAAGAAAAAATGGATTGAAAAGGACGAGTTTCTCGATATGGTCGCCATTGCCGAGTCCACCCCGGGCCCCATCGCGATAAACTCCGCCACCTACATAGGCTACAAGAGGGCAGGGGTGCTTGGCGCTGCCGCCGCAACGCTGGGCGTGGTGCTTCCTTCCTTTATCATTATTTACGTAATATCCCTATTCCTCGACGCCTTCCTCAGCTTTGAGCTGGTGGCTTACGCCTTCCGCGGCATTCAGGCGGGCGTGGTTTATCTTATTCTCTCCGCAGGCATCAAGATGCTTAAGGGTCTGAAGAAAAATGCAATGTCCATCGCCATACTCTCTGGCGTTCTCGTTCTGATGGTAGCATTCTCGCTGCTTGCCGTTGATTTCTCGGCAATATTCTTTATCCTTATTTCCGCCGCTGTCGGTCTCTGCGTTTATGGAGTCGGCAAAATGCGCGGCAAGGGAAAGGAGGGCGAGGAATGATACTTCTTGAATTGTTTACCACCTTTTTCCAGATAGGTCTGTTCACCTTTGGCGGCGGATATGCTATGATTTCCCTCGTCAGCGAGCAAACCTTGGCGCGCGGCTGGCTTACCGAGGCAGAGCTGCTTAATATGATAGCCGTAGCCGAGTCCACCCCGGGCCCAATAGCCGTTAATATGGCGACTTACGTAGGATCGAGCCAGGCGGGAATATTGGGCTCTGCCCTCGCAACCCTTGGCGTAGTGCTGCCCTCGTTTATCATTATTCTGCTTATCTGTGCGGTGACGAAGAACTTTATGCAGCTTGAGCCTGTACAGGCGGCTCTGCAAGGAGTTCGTCCCTGCGTTGTTGCGCTGATCCTCGGCACGGCGATCACCCTTGCCATCAGCACTCTCCTCGGCTTTAAGAGTATAGCCGACGGAGGCTTTGCCCCTGATATAATCGGAATAATAATTTTCGCTGTCGTTTGCCTCGTTGGATTCGCTATAAAGAAGCTTACGGGCAAGAAGGCGTCGCCTATCGTAGTAATACTTATCTCGGCGGCACTGGGAATGATCCTTTATTCGCTGTAAAAGTCTGTCAAAAGCGGTAGAAAAAGCGAAAAAAAGCAAAAATATTGATGTAAACAAATGTTTGCAAACAAAAGTTTACATTCTGACAAAAAAGGTCGGGAGGCGCTCCTCTCCGACCTTTTTTTGCTTTAGTATTGCGCACGCACGCGTATGCGTATTATGATATAATGTAGAAAAAATCAAGTGCCTCGGTTTTGAAAAAGAAAGCAAGTCTCCTTTGCTTTTGTAAAAAAACATTGATTTTTAATGATTTTTCCTTGAAAATACTTGATTTTTCCTGGTTTTTGCGTCATTTTTCCGTAAATAATAGTTTACAAAAAATCTTAGAAAATCATGGCTGTTTTCTGATAAAATTGGTCCTTACGCCCCTCTCAAGCTCGGGTAGACCTACGTTGCTCTTGCCGAGAGCAATGCTCTTTATCAGGAACGCTGCGTTTCTCGCAAGATTTCTCATGGTCTGCATACCCTCCCCGTCAAGAGCCGCATCCTCCGCGCTTCCGCCGTGAACCTGATTCCAGTAGGTAGATGTGACAACCGGCATACCCGATATGGTAAAGTACTTGTTCAGCACGTCAAATGCCGCCGTGCATCCGCCCCTTCGTGCGCAGACCACAGCCGCGCCTACCTTATCTCTTTTATCAAAGCGGGTGCTGTAGAAAAGTCTGTCGAGCAAGCAGATAAGCGTGCCTGCGGGGGCTGCGTAATGCACGGGCGAGCCTACGATAAGTCCGTCGGCCTCCTCAAATTTCTTTGCTATCTCGTTTACCTCATCGTCGAAAACGCATCTTTTCAGCTTCGAGCAGGCGTAGCAGGCAATGCAGCCTCTGATGGCGAGATGTCCAACCTGAATTATCTCGGTCTCGATCCCCTCCTCGTTCAGAGTCTTTGCAACCTCGCCGAGCGCGGCTGCGGTGGTGCCGTTCTTATGCGGACTTCCGTTCAAAAGCAAAACCTTCACTTAAATTTCCTCCTTTTGTTGACCTGTTGTGTATATTATATCACGCATTGGTTGCAATTTCAACCGTGTTTTTCGTCCTTTTAAACGAGAAAGGGCGCTCTTTTTCGGCATATTTACCAAAGTTTTATAAAAAAGTAAAAATTTATTAAAACTCTACTTGCAAAATGCCGACCGGTGTGTTATAATTAATTCGTGAATTTATAATTATGCGCGTATTTTGTCTATTTCTTTGTATAGGCGCGTTGGGGAGCACGCAGGTACAGAGATAAAGATTTAATTCGCAAGTTTTCTGATTTACGAATAGATATCCTTACTTCGTAGGATAGGAAAGGCGGTTTCCCATGAGCGTTGTTATCGGAATAGATATTGGCGGCAGCAGCACCAAGATCGTCGGATTTTCAGCC
The DNA here is from genome assembly GCA_045594865.1 of Eubacteriales bacterium. Classification (GTDB taxonomy): domain Bacteria; phylum Bacillota; class Clostridia; order Oscillospirales; family CAG-272; genus UBA1740. The sequence goes on along the minus strand of JAZNZI010000121.1, from coordinate 11,977 downwards.
AAGGGAAAGGAATGGGAGCTTATCGAGCCGCAGATCATCAAGGCAAACGATCCTATCACCGCAACCTACGGAGCATTCGGTAAGTTTACCGACGAAAACAATCTGGCGATATCCGATATCTCCAAGATTATGATGACGGGCGTGGGCGCCTCTCACGTCAAGAACAGCCTTTACGGGCTTAAATGCCAGCGGGTAGCCGAGTTCGACAGCATCGGTCGCGGCGGCACCTATCTCTCGGGACTGTCCGAGGCGCTGGTGGTCAGCATGGGCACGGGAACCGCTATGGTTCACGCAAGAGCCGACGGAACGATGAAGTACCTTGGCGGCACGGGAGTCGGCGGCGGTACGCTGATGGGACTTTCCAAGCTTCTGCTTAATGCGGAAGAGATAAGTTATATTGAAAAATACGCCGAGTCGGGCAGCCTTGACAACATCGACCTGCGTATTAAGGATATGACGACGACAGATTCTATGACACAGCTTGAGGGTGATCTTACGGCGGCTAACTTCGGTAAGCTGTCCGACCTGGCAAGCAAGGGTGATATGGCTCTCGGCGTTATGAACCTCGTCTTCGAGACGGTGGGTATGATCTCCATATTCGCGGCGCGCTCGGTAGGCGCAAAGGACATAATTCTGACGGGCAACGTCACAAGACTCGCACATTGCAAACGCAAGTTTGACGAGTTTAATCATCTCGAGGTGGGACGGGGACTTAACTTTCTGATTCCCGACCGTGCGAGATTTGCCACCGCCATTGGCGCAGCAATGATTGGAATGCGGTGGGGTGAAAAATGAACATAATGCGCTTTGTTATACCCAAGAGCCTCGTTGAATACGTGACGGTGGACAGCACCGTGCGTCAGGCGCTTGAGAAGATGCGTTTCCACAGATACGCTGCTATTCCCGTTATCGACGGCGAGGGCAGATACGTCGGAACGCTTAGAAACGACGATATTTTTGCGTATTTTCTCGGCAGCGGCAGCTTTGATCCTAAGTCTGCTGAACGGGACTATGTGATCGATATAATGAGCGGGGCAGCGTCCACGCCCTTGTATCATAACTCCTCGATGGATGAGCTTATCGAGCAGGTCAAGGAGCACAATTTCGTTCCGGTCGTTGATGATCGCGGCTGCTTTGTCGGACTGATTTTACGAAGAGATATATTGAACTTTTTGTTTAACCACTACAGTAATAATGAGAAAAAGGGGGGGAATTGATGGCAGATAACGAAAGAAACACGCCTATACAGGATCCCGAAAATCTTGACAATGAAATAAAAGAGCCCGCGGCTCCCGAGGAGGAGAGTTCAGAGTTCAGAGTTCAGAGTTCAGTGAGCAGTGAAAATCAGTCGATGACTGATTTTGACGTCGCGAATGCGCAGGAACAAGGAGCAGAGCCTGCCGAGAGTACCGAGGCGGGAAGTGCGACTATGTTCCAAGAGTCAATGCAGAATGCAGAATCAGAAGCTCCCGAAGAACCTACTGAGGAAGTATCCGAAGCGGTAGAAGAAGCTTCTGCAGAAGAACCCACAGAGGAAGAATCTCCCGAAGAGGTTGCTGAAGCTCCCGAGGAGGAGAATTCAGAGTTCAGAGTTCAGAGTTCAGAGTTAGAAGCTCCCGCAGAGGAAGAAGCTCCTGCGGAGGAAGCTCCCGAAGAGCCTGCCGAGAGTACCGAGGCGGGAAGTGCGACTATGTTCCAAGAGTCAATGCAGAATGCAGAATCAGAAGCTCCCGAAGAACCTACTGAGGAAGTACCCGAAGCGGTAGAAGAAGCTTCTGCAGAAGAACCCACAGAGGAAGCACCTGCTGACGAGCCTGCCGATGAACCTATCGACGATCCTGCTGAGGTTTCGGGTGAAGAATCTGCTGAGGAGTCTGCTGATGAGTCTGCTGAGGAGTCTGCTGATGAGCCCGGCAAGGAACCTGCTGAAGCAGAGGATCACGGCGAGATCTCCGACGACGATCTTGGCAAATTTGAGATCGGTGTGGACGAGGACGGAAACATATTCCTGAAGGTTCCCGGCGAGGAGAGTGAGTCCAAAGGTCAGTCCGAGGATCAGTCCGGTGAGTCCGAGTACGAGCCTGAGGATGACAGATGCGACGTTGATCCCGAGGATCTCATCATCTATGATGATGTTGTCGAGGCTATCAAGGCAGAGGGCGCAAGACTTACAAACGACGAGCTTAGTCTTTATGCTTATACGAAGCATAGCAGAGAGGCTATCAGAAGCTTCGAATCTGCTCTTAAGGCAGGCGAGAAAACTCTTGATGCCAACCGCGACGAAAAGGAATCTCCCGCAATACTCGCAGGAATAATCAAGATTTGCGGCAGAATACTTGAGGTCAAGTGTAATAACTTAGAGAACTTCGTAAGAATTGAGGCTTACGATTACATTAAGGATGCACGCGTATCGCTTCACAGTGAGATCGACAGATACAACGAGCTTGTAATCAACTACTCGGCTCTCACGGGCGAGCAGCTTACGAGAATGTCCACCTTCCTGCCCGAGAACATAGCTTCGGGTAAGTCGCTGGCGGTCGTTCCGCAGCTTACCTACATAGAGAGATACGTTCAGCTTCTTCCCGATGAGGAGCTTAGCCGTGAGGATAAGGCAACCGTAATGCCTATCACTCCTGCACTTAGTGCAGAGGATATTCTCTTCAACGTCAAGTCGCCAAGAGGAAGGTCCGGCTGCCGTTCCTTCGCCCGTAAGATAAAGCGTGGCAACAAAAAGATCGGTAAGGAGTGCGCTTCTATCAACAAGCAGATCACTCTGCTGAAAGCCTCCCGCAAAAGATATGAAAACGAGCTTCGCGCACTGGAGGAGAGAACTCCTCTCGCAGACCGCGCGACAGAGGAATACAAGAACAAGGTATTTGCTATCAGCATCAAGTACGGCAAGCAGCTCTCGGGCATCCAAACCGTAAGAGCCGGCAACGCCTTTGCCAGAACGAGACTTGGTCTTACGATCAACCGTATGGCACTTGAGAGAGAGAAGCTTGTTCTCGCGTACGAGTACATGCGCGCTGCTTATCGCGCAGGAAGCTACTCTCAAAGAAAAGCGGCGGAGAGATTCTTCGCGGCTGAGATCAACGCCTATAACAAGTGCGCCGAGATCACCTCTAAGGCAACGGGTACAACCTTCGATCAGCTTCCCGTGGGTCTTATTGAGCAGACCTGCAGAGGCGAGGAGATAGTATTCCCCATAATAGCTTATAAGCGTGATCTTATTGAGTACGTCGGTGGCAATGCAAGACGTATCAGTATGGCAGTAGTCGAGGAGCTTGTTCCCGACGAGCAGGGCTATAGTGAGAACTCGGGCAAGGTGCTTGACGGACAGAGCAGGATCAAGGACACCTCAAGTCTTTCCGAGGAGTCGGCGATGGTCGACAGAGCCTCCGCTGTGGCGAGGGTTATGCTTGAGTCGCTTCGCGATTCTGCCGACCTGGTTTCGACCGCAGACGAGCTTGATCAGTTTGAGGTCAGATGCGACAGAGCAATCAAACACTTCAAGCGTGCTCGTAAGACCACCGAGCGCGCGATGAGGCGAGCCTTTGACGAGAACGGTGTTATCACCGCCCTCGTTGAGAATCTGAGAGTTATCGCAAATCTCATTGAGGTAAGACGAATTGCTATCGCAGTCCACGCAAGGCTGAACCGTGATGACGCGGCTCGCAGCCATAGCAGAGCGCTTTACAAGCTCATTGAGCTTTACAACGGCAGAGCGATCGACTACACCACCATAGTTGGTGAGCAGTTCTCGCGTATCAGCATAGCTACCGCAAAGGAGCTTGTTAAAACCGCTGATAAGCTTAAGGTTCCAATAATTACATATAAAGATAATTACATAGAGGTATTCCCCAAGGATCCTCTTAAGGATTCCACCTACGAGAAGCCAAGACTGTGGCGCTCGGGAGTTTACACTCCCCTGCTGATGCACCACTACAGGCTTACCGAAAACCGCTCGGTAGAGACCACGGTTATTAACTCGCCCTTCGTATTCGACGTTATGACCGACGATCTTCCCGCTATTTCCTGGTGGCATCCCATTGGCTTCTGGCAGCATCTTATGGTTTGGACACAGCCCATCAAGGCTTGGTGGAACAGAATGTGCGTCAACGTAGAGATCTGGTTCGTCGACGAGTCACTTTTGTTCTCTAAGAGCGGACTTGCCGGAAGACAGAACAAAAACGATACAAAGCAGAGAAAATATGAGTTCCAGCTTAAAAAGCTGAACGACGAGCGCGATGCAAAGATTCTCGCCCTTGAAACCGTTGTTCACGAGAAGGATAGACAGAGTGCTTCCTATCAGAAGAAGCTGTATAGCATAAACTCGAAATTCAGCCGTAAGGTATACCGCCTGAAGCTTAAGTATTCCAAGGACTGCACGAGCCGCAATGCCGCAAGGCTTACGCTGGAGCGACTGGTTCTTGAGAGAGAGCGACTTGCCGGTATCAACAAGGTGCTTCTCAAGTACCGTAGCTACGGTAGAATTACATTCACAACCAACGTCCTCGTCAAATACAAGAAGAAATTCATTGACGCTATCACCGAGCATAACAAGACGGCTGAGAAGCTGTCGGAGATGGTGGGAGTTAAGTTCTCCCAGGTTTCCACCGCGGTGGCTGACGAGATCATCAGATACGGCAGAATGATAAAGTTCCCTGAGATAGTATGCTGCAGGGAGGTTATCGAAACCGTAGACGGTATTGACAGAACCGTCGGCGATAAGTGGCACGGCTACGGACTCTATACGGGTACGTCAGGCTCGACCGTCGCTAAGGGCGCGGCACCCATTATGTCGGTAGGAGCTATGGGCTACGCTACCGATATGGGCGTTCCCTTCTTAAAGGCAGACTTTGACGGTATGACTATGCTGGGTATGACTCCCGGCGGCGTACCTCTCATCGGATTCAGCCAAACAGGCGAAACCGCAGTTCCCTTCTTGGGTACTCCTATGATGCTTACGGGACGTGACGTATCCGTACCTCTCGATGCAGGTAAGGTGGGTCAGGATTCGCTGTTGCTCGGCGCGGCAAACGTTGCCGATCCTTATTCGGGCATTAACCGCTTGGGTGTTGACGGCGTATATGTTGGCGACGATGAGGAGGAGGCGAAGGATATCCACTCGGGCTGTGAGGTTGAGACTCCCCTTGATCTTGAAACAAAGCTTATTGAGGAGAGATTCAGGAGAGCGCTCAGAGCAAGGAGTATGACCAACATTGATAACGTAGCTAACTGGTGGAAATTGCTTGGAAGCGAGATCAACGTATGGTTTATGAGAAAGCTTACCTTAAGACCCCGGGGCTTCCTCCGTCACCTGCTTCCTCCAAAGGACGAGTTCCTTGAGATTGTCAATACTAAAGTAAAAGCAACCGATGCTCTGGCTCTTCAGCACATCGCGAGAGTCGGCGGCATTATTGAAATCGAGTGTAAGAGGCTCTATTCGGCAACGAAGACGGGCGTCAGACGCTCGCAGAGAGTATGGAGCGCTTGGCTCCACGAGGACATTCAGCTGTATAACAGTCTGGTCGGCGAGTACAACTCCGGCCGCGAGCGTCATATGCAGCTCGAGCAGCTCTCGCTTACGATTCCCGATACTATCGTGTTCCGTAAGACCGACCGTCCTCCCGTACCCCCAATTCTTAGCCTCCGTAACAGAGTAATGCTTGACGAAAGTGCACCTCCGATTACGACGGATAAGATATACGACAAACTCGTTGATTATGCTAAGTCGGGCGCGCTAAGATACGTTAGCCCCTTCAGCAGACTTTGGGCAAAGTGGTTTACCATTCCTTCCATCGAGCGCAATTATAAGCGCGGTAAGAAGGCAAAGGTGCTGTCGCTTGTGACAAAGGTGATCATGAAGCGGTCTGCAAGAACCTACCTAAGACGTCAGGACAACGAGTACCGACATTACCGAATCCGATACGAAAAGGCGCGCTCGATGCGTCGTTATAACAACAGAACCCTCCGCGCAGTCGGAGTGGCGAGCGATCCTATCAAGTATCAGTCTAAGGTACATAAAGCACTTCGCGGCTACCTGGCAAGGAACTTCCGCATTGATTACAATATGCGTATCCGCCAGCTTATTTACAGGGCACTGAGAGTTGATCAGATCGTTTACTGGATTGGCGTTATGGCATTTGCAGTGTCCACCGCTATTGCAGGAATCTTCTTCTACAACAGCGAGGCGCTGAGGATCTATGCAATGATCGGAGCGGTCTGGGCAGCCCTGCCGATCCTGTTCCTTCTTATCAGATTCGTTTACAGCCTTGTGCTGCTGATAGCGAGCTGCTTCCTCCTTATTACGAGAAACATCTGGCTTATCACCTACGGCGCAAGAGACGTGGAGCGCAACCGCTACGGCGTAATGCTCGACTGCTTCGTCACAGAGCAGTACAGATTGCTCCTTGCCTGCGAGAAGCTTCGTCAGAAGCCTAAGTCCACCACGGCGAAGAAGATGCTTATCGCCACAGTAAACGACTACAATAAGAGAGCAGAGATATTCTCTGAGAAGCTCAGAGTACCGATCAAGGCGGTAGAAACCACCACTCTTATTGACAAGCTGATTTCAGGCGACGTTCACGTTTTGAACGAGCTTCAGAACTTCGTTTACGTCAGAGAGCTTGTAGAGAGGGTTGATAATCACGAGGTTGGCAAGACTCTCTCGGGCAGAGAGCTTGGAACTCTCGTTGATGAGATCAACCAGATCATCAACAGCATCAATCTTACAGGATCTGACAATCAGATCGCCGTCGACTTCCTTGAGGGAGCGATGAGCAGGCTTATCAGCTTCCTTCAGACCGACGTAAAGCCCACTCAGAACGAGAGATACGAGCTTAAGCGCGATCTGATACAGGGTATAGCTCAGTTCGATATCGGCGCGGGAAGAAAGGAAATTTTCTCGAAGAACGTTATCACCGTTGTAGATCAGCTTGGCGGCAGAGATCGCCGCAGGATCATTGGAGTTCTTGCAGAGGACGATATGATCATTTAGTTTATTGAAAATCAATAAACCCTTTTAATTCAGTTAACCAAAAAAATAAATATTTAAATTTGAAGGGAGCGATGAGTCGCTCCCGGAAGGAGAATTACAATGAGTAAAGTACAGCAGAAGACCAGAGTAGAACTTCTTGTTGAAAGCATTGCAGTGGAGAAGCAGATCCTTATTGAGATGTGTGACGAGCTTGCAGCTTGCCGTGACAGCGGTGACAAGAAGGGCGCAAAGAGCGTAAAGAAGGATCTTGCAGCGCAGATCAAGAAGTACAACAGCCTTGTAGGCGACTACAATAAGCTGTCCGGTGAGAAGGCTCCTACCGTTTCTTACGATCTTCCCGACGAGATTATGGCAGGCAGCAACAACTACGGCATCGCAGCAGTAGGTACTCCCGTTGCTTCTACCGCAAATGCGTATAACGCAAATATCAGCATCCTTGACGAGAAGGAGCTTAAGAAGTATCTCGAGAGATCCGACAAGGCTCTTGAGAACGTAAGAACCAGACTTGAGACCACCACCAAGCAGAAGGACGAGGCTACCGGCTACAATAAGGTTCTCCTCATCATCAACTGTCTCACTTACCAGAGATACATTATCGAGAGACTCGCTGAGAACCTCCACGTTTGCAACAAGTTCGGTGACAAAAAGAGAGTTAAGGCTATCAAGAAGAACCTTACTAATGAGATCGCAGCCTACAACGCAATCGTTGACGAGTACGAGACTCTTACCAGAAGCCGTCTTACCCGCGCTTCCGAGTCCATTCCCGAGGATATCCTTGCGGGCAAGCCTTACACTCCCATTCCCGCCATCTCCTACACCGCTAACGACGGTACCGCAAGAAACAGCGACGCTGACGTTGCAGCAGTAGCAGCAACCGCAGCAGCTTCCGTAGCAACAGCAAACACCGCTAAGAAGCACGCTAAGAAGAACAAGGAGGTTGTTAAGAAGTCCGCGCTTGAGGAGAAGGTTGCAGAGCAGGCTAACAAGGACCTCTCCGTAATCACCAAGGGCTATGACTTCAAGATCTCTCTCCTCGAGAGCCAGAAGGATATGTCTTACTACAGATTCGGCAAGAATCAGTTCGACATGAAGGCCCTCAAGAAGTCCGTTAACAAGAGAATTAAGGACGCTCAGAAGGCTCATAAGGAAGCTCTCAAGTATGAGGAGAAGGATAACGCTCGTTACTACGCAGTTATCACCAACGATCCAGTGACTATGAAGGCTAAGAAGAGAGCTGACAGAGTTAAGATCGCTTCCCTTCGTACCGAGATGATGACTCTCCTTAATAAGAGAGACGAGATCAACTCCAAGCTTCTCTCCATCTACAACGGCTCTGAGGTTACCGTTGACGGTGTATCCATCAACCAGAAGTGGCGCCAGGTTAAGTCCGACGCGGCTGAGAAGTACGTAAACAAGAACCAGAAGCTTGCTAAGAAGATCCACCGTCTTCCCGCATCCAGCGGTGAGAAGCAGAGACTCTACGGTATCCTCAACAGCAACGTAGAGGCATCCTCTACTCTCGCACTTACCCAGTACCGTCTTAAGACTAAGGAGTACAAGAACTCCGCTGAGAAGAAGGCTCTCAAGAGAGACGAAAAGAATCTTAAGAAGCTTATCAAGCAGAACACCAAGGACATCAACTGGGTGATCAAGAAGATCAAGACTCGCGTTTGAAGGATGGACACGACGTTTTGGTGGATATCATTGCTCCTGATCCTGCTCGTTTTGTTAGTAGGATTCGCAGTACTTAAGCTACTGTCCAATGGCGTCGATATCAGCGCGTTAGTTAACTTAATTAAATAATTTTTGGAGGATAAAATATAATGGCTAAGAAGAATCCCGCAAATCTTGCGCACACCGAGGCAATCAAGACTCGCGCAGGTATGGCAGAAGCTCTTGAGCTTGAGAGACTTGAGCTCACCAAGGAGATGGAGAAGGTTATGAAGCAGTATGCTAAGGCTACCGGCAACTCTAAGCTCGGCAAGCGTAAGCATAAGGTAGGCAAGGCGCCTAACGACTTCAAGGCTTAATAGCCGAAAATAAATTTCGGAAAAACTATTGCATTTTCCGAAAGTGTATGTTATAATACATACAGTAAATAGTGTTTTATGGGGCTGTCGCGAAAGTGACAGCCCCTTCACAATGCCTTTTCGCAGGCGAAAAAGCAAATGCAAAATGCAAAACCTGAGCAGCATTTAATTAGCTCTAACATAGCTTCGCTGCTCGGTGCCTTTTCGCGCTCGCGTTGGGATTTGCGAGCGGTCTGCAAAGCAGACTTCCAAAAACGCTTAATGTATTGCAAGAATTAACTGCAAAATGCAAAATGCAGAATGCAGAATGAAAATTCTTTTAAAAAAGAAAGGAAACGGGTAATGAAAAAAAGCATCAGAGAAACCGTGAGAGAGGCGGTCGAGCCTACAATAACAGGTCTTGGCTACGACATATGGGACATCACCTATTCCAAGGTCGGAGCGGATTATCACCTTGAGATCACCATCGACTCGCCTGAAGGAATAAACATCGAGGACTGCGAGAAGGTACATCGCGCGATCGATCCCATTCTTGACGAGTGCGATCCTATCGAGGGCTTTTATTACCTTGACGTTTCCTCTCCCGGCGTGGAGCGCGAGCTTCGCACAGAGGAGCATATAAGACGCTCTGTAGGCGAGCGAGTCCGGGCAAAGCTCTTTACCGCAAAGGAGGGCAAAAAGGTCGTCACGGGCATCATTTCTGCCTTCGAGGACGGCAAAATCACAATAAGCGAGGCAGACGGCGAGGTTATCCTCACCCAAAGCGAAATATCAAAGCTCACCACCGTGTTCTTTGATGACTGATATTGAAATCAATTAAATAAACATATATCACTAAATAGGAAAGGAACGTATAAAATACGTGGTACAACGGAAAAATGAACGCAGATTTCTTCACCGCCCTTGACCTTCTGGAAAAGGAAAACGGTATTTCAAAGGAGTATATGATCTCCCAGATCGAGCTCGCTCTCGCAAATGCTTGCAGACGTGAGGTCGGCCCCACAACTGTTATTCGCGTACAGCTTGATCCCAACAAAAAGGATATGAGAGTATTCCAGCAGAGAACGGTAGTTCCCGACGGAGAGGTCTATGATGACAACTGCGAGATCGGCTACACCGCCGCAAAGGCGCTCTCCCGCCGTCATAAGCTTGGCGGTATCGTTGAGACCGAGCTTAAGACCAAGGACTTCCGCCGTCTTTCCGCGCAGGCAGGTAAGCAGATGATAGTTCAGGCTATCCGCACCGCAGAGCGCGAGAGAATGACCAGAGAGTACGAGGAAAAGCGCGAGGAGATCATCACCGCTATCGTTGATAAGGTTGATACCACAAACGGCAACCTTATCCTTGACACTGGCACAGGCTATGCAACCCTTCTCCGCGAGGAGCAGATCCCCGGTGAGAGCTATGACGTAGGTGATAGAATCAAGGTATTCGTTTCCGAGGTAAAGTCGGGCGAGACCAGAGGTCCTATCGTAACCCTTTCGAGAGTTCATCCCAATTTTGTAAAGCGTCTCTTTGAGCTTGAGGTTCCCGAGATCGCTGACGGCACTATTATTATCAAGGGTGTTGCCCGCGAGGCAGGATCGAGATCCAAGATCGCAGTTTACTCCCGCGACGAGAACGTTGAGGCAGTAGGCTCCTGTATCGGTAAGAACTCTATGAGAATCAACGCGATCCTCAGAGAGCTTGCAGGCGAGAAGATCGATATAATCAAGTACAGCGAGGATATCTGCGAGTACGTTAAAGAGGCTCTTTCTCCTGCTAAGGTGCTTGACGTTTACCTTGAGGACGAGCGCACCTGCCGTGTGACTGTTGCTCCCGAGCAGCTCTCCCTTGCCATCGGTAAGGAGGGCCAGAACGCGAAGCTGGTTGCGCGTCTTACAGGCTGCAAGATCGACATAAAGGCGTAAGGCTATGGCTGACGCTGTTCGTAAAATACCGACCAGAAGATGCACGGGATGCGGCGAGCATTTCCCGAAAAATACTCTCATCAGAGTTCTCCGCACACCCGAGGGTGAGATTCTTCTCGACCTTACGGGGAAGAAAAACGGCCGCGGCGCGTATATTTGTAAGAGCGCCTCGTGCCTTAAGAAGGCAAGGAAGTCAAGACGCATCGAAAGCTCTCTTGGCGTTGCCATCTCTGAGGAGCTGTATGAGAAAATGGAAGAGGAACTGACGGTTGGATAACAAGAAAAATACACGCCTTATCGGTATGCTTGGCTTCGCTATGAGGGCGGGCAGGCTGGTAATCGGCACAGAATCGGTATGCACCGCTCTGGCAAAGCAGGGAAAAGCGAAGCCCCGCCTTGTCCTGATAGCTAACGACGCCTCGGCGGGAACTAAGAAAAAGCTTCTCACCAAATCAGAGTTTTACGGCGTCAGCGCAATTACCGTTAACATAGATTCGGGCGAGCTGGGACGACTTCTCGGCAAGCTCTATTCACCTGCCGCAGTGGCGATAAATGACGATCGCTTTGCAGATGAGATAAAAAAAGCAACATTGTCCGACGACCAAGGCGAGCCGTCATAAATTAACAGAAAGGGAGTTTCCCATCAGGAAACGGTGATTCCTATGACCAATACACCCATTAAAATTACACAGATTTCTAAGGATTTCGATATAAAGAGCAAGGATGTTCTTGACGCGTTCAAGGAGCTTGGTGTGGAGAAAAAAAGCGGCGGAAGCGCCGATATCGACGAGTTCGAGCTTTTCCTCAACCACATCACCACCAAGAATCAGATAAAGGATCTTGAGGCATACCGCGAGGGACGCTCGAGTATCAAGAGCGCGGAGGAGAAGAAGGATGAAAAGCCTGCTGTACCCGCAGATAAGATCCCTCCCGTAGAGGCAAAGCCTCAGGCGCCCAAGATGCCCGCTCCCGAGAAGAAGCCTCAGCAGGAGTCTGCGGCAAAGCCCGCAACAGACAAGAAGCCTGCACAGCAGCCC
>JAZNZI010000120.1:0-15455 GCA_045594865.1 Eubacteriales bacterium | reverse complement strand
GCAGCTGTCACCGAAGGTGACTGATGAGGTGGAAAATACTCTTAATGAGAAACACCTCATCCGTCAGGCAAGCCTGACACCTTCCCCTCCAGGGGAAGGCTCCAGACGCCGATTTACCATCGTTGAGCTTGTTATCGCTCTGTCGGTTATCGTAATCGTCAGCGCAGTTTCCATCGGCGTCGTCGCCGTAAACAACAAAACCTACGGCGAAACTATCGATATGATCGAGGCAACCAACATCGCCGAAAATGCTATTGAGTGTTTCAGATATGCGGTGAATAACGGCGGTGATGATGTGAAAGCAACATTTGAGAATAGCCTTGCTAAAAGCATAAATATCAATTTTGATCCCAATAGCGATGATGATAATAACAAAACACATCCTTTTGTTATTCCATCTGAAGCTGTTGACGGTGTTTATACTTACAATATTTCCGATGGTCGTGTAATTGTTGAACTTAAAGCAAACTTCACCGAAAAAAAGATCACCATCACCGCCCATAACAACGACGGTGCGGACGATCTGTTCGACGGTCCCGTCACCTATACGGTGAGATGATTTGAGGCTTCCCCTTGAGGGGAAGCTCCTGCGTAGCAGGTGATGAGGTGGAAAATGAACAAAAATCAAAATCCAAACCTGACAAATTTTTCTCGGGATCTAAGGACAAATATGACCAAAGAGGAAAGGCATCTTTGGTATGATTTTTTAAAAAACATTCCCTTTACAGTAAATCGCCAAAAGGTAATAGGAAAATATATACTTGATTTTTACTGCGCTGAAGCCAAAATAGCAATAGAACTTGATGGGGCACAGCACTATGAATCCGAGGCAAAAAAGAAAGATGCTGAAAGAGATAATTTTCTTAACAAGCAAGGAATTGAGGTTTTAAGATACACTAATATAGATGTCAAAGAAAATTTTGACGGAGTATGCCAAGACATATTAAACCATATAAAACAAAAAAAGAGGTAATTCCACCTCATCCGTCTTGCTTCGCAAGCCACCTTCCCCTCAAGGGGAAGGCATACAAAACACGGAGGTAAAGCATTTGAAAAAGTTAATAAAATCGCGGCGCGGTGTCGCCATAGAGCTGGCTATCGGCGTTATGTTTCTGATGATGGCGTTTACCATAATGCTGCTCTCCACCGCAGGCCTGCAAAACGATCATCGCGTTGATGATTACCAGAGCTTCAAGGAAAAAATTGAAATTGATAATATCGGCGAGTATGTAGTGGCGAATAGAAGCCAATATATAAATTTTCCTAACACTAGAAGGCTAATACAAGAAGAAAATATCCCCGAAGGATATTATGCTTTGTATAGCGAAAATCAACTTAAAATATATAGAGGATATAGAGGTAATGATGTTGTTCTGACTATTGGAATGGAGGGGGACAAAATCACCTCTTGGAAATACTTGAAAAATTCCAATAGCAATGATTCCAATGAAAATGATGAGTTATATGATATTGGTGAGTATGTAGTGTCTAAATACAAAACTGATTATCCTATAGGAACAAATGACAAGGGAATAATGATTGACGGTACAAATGACACTGGATATACTGTGACAGTAATTGATATAGGCAGTGGTACTTTTGTACCTCAATTTGAAATAAAAAATACAGACGGTGATGTCGTTTTGACTATTATTGCAAGTGAAAACGGCAAAATCATCTCTTGGAAATAATCGAAAGGACGAAAAAAGTGGCAAAACAAAAGACAGTTAACATTGAGTCGGTCATTGGCATTGACGCTGAAAAAGAGGTCATTTCCCTCTACTCTATAACCGGCTCGGACAAGAGCTCTATAAATTATCTTATGAGCGGCTTTAAGGCAAGACCTTTCAGCCATGAGTTCTATGACAAGCTCGGCGCTGTTCTCGGACAGTTCCGCGAGGATCATCCTAACAATCCTATGCAGAAGGTGACTATCGTTCTTCCCGATCAGGCGGTGCTGACCGATATGATCAACCTGCCTGCTATTAATAAGAAGGCTGTAGACTCCTCTCTCGCCGCATCCCTCTCTAACGTATACGGCAACAGCTCTGACATTAAGTTTAACCGTATGATGGTTAACCAGTCAAAGCAGATGATGACCTATGCTATTGCGGGTGTGAGAAAGGATATTCTTCTGAATCTCCAGAAGGCTTGCGCAGAGCATCAGATCAGCGTTGGCAATATTACTTACGCTTCCTCTGCTGCCACCAACGCGGCTATGGTTATCAATCCCAAGCTGAAGAACGCGTCCTTCGTTCTCCTTGACATTGACGAGGAAACGGCGAAGATCATCTTCGTTGTAAAGGGCAAGACTCTTGGATTCTACTCTCTCCCCTTCGGCTACAAGATGCTTTACAAGACCAGAGTTATGGCAGAGGATCTTATCTTCGACCACACTTCCGCCGAGCTTCTTATTATGAACGCGAAGGCAAAGGCGAAGGCAAAGCATATGGCTCTCGAGGAGGACACCGACGATACAGTGGTTGAGGAGGCTCCCCCCGTGACCGATGATGACGATGAGCTTGAATTCCCCACTCGCCGCAAGGTAGAGGACGAGGATGACGAGGAGGACGTAGAGCTTGAGGCGGAGCTTGCCGAGGTTGAGGCTGAGGCAGAGGAGCCCGAGCTTGACGCAATGGGCAAAAAGCTGAAGAAGACCGCAAGAAAGCTGCCTAAGTTTATGCTTCGCCCCACCCCCACCAACCGTGAGGGCTATATGTACGAGAACTTCCGTCTGTTTGTTAAGTGGACTCTGGAGTTCATTGCATCCAACCCCGCTATTGCATCTCTCGGCTATCCCGAGGCTGTTTACGTAAATATGCCCGAGGAGTATAACTTCCTCTACGATATGGTAAACCTTGAGGAAGAGGACAACGGCGTTCGCTTCCTGCCCCTCATCACCGAGGAGGAGGTTGACGTAGTTAAGAAGAATCTTGAGCTGTACGGCGGTCTGTTTGCAAAGACCTACAACGGCTTTAACAACTTCCCCGCGCTTATCGCTCACGCACCCAAGCACCCCACTGCTAACAAGGCGGAGGAGGGCAAGGAGGGCGATGCCAAGGAAGGCGCTGCAGCAGAGGGCAAGCCCGATTTCAAGGAGACCTTAAAAAAGATCCTCGAGGTAATCAAGAAGATTGCTACCACCGAGATCGGTGGAAAGAAGTAATTGGGGGTAGACTATGGGACTTGAACAGTTTTATCTGATCTGCACCTACGTGATCGCGGGACTCGTTGGGCTCTGTGTGGGTAGCTTTCTTAACGTTGTTATCTACCGTCTGCCGAACGGTATGAAGATGTCAAAGCCCGCATCCCATTGCACCACCTGTGATTACACGCTTAAGTGGTATGACAACATACCCGTCGTGTCTTATATTATGCTCGGCGGCAAGTGCCGCAAGTGCAGAAAGCCCATTTCTCCGAGATACATATCTGTGGAGATTCTTAACGCGGCTCTTTGGCTTCTCTCGGTTGCTCTCTTCTGGGAGAAAAATCCTGTTTACGCGGTTATTTCCGCTATCGCAATGTCGGCGCTGATCTGCATTTTCTTCATCGACCTTGAGCATCTGCTGATCTACAACCGATTTCTTATCATTCTCGGCGTGCTTGGCGTAGTTGCAATTTTCTTTGACAAGTACACCAGATGGTACGATCACCTTATCGGCGCTGCTGCCTTCGGTGCGGCATTCCTTCTCATTTACTACGGCGCGATCTGGGTGCTGAAGCGAGAGGGACTCGGCTTTGGCGACGTGAAGTTTGCTTTCGTGGCGGGACTTCTCCTCGGCTGGCAGAGAATGCTGTTCGCTATGCTTATCGCATCGGTAAGCGCAAGCATCGTTCTTCTTATCCTCCGCCGTGTGCGTGGGGACGAGCAGGGGAAGGAGTATCCATTCGGTCCCTTCATATCCGTTGGAATCGCGGTATCGCTTTTTGTCGGCGCGCCTATTATCACTTGGTATCTCGGCCTTATTGGCTTCTAAAATAATCGAAAGGGGGCATATGTTCCTTGCAAAAATATAAATATACAGCCGTAAACCTTGATAATAAAAAGATCAAGGGTACATTCATAGCAAAGGATGAGAAGGACCTTGCCGAGCAGCTTGCGAAGCAGAGTCTCTATCTTACCGAATGTCAGCTTTACTCTGGCGAGACACCCTCTGCATTCTGGACTCTCGGCACGGGTAAGGTGACGCTTGACGAGCTTTCCAACTTCTGCCGTCAGTTTGCAATTATGCTTAACACCAACGTCCCTCTCCTTGAGAGCATCGACGTACTCAGAAACCAGCCCTTCACAAGCTATTTCAAGAACATTCTTGACGTTATCTACGATGACGTTAAGGGTGGTATGCTGATGAGCGAGGCGCTTGAGAAGCACAAAAAGGTTTTCCCCGACTTCTTCCGCAGTATGATCTACGTCGGTGAGATGTCAGGCAAGCTTGACGTGGTTTGCAACGCGCTTGCAGACTTCTATGAGAAGGATCAGTCCAATAAGCAGAAGCTTAAGAGCGCGCTGTCCTATCCTATGATGCTTCTCGGAATGACCTTAGTTATTGCTATCGCAATGCTTGTGTTTATCATTCCTATCTTCAAGGACGCACTTGCCGATCTTGACGTTGAGATCGCCGGTATCACTAAGGTTATTTACGATATGTCCGATTTTGTGCTTGAATGGTGGCGCGTTATCGTTATTATCGTTATTGCCGTTGTCTTTATTCTCTTTATGTATCTCCGTACCGATAAAGGAAAGTACACCTTTGACGTTATTAAGGTAAAATTCCCTCTGCTTAAAACCATTCAGGTATCCTCCCAGACCACCCGTTTTGCAAGAGCCTTCGCGCTTCTGCTTACCAGCGGTATGGATCTTACCGAGGCTATGGAGGCAGTTTCTGTCGTGCTTACCAACAGATATATGAGAAAGCACTTCCAGACTGCTATCGAGTACGTAAAGCACGGTATGTCGCTTACCAACGCCTTTGAGAGCATCGGTATTTTCCCCACTATGCTTACAAAGATGGTGGCCATCGGTGAGAGAACCAACTCCTTAAACGACGTTCTTACCCGTTCCTGCTCCTACTTTGATATGCAGCTGGATGCCTCATTCACCTCCTTCTCCTCGAAGATTCAGCCTATTATGCTCGTAATAATGGCTGCCGTCGTCGGAACGATGTTCATCGGCGTTTACTCGCCTATGCTGTCCATTATGACCAGCCTTTAATAAACCCCGAATTAAAAAGAAAGGGATCATCGCATGAATATTAATAAGGAGCTTCTGCAGTTTTATACCTACAAGAAGCTGATTAAAAGAAAAAAGGCACCTGAGATCCTTCAGGAGTGCAAGGCGAGAAAGAGCAACGTACGCGACTACCTTCTCGCAAAAGAAATGATTACCGAGATAAACGAGCTTGAGGCTCGTGCGGCTTACTACTGTATGCCCTGCGTCGAGATCGATATGCTTGATATAGACGACACGCTCTTTGAGAAGTTCACCTACGATTTTATGAAAAAGCATAAGATCGTTCCCGTGTGCGAGGATAAGAACGGCGTCATTCTCATCGCCTGTGGCAAGCCCCTTAACTGCCACGCTCTATCTGCGCTTTCTACGCAGTTCTTTGCAAAATACGACTTTATCCTCGTTCCCCCCGTACAGATAGACAGATATATCGACTCTATCTCGGCTATGGAGAACACCAAGAGCGCGATATACGATCTTAACGCCGAAAAGACCGATAAGATTATTCAGTCCCTCGGCGGTGAGACTACCGTTTCCAGCGATAACGAGGTTATTAACAACCCTGCCGTTCGTCTCGTTGACTCTATTATCAAAGAAGCTATTCCCTTCAGAGCATCGGATATTCACATCGAGCCCTTTGAGTATAAGGTTAAGGTAAGATACCGTGTAGACGGTGACCTTCAGGAGCGCGCAGAGTTCCCCATAGAAGCATACTCTGCAATCTGTGCCCGTCTTAAGATCATGTCAGGTCTTAACATTGCTGAGCGCCGTGTGCCTCAGGACGGACGTATCAATATGAATGTCGGCGGTAAGGAATACGACTTCCGTGTATCCACTCTTCCTACCGTTTTCGGCGAGAAATTCGTTATAAGAATTCTTGACAAGACCTCCTTCCAGTTCACCAGAGCTGACCTTGGTTTTACTCCCGAGGAGAACAAGGTGGTTGATAAGATGCTTGCCCGTCCCCACGGTATTATCCTTCTGACAGGTCCTACTGGATGCGGTAAGTCCACCACTCTTTACTCCTTCTTAAAGGAAGTAAACCACCCCGACGTTAACATAGTCACCGTTGAGGACCCCGTAGAGTATTCTATGGCGGGCATCAACCAGACTCAGGTAAATGCAAAGGCGAATATGACCTTCGCCGCAGCTCTTCGTTCCATTCTCCGTCAGGACCCCGATATTATCATGATCGGTGAGATTCGAGACGAGGAAACTGCCGAGATCGCCGTTCGTTCGGCTATCACGGGACACCTTGTATTCAGTACCCTTCATACCAACGATGCTCCCGGTGCTATCACCCGTCTTGAGGATATGAAGGTTAAGGATTACCTTGTTGCCGACGCGCTCGTTGGCGTTATTGCTCAGCGTCTTGTAAAGAGAAT
Organism: Eubacteriales bacterium; assembly: GCA_045594865.1. Lineage (GTDB taxonomy): Bacteria > Bacillota > Clostridia > Oscillospirales > CAG-272 > UBA1740. The sequence goes on along the minus strand of JAZNZI010000120.1, from coordinate 8,843 downwards.
TTGTCCTGCCTGCCGTAAGCGCGGTAAGACCAACACTCGCGAGATGGAGCTTCTCGGAATTGACGAGCCTATAGTAATTTCCAGACCTCAGGGCTGTCAGTTCTGCAACAACACGGGCTATAAGGGCAGAATTGCCGTTCACGAGCTTATGTACGTAAACGATAAGATGAGAAACGCAATTCTCACCGAAAACAATCTTGAGAATCTTCGTAAGGTTGCCGCGGAGAACGGTATGACACCCCTTTGGACCAGCTGTCGTGAGCTTGTTTATAAGGGCGTCACAAGTATCCACGAGCTTATGAGCCTTAACGTTGAATAAAATTAATTTAACTAATTAATCAAAGGAGTCGCCATGTCATACCAGCACCTATATTCCCGCGTGCCCGCACGCGTCAGCCTATATAATAAAAGAGATGGCTTTGACACCTTTGCCCATTCGTCGGAGCTTGACAGCGGCTTTATCCGCGGTGAGCTTTCGGCTGCCTATGCCGATAAGCTTGGCATCCACGATCCCCAGAGGGTAAGACGCGGAGAAATTCCCGTTGTATATAGCCAGATGCCTTTGTCCTCGGGCAGAGTAGCACATACCGCCATCAGCTATAATCCCGTTGACTTTACGGGTGAGAGAAGCGCGTATTTTGCGCACACGCTGGTTCTTACCGAGGGGGAGATGGCATCGGTGCTGAATAATCCCGAGACCGACTGCTTTAACCCTAAGGTTTTCTTTACCGACATATCCAGATTTAATATTACCTCTCAGGGCGCAGCGCCTAATCCCGCCTGCCCGCAGTTTAACTATACTCCAAGGGCGCTCTCGGATCACAGATCCGTGATTCTGAAATATGATCCCGAGATGGTAAAGAAGCTTATTTACGCTATTCTGCACGCCATCTGTCAGGAGGGCAGGGAGGTTGTCTTCCGTCTGCCCGTTGAGGATAAGCTGGCGTCTGCCGAGGCTCTCGCGCTTATAAATGCTATAATGAGTGTTCTGCCTTACGGTCTGCGTGAGAGAATGTCCTTCGTCAGCTTCGTAAGCACCCCTGATGCATATCAGGGCTTTAAGGTCAAGTGCATCAGCGCGCTTGCGCCTGCAATTCCTGCCGACAGATGCGTATTCTTCAATTTTGCGGACGGTACGGTCAGCGGTATGCCCTCGGATTATAAGAATAATTCGTTGCTGGCAACCTTCTTCTATTCGCTATTTGAGTATAAAAGGATCAGAGATGAATTTCTGCCCTTCGTGGCAAGGATCACCGAAAAATACGATACCTGTACTCTTGACGTGATCACTCTCAGAGAGCTTTCCTTCCTGTTCTGGCAGTGCAGCGGATTTTACGTTGAGAATACAGTCGTGCCCGATGATGAGGCGATCTGCAGCCTTCTGGATGTGTACGGCAAGTATCGCGACGGACTTATTGAGGAGCATAAGGTTAGGGCGTACAGACCTCTTGCCAAATATTCCAGCGAGCATATTGCTATGCCCGACGGAGTTTACTCACGTCTTTGCGGACTGTATCCCACCGAGTGCGTGGCTGCCAAGGCGGTTGCCCTCGACGTGATCTTAAAGCTTATTCACGTTGATCTTATGCGTGACAGTCTGTTCTGCTTCATCAGCAGATATTACGATGGCGAGATCGACAGGGTAAAGGCGGTTATTAACGCAAACCTCTGTCGCGTGTTCTACGGTGGATTTCTGCAGCAGCAGATACTCACCTTCTTTGACGCGCATTTCAGAACCGAGCCCGTGCAGACAAGGGATATTATCCTTGAAAAGCTGCTTTTATCGGTCAGAACGCCCGAGATACAGAGGCAGATACTCGTCTTCCTTGACAGACATTACTCTGCGCTCAATTCGGCGCAGAAAATGCGCGTGTGCACCACCTGTCTTGAGATGATGCCTGAGTGCGATACGCTGACGGCTCTCTTCGTCAGTCTTGTTAACCGTCGCATAGGCAAGGATTCGGAGGATTTCTCCACCCTTATGGCAACGAAGCTTACCGAGATACTCGGTGCTATGCTTCGTCAGGGTGACGGCAGACTTCTTTCTATTTTCGTAGAGAACAGCGGCTTCTGTGAGGAGCTTGCTTTCCACTATATTTTATCAGGCGGCGTGGGTGCAGAGATGCTTGTGGCAATTCTCGCGGCTATGCCTGCTCACAAGCGCGGTGACAAGCTTATGAGAGCCTACAAAATGCTCGGCAGCACTCCCGCGAGGGCGTATTTTGATTTCCTCGCCCGCTTTATCGGTATGCCCGTGGTCGTTGCACCCTCGGGGCTCAAGGAGCTGCTCAGGCTTGACAGAATGGCGGCGCTTACACTGCCCGCCGATGCGCTTGCTTACTTCCGTGAGGTAGTTATTTATCCCGTTATTGCATACGTCTATGCCGACGTATTTAAGGTTGAATACGGTAAGGAGGGGCTTGACGAGCTTCGCACCTATGCCGAGGCTAACCCCGTGATTATGAGCTTCCCGCAGTACAGGCTGATAACCGATTATCTCTCCCTTCTCCACAAGTGCAGTCTCGGTGATACCGAGGGCGCGTTTAAAGTTGTCGCCGGGCTTCCCGATTCGGAGGAGATAAGGGTAAACGTTGGTGAATATCTCAGATCCTATGCCTTTGATCCCGAGGCGGAGGATGAGGAGAGCGCTTGTACCTACCAGCTTGTGATCAACTATCTCTGCAAGGGCAAATTCGGCTTTGACAGGCTTTATTCCAAGTATCAGAGACACTTTGAGGACATATACGAGGAGGAGGGCATTGCGGGCAGCGCTATTGCAAAGGGGCTTAATGCCGATCGCAGAGCCGCCGCAAGCGCTATGGAGCTTATAATCTCCTGCGTCTCGGATATCTCGGGCGTGTCAGATAATCTCACGCGTGTTGCAACAGCCGCGGACTCGGGGCTCAGACACGCCATAGCCGACTTTATCGCCATATACGGATTCGGCGCAGGTCCTTTCCTAAAGAAGCATACCAAGGACTCCTGTGTGGAGATCGAGGATATGGTCGATGAGCTTATCAGCGAGCGCAACGCATCTATCAACTCTGTTGGCGATGCGGTGGATCTTATCCTGCGCAGAAAGTCTTAACCCAAAAAAACAAAAGAGAGGTGTAAAAACCTCTCTTTTTCTATTGATTTTTTCCGAAAGTTATGCTACTATATGATATATATTTAATTGAAAGGAAGAAAAACTATGCTTGAAAGAAAAGATATAGATCCCAAGTATAAATGGGATCTTACCAAGATATATCCCACCGAGGAGGATTTTAAGGCGGACTTTGAGGCGGTCGAGGCTATCGTTAAGACCTTCCCCGCCCATGAGAAGACTATGACTGAGAGCGCTCAGGGACTGCTCGCGGTTCTGAAGGACGAGGCACAGCTTGATTATCTCATCAGCAAGCTCTGGACCTACGCTCACCTTAATTTTGCCACCGATAACGCCAACAATCTCCACCAGGCGAGAGTGGGCAGAGTCCGCTCGCTCGCAGTCAGCGCATCTGCGGCAGGCTGGTTCGTCAACCCCTATATTCTCCGCCTCGATGAAAAGACGGTAGAGAAGTGGTTTGAGGAGGAGCCCGGTCTTGAGACCTTCCGCCGTACCCTTCATAGCGTTATGCGTCAGAAGCCCCATACCCTCAGCGACGAGTGCGAAAAGCTGATGGCTAATATGGGCGACGCCCTCGGCTCTCACGGCAACATCAGAGGCATTTTTGCAAACGCTGATTTACAATTTGGCAAAATTCGCGATGAAAACGGCAAATATATGCAGCTTACCGACACCAACTACGTGCCCACTCTTATGAAGCCCGAGCGTAACGTAAGACGTGCCGCCTTCAACTGTTTGTACAAGACCTACGGTCAGTTTGCCAACACCTTTGCTATTATGTACGAGGGCTACGTTAAGGAAAGACGCACCCTCTCAAAGCTCAGCAATTTCAACAGCTCGCTTGACGCCTCCACCTTCAGAGATGAGGTGACCCCCGTTATATATAACAACCTTATCAAGTCGGTTCGCAGATCACTTCCCATTATGCACGACTACTACGAGCTGAAGCGCGAGGTTCTCGGTCTTGACAGACTTCATATGTACGACGTATATGCTCCTCTTATCGGCGAGTGCGAGTCCAAGTACAGCTATGAGGAGGCGGTTGAGGAGGTTCTCGAGACCGTAAAGATTTTTGGTGAGGAGTATCACTCCACCCTTACCGCAGGCCTTAAAGAAAAGGGCTGGGTTGACGTTTATCCCTCCAAGGGTAAGCGCGGCGGCGCATTCAGCGCAGGCTGCCCCGGCACCGAGCCTTACATTCTCCTTAACTACACCGACACCTTTGACGACGTCTCCACCCTCGCTCATGAGGCCGGTCACTCTATGCATTCATATTTCTCGAGAAAGTATAACGAGCCCCACAACTCCGATTATACTATCTTCGTTGCAGAGGTTGCCTCTACCGTAAACGAGCTGCTCCTCGCTCACAGAAAGCTTGAGGAGTGCAAGTCGGATGCAGAGAAGCTTTCTATCCTCGACGGACTTATGGAGACCTATAAGGGCACTCTCTATCGCCAGACTATGTTCGCAGAGTTTGAGAAGAATGCTCACGCCCTCTGCGCAAAGGGCGAGCCCCTCACTGCCGATGTGCTTAATAAGATGTATATGAAGCTTATTAAGGCTTACTTTGGTCCTAAGGTATGGAAGGATAAGCAGATCGCTTACGAGTGGATGCGTATTCCTCACTTCTATACTAACTTCTACGTTTATAAGTATGCTACCTGTATCTCCGCAGCAAGCGCGATCGTAAAGCGCATCGAGACCGAGGGCGAGGCTTACGTTGGTCAGTATATCGAGTTCCTGAAGTGCGGTGGCTCCAAGTCGCCTCTTGACAGCCTTCTCGTTGCGGGAATTGATATGACAGATCCTTCCGTTGTAGACGGTGCGATCGAGGACTTTGCCTCCGCAATCGCAAAGTTCAGAGAAATTTACAACTCTCAGGCAAAATAACAAATTTCGCTTGACAATTTAAAAGCGATATGATATAATAATCGAGGCTTCAGAAAATGAAGCCTCGAAAACTTCATGCAGGTGTGGCGGAACGGCAGACGCGCTGGTTTCAGGTTCCAGTGTTGAGAGACGTGTGGGTTCAAATCCCGTCACCTGCACCACGAAAGAAACCTTTTTTGTCTATCAAGACAAAAGAGGTTTTCCTTTTGAGTTTGAGATTTGGCGACAATCGGAGCTGCACTTTTCAGTGCGTGACTTTGGTAACGCAATTTTTATATTTGGAGTAAGATGTGATATGGCAAAAAAAAGAAACAGAAAAGCCTTTACCATAGTGGAGCTGGTCATCGTGATTGCGGTGATCGCAGTTTTGGCAACCGTGCTGGTGCCTACCTTTGGCGATGTTATTAACAACGCCAAGGACTCCGCCGCAAAGCAAGAGGCGAAGAATGCGTATACCCAGTACATTGTTGACCACGCCACCGAAGGCGAGATTGCCGAGTACATGATCTACGATGCTAACGACAGATTCATCGCACTCCAAAATGGTGCGGCTGTGGGAGTGTATGATAGCAAGGAAGATGCACTGAAATCAATGCTTGCGAACGGCGATCCAGCCAAGCTTGTAGCTAATGGCAAACTACTGATATATGGAACGGTTGTCAATTCCTACAATCCTTACGCAGGAAAGGTTATTTCCATTTTGGGTGACAGTATTTCTACTTTGGAGGGCTATATTCCTGTTGCAGACGGTTTTAACCTGAAGCACCGTACCAGATATGTGTTAAGCGCAAAGTCGGATAGCAGCTTGATTGTCATGTCCCCCGAAGAAACCTGGTGGATGAGCGTGATCAATGGTTTAGATGCCAAATTGGGCATTAACGATAGCTGGGCAGGCTCAACTGTTACTAACAATATTTCCGGCAACTCAGGTGATCTGGGAGAAATGGCGGCAATGGCTTCCCTGACGCGCATTCAGAATTTGGGAAGCAATGGAACTCCGGATGTAATTCTTTTCTATGGAGGAACCAATGACATTGGACGGTCATGTACCTTAGGAACTTTTGATTCCGCCTCTGCTCCTACAGAAGTCAATCTGACCGCTACCAAATGGAACACGGTTACCGATGCGTATATTGCGGCTATTTTGCGACTGAAATATTATTACCCGGATGCCCAAATCATCTCAATGCTCCCAACATACACAACAAGTTACTACAACCAGTCTAAACTGGAACAGTATAACACGGTTTTGGCGAGCATCTGTGAACATTATGGAGTGACGTGCATCGACCTTCGCAACTGTGGCATTACAACATCAGACCTTGTTGACGGAATTCACCCGACTGCCAAGGGAATGGAGTACATTGCTAATGCTGTTTTGGAAGAATTGAACGATAGCAACGAAGTGACACCCGGAGAAAATAACGTTTATTCCATCAGCCATATGCTTGAAAATGCAACCGCCTCCAAGAGCTATTACAAGGGCGTCTCTGCCGGTAAGGCATTTACAGAATCTATCAGTGGCAACGATTTGGAAGTCACCGTTACAATGGGCGGACAGAACATCACCGCATCCTGCTATCAGAATGGGGAAATTAATATCCCTGTGGTAACAGGCGATATTGTAATCACAGCAAAATCAAGTCCTTCTTGGGCTTGGGCTACGTATCTGCAAACCCGTGAAGGCACAAATGCAACCACAAATCTCTGGACAGCATTAACACCGATAAATAAATACTACTCAAATAACACCGGCAGTTATAATGCATCTGGTTGGACAACTGTTAATAATGTTTGTTCTATTACTGTCCCTGTGCAGTATGGTGAGTTGATATTTGCATCATCTTTTGGAGAAAGAGCAAATAATGGCGGCACTCGAAATGGAATTAGAGTTGCGTTCTTCCTCAGCGACGGCAGCGTGTTATCATATAGCCCAGATGAAGTTTATAATATGTTTAAATCAAGCGGATATATCGTAGTTCCTACTGATGCTGTAGCCGCATGCATCCCTATGTGGGACAATACAGGCGATTGGGAAATCTATATCGGTGGTGATATTATTAAAAACAAGGAAATGTTTAAACGCATTCAGCATCTTCCCGACGAATTCACCTCAACAGATAATTTGCTGGATTCATTGGATTTTTCTTCTAATGAATACTATACGTCTTCCGGCTGGGGCAATGGTGGTATGCCACAAGTGCGTTCCGTTACCATCTCTATATCGGAGAAATATCAGTTAAAGGCAAATTCATTTGGAGCAAAGAACACAAATAACGGCTCTTCTGATGGAATTCGTCTGACATGGTTTTTAGCGGATGGAACAATTTCTTCTATATCTCCCGCAGATGTTTACAAAGAATACAAAGAAAACGGATATCTGACCGCCCCTGATGGTGTTGTTTCCGTTAATGTAGTTTGGTGGACAGAGAGTATTGACAACTACTTATATATAACGGTTCCAACGGAATATGAATAAAAAATATTTGGCAATATTGTGTGTTTTTTTAATATGCATTTTATGTGTTTCGTGTGTCAACTCTTCCGAAGAACCAAAGTACGTATTTCCTTCCAAAGAAAATATAGTTGACGACAGGCAGTATTATATCGGAATTGAAGAAGTGCAATTTCCAAATCAGCTCTGGAGCACTCCCGTTTTTGAAAGAGCGGATCAATACGACAGGCAGGAGCAGGGAGTACAGGCATACTTTTTGCAGAGCGTTGATTATAACGGCGCGCCTACTTATGTTTTTGCTTACGTTGGCATACCTGCCACGGCAACAAAGGACAATCCCGTTCCGGGCATTGTGCTTGTTCACGGCGGCGGCGGAACTGCCTTTCCCGACTGGGTCAAAATGTGGAATGATAGGGGGTACGCCGCTATTGCGATTGATACACAGGGCAGAATTCCCACTCCAAGCGCAAGCTTAAGCTCGGCTTCAGACGCTTCCTTTGAAAGCATAAAGCATCACGGTCCAAGCAACACAGACTATAGCGATTACGCAAAGCCAGCCAACGAGCAGTTCCTTTATCACGCCATAGCGGGAACTATCGTAGCGAACTCGTTTCTGTCATCCTTCGAGCAGGTCGATAGCAGCCAAATAGGACTCACAGGCATTTCCTGGGGTGGTGTAATAGCAACGAACGCGGCTGCTTACGATGATCGCTTCGCCTTTGCCGCCCCTGTGTACGGCGCGGTCGCAATGACAGGTACGACGGGCATTTTCGGCACGCTCTATAACACTTATCCAAGGTGCTCTCACCTATGGGATAACGTTGAGATGCTGCGTAATTGCCGCACGCCAATGCTTTTCGTTAACTGGAATGACGACCCCTTTTTCGCGGTCGATGCAACCGAAAAATGCACAAATACTGCTATGAACGGAAGAATGATATTGATTCCGGACCTGAAACACGGTCATCTGCAAGGGGCAAGCGTTCAAGAAATATTTGTTTTTGCAGATAGCGTGTTGCAAAGGGGAAAATAAGCTTCGGTTTGTCGGACATATTTTCATATTAAAAAGGACAGGATTTCTCCTGTCCTTTTCTGTTTTTCATTGTTTTATTATATTCTTGTATCCCACATGCCGCAGAAGGAGTCGATGGGATCGCTGCCGCGGAAGTCGCCTGTGACGAGGGCGTCAACGAGGGCATCCATAGTGTGATCTGCGGAGTCGTATGCGTTGATGTAGGTGCGGAGCATAGGGCAGTCTGCAAGCATGGTAGGCTTGTTTACGCTGATGCCAACGACGGGAAGCTCGTGCACGTACCAGGGAATCTCACCGCCGCCCTTGGAAACGCCGTAGGAGGGGAAGTCGGATCGTAGCCATGTCGTTCTGTGAGCCAA
>JAZNZI010000119.1:0-8525 GCA_045594865.1 Eubacteriales bacterium | reverse complement strand
GGGCGCGCCGGTGATTATCATACCGTCGTAGTAGTTATCCTTAACGTCGGAAAACTCCTTGTAGAAGGCGAGCAGATGCTCCTCTGCCACGTTCTTTGCCCTATGGGTTGAGGTGTGCATAAGCTCGATCTCAACCTGAAGCGGTGTGTTGCCGAGAAGCCTCGATAATTGGGTTTCTGTGTCAACTTTAGTTGGCATTAGGTTCAAAATCAGTATTTTCAGGGGACGAATATCCTGCTTTATCGCCCGCTTTTCGGTCATAACGAAGATGTTTTCGTTCTCAAGCGTCTTGACCGCAGGAAGCTCGTTTGGTATTCTTATAGGCATTTTATTACCTCGTTTTAGTCGATTGATGCAAGTGCCGCCGCAAGATCCTCGATTAAGTCCTCGGCACTTTCAATTCCGCAGGAATAACGGATAAGGTCGGGGGACACGCCCGCCGCGCGAAGCTCGTCGTCGTTCATCTGTCTGTGGGTTGCGCTTGCGGGATGCAGACAGCAGGTGCGCGCGTCAGCAACGTGGGTTTCGATGGCGCCCAGTGTCATATTTTTCATAAACTTCTCGGCTGCGCTGCGTCCGCCCTTGACGCCGAAGCTGACGACTCCGCAGGAGCCGTTCGGCAGATATTTTTTAGCAAGCTCGTGGAACTCGTCGCCCTCAAGGTCGGGGTATTTTACCCAGGTGACACTCGGGTGACTTTGAAGGAACTTAGCCACCTTCAGCGCGTTCTCGCAGTGGCGTGCCATTCTTACGTGCAGGCTCTCAAGACCGAGACCGAGCAGGAATGCAGACTGGGGCGACTGGGTGCAGCCGAAGTCACGCATAAGCTGGGCGGTCGCCTTGGTGATAAACGCGCCCTCAAGACCGAACTTGTCAACGTAGGTGACACCGTGATAGCTGTCATCGGGGGTGCAAAGTCCGGGGAACTTGCCCGACGCGCGCCAGTCAAACTTGCCCGAGTCAACGATACAGCCGCCAACCGCCGAGCCGTGACCGTCCATATACTTGGTGGTGGAATGGGTGACTATATCCGCGCCCCACTCGAAGGGACGGCAGTTGATAGGTGTGGCAAAGGTGTTGTCTATAATAAGCGGAACGCCGTGGCGGTGCGCCACCTTGGCGTAAAGCTCGATGTCAAGCACGCAGAGGGCAGGGTTTGCGATAGTCTCGCCGAACACCGCCTTGGTATTGGGGCGCATAGCCGCCTCCAGCTCTTCCTCGGTGCAGTTTGGAGCAACGAAGGTGAAATCAATGCCCATACGCTTCATCGTCACGGCAAAGAGGTTGTAGCTTCCGCCGTAGATAGCAGAGGAGGAGACCACGTGGTCGCCCTGGGACGCGATATTGAATACGGCAAAGAAGTTTGCCGCCTGACCCGAGGAGGTCAGCATAGCCGCGCTTCCGCCCTCAAGCTCGCAGATCCTTGCCGCAACGGTGTCGCAGGTGGGGTTTTGCAGACGGGAGTAGAAATAGCCCGATGCCTCAAGGTCAAAAAGCTTGCCCATATCCTCGCTGGTCGCATATTTAAAGGTAGTGCTCTGTACGATGGGGATCTGTCTTGGCTCACCGCTGCCCGGGTGATAGCCGCCCTGTACGCACTTTGTTTCAATTCTTAAATCTTTCTTGCTCATATTTATTACCTCACTCGGTTTGCCCGATATTTTTCCATTAAAATTGTAGCACACCCGAAAGCATTTGTCAACAATAATCATTAATTAAATATAGATCGAGCTAACTCTGAACTTTGCACTTTGAACTCTGAACTTAAAAAAAGCGGTCGATGACCGCTTTTTTTATACATACATCTCCACTGCCACGTTTAGCTTGCCCTTTTTGGAGAGCGATTGCCTGCCGATATAGATAAATCTGCCGTGACCGCGGACGCTGATCTTTTCGTTTTCCTTTGGTGTGTAGGAGCTGCTGTCGATCTCGCGACCGTCGGCAAAGACGAGCCGCTTTTTGAACAGTGCCTGCGCGTCCTCGCGGGAGAGTGAATACACCCTTGCTATCACCGCATCAAGCCTCTCGCTGCTGATCTGCACGGTTTTTCGCTCGGTGCGGTAAAGCTCGCCCTCGGGCAGCTCGGTTATTATTGACACGCTCACGTCGGTGCGCCTCACCCTGATAAGACTGTCGGCAATATAGGGCGCGATGCTTTCAAGGGCGAAGATATAGCCCACGTTGTCGATTATCACGATGTCCCCGAGGGTATGCCGCTCGATTCCGAGATTCAGCAGCGCGCCGAGAAAGTCGCGGTGAGTCAGCCTGTCGGCATACTTTTGGCTTTGGGGCTCAACCTTGATTATGGAAATAGGGTAGGGCATAGAGTAGCCAAGCTCCTCCTCCGAGCCGAAGCGGATAATGACTCGCTCTGCACCCTCAGCGCCGCCAAAGACCTTGTAAGGAATGCCGCTAAGCTCTCTTTTTACCTCGGAAAACGCCGACTGCTCTGCCAGGCCGAGGAAGTCGGTAAAGGTGAAAATACCCGAATTATAGGACTTTCGTCCAAGCTCCACGAGCCGCTTTTTTATAAGCTCGGTGTCAGCCGTCATACGTTTATGTCAACGGGGAAGAGGATCTTCAGCTGATTTATCTTGCTCTCGTATGCCGCGCGCTGCTTTTCCTGAAGAAGTGCGTTCTTGATCTCGGGAGCGATCTCCTCGAAGGGCATTGCCTCGGCTGCGTTCTTTGCGTTCAGCTTGATAAGGTGGTAGCCGAACTGTGTTTTAACGGGAGCCGCCGAGATCTCGCCAACCTCCATAGCAAATACTGCTGCGTCAAACTCGGGCACCATCTGTCCCTTGCCGAAGTCGCCGAGATTTCCGCCGTTCTGGCCCGAGGGGCAGGTAGAATTTTCTCTCGCCGCATCCTCAAAGCTGATCTCGCCCGCGTTGATTTTCGCAAGAAGCTCGAGCGCCTTTTCCTCGCTGTCAACGAGAATGTGGCTTGCGTTTACGCTCTCCTCGGTGACGAATCTGTCCTTATTCTGATTATAGTAGTCCTCTGTGTCCTTGTCGGAAACACTCACCCCGCTGATAGCCTTTTCGGTGGCATAGCTGATAAGCAGATTGTCGCGCAGCTTTGCCAGCTCTGCCTTAAAGGCGGGCTCGGTCTCAAAGAGATTTCTCCTTGCTTCAAGAAGCAGAAGTCTGCTTGCGATAAGCTGCTGAAGCACCATTTTTCTGCCCTCGGGATTGTTGTAGCTCTGACCTCTGGGGCCAAGACCCGCGAGAAACTCGTCTACGTCATTTTCGGTGATCTGTATAGTACCGACTGTTGCAAGAATTTTGTTTTCCATTTTCTTTGTCGGGCCGAAATATTTGGCGATAACGAAAAAGTCAACTATGACTTTTCCTAGTGCCGTTTGTTAAACTCTCGCTGTATGCTAATACAGCTTCGGTCACAAACGCCCCTTCTCGCCTAAATCTATCGTCCCGTTCCTTTCTATTTGTTTTTATTTTTTTTTAGTTGTTCCGAAGTCCCTTTGGATAGTGGTTTTTTATCCTTCCTCCGCTTGCTTTGCCGCCGCCGAGAGCCACGCCCTCGTAGGTCACGCAGCACCAGCCGCTATCGGTAAACGAGGCAGCTATCTCCTCGCCGCGCAGGTATTTTTCCACCCTGGCGTCCCCCGCTTTAAGCTCCTCGCGCCGCTTGAAAAGCTGTCCGTAGGCAGAGAAAAACTGATGATGGGGGAAGAAGTTGCCCTTTTTCACCTCGCCGAGAATAACCCCCGACATAAAGGTGGAAAACGCGGGGATCTTATGCTCGTGATTTACCAGTACAAGATATTCTCCCGTGACTGTGATTTTACCCTCGGGCTTACGGAAAAGATTGTCGTATGCAAATTTTTCAAAGGCCGCAATATCAGCCTTGTTTGCGGGTTTTAGCGCATCTTTGCCAACCTTAGTTGTCAAAATAGGTGAATTTTCGTCCTTTTTCATCAATGCGATGAACTGTCCCTCACCGCGAGAGAGGTGCGGATAAAAGCGCCTTGCCTCCACCATTCCGTCAAGGCCGTCGGCAGTTGCCGCGATAAGTTTTGGGTTTACCCTGCATAGCGAAAACTCGGGGTGACCTTTAAGAAAATCTGCCACCGTATCCTCATTTTCCTCGCGGGAATATGTGCAGGTGGAGTAGAGCAGATAACCGCCCGGTCTGACCGCCCGAGCAAGATTTTTCAGAATCTTGCGCTGCCTTTCGGCGCATATCCTTACGTTTTCCTCACTCCACTCGCTGACCGCCTCGTCGTATTTTCTGAACATACCCTCGCCTGAGCAGGGCGCATCACATAGAACAAGGTCGAAATAGCAGGGATATGTCTCGCCGAGCGTCGAGGTGTCAAGGGAGGTGACCACCGCGTTTTTAATGCCCAGCCTCTCAAAGTTGCTTACAATAATCTTAGCACGCTTGGGTACGTATTCATTCGCGAGAAGAAATCCCTCCTCACCAACCGCCGCCGCAAGCTGTGATGCTTTGCCACCCGGGGCAGCGCAGGCGTCGAGAACACGCCAGCCGGGCTGAATATCCAGCGCCTTTACGGTTGCCATAGCACCCGGGTCCTGTACGTAAAACATACCTGCGTGATGCTCGGCGGTTTTGCCTATGCCCTCGCAGTCCTCGGGGATAAATCCGTCCTCGGCATAATCAATAGGCGAGAGCGCAAGGGTGGTCCTGTCAAGAAAATCTGCCACCGAGATTTTTACCGTATTCACGCGTATTCCGCGCACGCTCGGCTGGCTTAGCGATGCTTCAAACGCCTCGAACTCCTCGCCGAGCATATCCTTCATACGACTTAAAAAATCCTCCGGGATCATAGCTCTCTCCTTCCTTAAAAAACTTATTTACCTGAATATTATACAACATAAAGGTTTTTTTGTCAATGGCATGAAAAAGACTTGCATTTTCTATTTTTATATGCTACAATATATATTGATATAATATGTTTTGGAGGAAAAAATCGATGGATTTTGTTTCTAACGATATAAAGACCGAGGGAGTGGTAAAGATCCGCATTGACGCGGTTGGCGGCGATCTTGACAGAGTTGCTTGCAGATATCCCGCTTCCTTTTTAAACGAGATGGCGCGCCAGCTTACCTCTGCTATTGAGGCGGCTACGGGCGTGACGGGTGTTGCGGAAAGCTCGGTGGAGCTTGTTATGATGTTCGCCCCCAGCACCTATATGGAGCATATTTCGGGCAACGTCACCTACCGCCGTCTTATGCTTATCGACGCGGTAAGCGCACCCAGGGATTTCTGGGTAAAGTGGACACGCCTTGAGGCTATCGAGGGGGAGTATACCGCAGAAAACATCCTCTTCGAGCTTGGCGAGGACGTGGAGCAGAAGGTGCGTGAGAAGGAGTACAGATATCTCCTTACCACAGGCAAGGATAAATACCATAATTCTATGGGTAGAAAAAAGGTGACCGAGTGGCGCGACGTTATTAAGCGCGCGGCAAGACGCGGCGAGCTTACCAAGGTGGAGAGCAATTTTGAGCTTGCTCCCGAAACCCTTGAGCTTGAGGAGCGCATTGCAGACCTGCTCGGCAAGAGAATTGAGGCGAGAAATCAGCCTAAGAAGGAAGAAGTGCCTTACATAACCCCCGAGGACGACGAGTTTGCCCGCGCTATGGAAAAGGCGCGCCTTGTGGTAGAGCAGTCCTCAGAGGAGAGCGATGCTGACGAGGTTGAGCTTGTGGAGAGTGCAGAGTGCAGAGTGCAGAGTGCAGAGTTGGATGAGGACATCAAGCTTGAGCTTGAAGAGGAGCCTGAGATAGAGGCTGGCGAGCTTGTGGAGAGTGCAGAGTGCAGAGTGCAGAGTGCAGAGTTGGATGAGGACATCAAGCTTGAGCTTGAAGAAGAGCCGGAGGCAGAAGAGCCCCGGCTTGCGGACGAGCCCGCTGAGTTTGATATTTTTGCCGACACCGAGGCAACCGAGGACAAGGAGATCGAGGAGCTTGAATTTGAGGAGCTTGACATCTTCGACGAGGAGACGGTAGAAGAAATTCGAAATTCGGAATTCGAAATTCAAAATGACGAAGTTTCCGTCGTTGAGGAAGCTCCCGCGCTTGAAGTGCAGAGTGCAGAGTGCAGAGTGCAGAGAGCAGAAACTCCTGTAATTGAAGAAACTTCTATCGTTGAAGAAACTCCCGCTGTTGAAGTGCAGAGTGCAGAGTTCAGAGTGCAGTGTGCAGAAACTACTGTAATTGAAGAAACTTCTATCGTTGAAGAAACTCCCGCGCTTGAAGTGCAGAGTGCAGAGTGCAGAGTGCAGAGAGAGGAGGCTCCCATAGTTGAAGAAACTCCTGTTCAGGAGACTATGGCTTACGAGCCTATTACACAGCAGATATCTATTGCCGACCGTGTTGCCGACATCCGCGACCAGCTTGAGACCAAGATCCGTCTTGAGTATGAGACTCGCGCGAGAGAAAAGGCAGAGGACGAGGCAATTAAGCTTCGCCGCGAGCTTGAGCAGCTTCGCACCGAGAGCGAGGCAGAGATCACCGAGCTGAGAGCCGAGCTTGAAAAGCTCCGCGCCGAGTACGAGCATCTGCTTGAGCAGACCGAGACTGCCGACCTTGCAAGAGCGGCTGAGGAAAGCCGCCGCAGAGCCGAGGAGGCGCAGCTTCGCGCACAGATCGAGGCACAGCTTCGCGCAGAGGCAATCGAGCGCGAGAGACTTGCCGAGGCTGCCCGTATGGCTATCGAGGAGCAGCACAGGTTAGAGGCAGAGAACGCTCGCATCGCCCGTCAGAGAGAGGAAGAGGAGCGCGCCGAGGCAGAAAGACTCAGAAAGATAGAGGAAGAAAAGGCTATTGAGGCTATCCGCCAGGCAGAGCTTGAGCGCATCCGTCGTGAAGAGGAGGAGGCAAAGGCTAAGGCAAAGGCTGCTATGCCCGATATGACCACTAACAAATATGCCTACACCTCCAAGACCGTAAAGCTTGTCTTCCGCAGAAGCGTTGACCCCAACATCACCACCCGTATCCAGGAGATAATCAAGGCAACCGTTGACTACTATGGCAAGGATAACGTTTATCTTCGCATCAGAGCAACCGTTCCCGATGCCCAGACTGTGATCCTTGAGTTCACCGAGATCCCCCTTGAAGAAATGGAGCTACTCGGCAACATCATCAAGATTCTTGGTAATAGTGGACTCGGTATTGCCAAAGCTATTATAGACTAACGAAGGAAAGCAGATATACGGAAATAATCGCCCTTCGCCTCCTTGCAGTATGAAAATACGGTGTCGTCGGTGAAGAACGCTTCTTTCTCGCCTATCTGCTCCCCCCGCACAATTAAAACTAACGATGGAAAGCAGATATGCGGCAACAACCGCCCTTCATCTCCTCGCGGTTTGAAAGATTAATGAAGAATTCAGAATTCAGAATTGAATTTGCTTAAAAAACAATAAACAGCTACCCCGATCTGAAGCTCGGGGTAGTTTATTTGCCCTCGGATTTGTTGAAAATGAATAAATATATATGATAAATATAAAAGAAAAGCAACAAATGTGAGAAAATTTATAAAAAGTATTGACAAAAATATATTTTAGTGTTAAAATGTGATGTACCTGTGCGAATGGGTGAATTATGCCCTTTTGCCAGTATATATTATTTATTTTTAGTGAAAGGAGGAAAATCATGCCAACCTTTAACCAGCTCGTTAAGCAGGGACGTTCTGACAAGACTTATAAGTCTAAGTCTCCCGCACTTCAGAAGGGCTTCAACGCTCTGAAGAACGCGCCTATCGACCAGTCTGCACCTCAGAGAAGAGGCGTTTGCACCAAGGTTACTACCACTACCCCCAAGAAGCCTAACTCCGCGCTTCGTAAGATCGCCAGAGTAAGACTTACCAACGGAATGGAGGCTACTACTTACATTCCCGGTATCGGTCACAACCTTCAGGAGCACTCGGTTGTTCTTATCCGTGGTGGCCGTGTTCGTGACCTTCCCGGTGTACGTTATCACATTATTCGTGGTACACTTGATACCCAGGGTGTTGCTAACCGTAAGCAGAGCCGCTCCAAGTACGGAGCAAAGCGTCCGAAGAAGTAATAGGTCTTATCGGACTATATGTGCTCACGTGCTGTTGGTATGGATTTTCCAAAACATATAAACCGCAAAAGAGCACTTGCGAATTGAAAGATATTCGAGTACCTATGATATCATTATTTTATGAAGGAGGGAAGTACAGTGCCTAGAAGAGGACAAATTTCCAAGAGAGATGTTTTGCCTGATCCGCTCTACAATTCCAAGCTTGTAACCAAGCTTATCAACAACATTATGTACGACGGTAAGAAGGGCGTAGCTCAGAGAATAGTATACGATGCTTTCGCAATGATCGAAGCAAAGAGCGGAGAGAACGCACTTGACGTGTTCACCGCAGCTCTTGAGAACGTTATGCCCGTTCTTGAGGTTAAGGCTCGCCGTGTAGGTGGCTCTAACTATCAGGTTCCCATGGAGGTTCGCGCAGAGCGTAGACAGACTCTTGGTCTTCGTTGGATCATCAGCTACGCTAGAAACCGC
>JAZNZI010000118.1:0-18564 GCA_045594865.1 Eubacteriales bacterium | reverse complement strand
AAAACGCTCCATCTGCTTCTTAAAGCAGGCTACGTTGTGGGCAATAGTCTCGGTAGTCATCATCTGACGCATATCGGTTCTGCCTGAGGGGTCACCGACCATAGCCGTACCGCCACCGATAAGAACAACGGGCTTGTTGCCCGCCATCTGAAGTCGCTTCATAAGGCAGAGCGCCATAAAGTGACCTACGTGCAGCGAGTCTGCCGTGGGGTCAAAGCCGATGTAGAAGGTAGCCTTGCCCTCGTTGATCATATTTCTGATTTCTTCTTCATTCGTCACCTGCGCGATCAGTCCGCGGGCAACAAGCTCCTCATAGATTTTCATTTTCTTTACCTCTATATAATTTATTTTTTTGCAAATAAAAAAAGTCCTTGAGCCATAAAGCCCAAGGACGTAAAATACGTGGTACCACCTTGATTTGTAAAAGTGCAGAGTGCAAAGTGCAGAGTGCAGAGTTACCTCATTTCGCTATAACGGGCAGACCCGTCGCAGCCTACACACCCGATAAAACGGGCTTCGGTGCGCGCTCGGAGATGTATTCAATGCAATAAGCTCATGCGCCTCTCATCACCCGGCAGCTTTCTGTTTTCCGCTAAAAGCATCTACTTGTTCTCGTCATCGCTTTATTAATATATAGATTGTATCATATAAATTCCAAAAAGTCAACTCCCCCGAGAAAAATATTAACTGTCAAAAATAATATTAGCGTCGAATAATATGTTTTTAATAGAATAATTGACAAAACACGATAATGTGATATAATGTAATAAAAAACAAAAGAGGTGTAATATGAAATCAAAAGCAATGAAACCGATTTTATCGTGCATAATTATTTGTTTATCCCTTATGCTTCTTGCTTCGTGTTCTTCTGTAGAGTACTACGTTGAGTATTTAACCGATACGGGCGTAAATGCTGCAAAAGATGATATAACTTTGATAACCTCGGAGGACGAGCTGAGGGAATATATGAGTTCTCCGCGCTTTTCCGAAGCGCAAAATAACGTCATTCAAAAAATGGAGAGCTATTCCTCTGACTTTTTTGCTGACAAAATGCTCGTTGTAATCAATCTTAAAGAAACGTCGGGATCGAATAAAATAACCGTCAGGGGTGTTGATTATACCGATTCCACACTAACCGTCAGATTAAATCGTAAGGTTCCCGCCGTCGGCGATGATTCAATTAAAACTTGGAGCATTTTTATCGAGCTTGATGCCCGTGAGGTTGGAGCTGTGAAATATACGTTTTCCTAAAACCGAGAAATTTACTTATACAAAAGCCGATGTGCCAAAAGACACATCGGCTATCTTTTTTATCTTAGTTTTATTAATTAAAAAAGCATAGAATTACAATCTTTAATATAGCAAAAAGAAAATCAATAAATTTGGAAATGAATCTGAAAATTTTCCATCTTGAAAGTCAACTATTTATTTACAAAATCTTTTATTGACAAATCTTTAGTTTAGTGTTATAATGGTCTTGCCAAACAAACTAAATATTTTCATGAAACAAGGGCGTATTTTCTTTTTATGGGATATCTATACCCTTTTTTCGTCATAATGTTTATATTGAATTTGATAAAATGCAAATTCCGTATAGACATTATGGCTCACGCCCGTTTCTATATTTAGTTTGTTTGGCGACGACTGGAATTTGCGTTTTTGTGCGCTGACTTCGGTCGGCGCACTTTTTATTTTTTAAGGGGAGAAACACTATGAAAAGATTTTTGGGCATATTATTTATGGCTTTGGTGATGATGAGTATTCTCGCTTCTTGCGAGCATCAGCACGAATTTGGCGAATGGAAAACCGTCAAAGAGCCCACGTGTACGGAGCAGGGGATAGAGGAAAGAGTTTGCTCCTGCGGTGAAAAGGAAACGCGAACCTTGGGAGCTGTCGGACATAGCTTTGGAGAATGGAAAATAAAACAAGAACCCGGCTGTACATATGTAGGTTTGGAAGAAAGAACTTGTTCTTGCGGTGAAAAGCAAACCAGAACGGTAGAGCCTACCGGACACATTTTCGGTGAGTGGGTAGTAATCAAAGAAGCTACCTGTACCGAGGACGGTGAACAGGAGCGCATATGTAAATGCGGTCATAAAGAAACCGAAGACATTCCCGCAGGACACAAATATGGAGAGTGGACTGTAATTAAAGAGGCTACCTGTACCGAGGATGGACTTAAAGAGCGAGTGTGCGTTTGTAATGAAAAAGAAAGTAAAGTAATTCCTGCGATAGGGCACAACAGAAGTGAGTGGATACTTAACGAGGAAGGAACAGAAGCTTACGTTATGTGCTCAAACTGTGAACAGGTAGTACAAACAACCGCAGATATGTATTTTTCTGCAGGGCTTGAAATAAAGGATAACGCTGTTGTGGGTATTGGAGGTTGTACAGATCGTAATATTGTAATTCCCGTATTTCAGGATGGAAAGATAATAGAACGAATTGATAATAATGCATTCAATTCTTGCACAACAATAGCCAAAATTACAATGTATGATAACATTAAGACTGTTGGAGAGAGAGCTTTTTACAACTGTGAGAGCCTGACTGAGATAGTAATTCCTGACAGTATACTTAGTATCGGCAGCTATGCTTTTTATGATTGCGATAGTCTGATTAAGGTTAATATTACGGATATTGTCGCTTGGTGCAATATTGATTTTGACAATCGATCGTCTAATCCTATATACTATGCAGGAAGTTTGAGCATTGATGGCACATCCGTCACCGAGCTTACTATTCCCGAATCGGTGGCACGAATAAAAAAATACGCTTTTTGCGGATATAACATGCTTAAAAAGCTTACGGTTGATCAAAGTGTATCGGTAATTGAAGAGGGCGCTTTTATGTGGTGCGAAAACCTTGTTTATGCTGCTCTTTCAGATGATGTTAAAACGATTGAAAATCAAGCGTTTTACGGTTGCACTAACCTTACGTCCTTGACTATCGGCAGTGGATTAAGAAGCGTTGGAGAGGGAGCGTTTGAAAATTGCTTCAAGCTCGTAGAAATCGTTAACAACTCAAAATATCTTAATCTTTACGTTGCGGATAAAAACAACGGTCTTATTTCTTATTATGCAAAGGATATTCATACGGGAGAAAGCAGATTAGATAACGTTGACGGATATCTTTTCTATACCGTAGAACAGAAGGACGAAGAGGGAAATCCTTTTGAAATATCATACTTAGTAAATTATATTGGAATAAAAACCGATGTCATTTTACCTGATCTGTATAACGGTAATGAATATGTTTTGTTCGGTTATGCTTTTTACGATAACGATAGCATCACTAAAATTAAAATAGCCGATTCAATAAAGATTATTGATAAATACTCATTCCGTTCGTGCGATAATTTAAAGGAAGTAGATCTTGGCGATGGTGTAGGCTCTATCGGCGAATATGCTTTTGCATATTGCGTAAAGCTTTCCAATGTGATCTTTGGTGACGAGTTGAAAGAGTTGGGAAGCTACTCTTTCCTTGGCTGCAGCGCGCTTTCTGAAATCGTTGTTTCCGATAGTGTTGAAACAATTGGAAAATATGCTTTTGCGGAGACAGGATTAACCCAAGTTAACGTAGGCAACGGTGTGACAAAGATTTCTGCCGGAGCTTTTGCTCTGTGCGACAAGCTTTCCACTGTTATAATTGGTTCGGCAGTTGAAAGTATAGAGAGCGATGCGTTCTCAGGCTGCGATGCATTTAATAAAATATATTATACTTCAAGTGAAAATGATTGGATGAAGATATCTATTGCTCCATATAATTCAGAAATTACGGGAGCAACTATTTCATTCAATTATGTTCCTTAATAAAAGCACGGCAGATCTTTTCTGCCGTGCTTTTGTTATTTCTCAACTACCTCATAAACCGTAATCTGCTTGTACTCATCGCCGGCGTCGTAGAAGCCGATGCCGCTGTTCACACAGTTAGGCTCGGTCTGCGCCTCGAGGCAGAATGCGCCGTGCTTGATCCTCTCTATACCGCCTGCGAAATCAGGCTTGCCGCCGAGGAAGTTGCCGGTGTAGAACTGCAGTCCGGGCTGGTCGGTGTATACGTTAAGGACAAGCTTTTCATTAGTCACACTCGCCGCGAGGGGAACGTTCTTTCCGTTAAATTCCTCCGATATTTCAGGGCAGAGTATAAAATTGTGGTCGTATCCGTCAACCTCGGCTCCGAAGCACTCGCCAATTCTCTTGGGGCTTCTGAAGTCAAAGGGCGTGCCCTCAACGCTGGGCCTTGTGCCCGTGGGAATCAGATTCTCTCCAACCTCGGTATACTTGTCTGCAAAGATGGTCGCAATATGATCATCGATCACACCGCCGAAGCCGTTAAGGTTAAAGTATGAGTGATTAGTTAAGGCAATAGGAGTTTTTCCGTCGGGTATAGTGCTGTACTCAATAATCACGGTAGCGCCCACAAGGGTATACTTAACCTTTACCTCTACACCTGCGGGGAAGCCGTCCTCACCGTCAATCGAGGTGTATCCGAGAACAACGTAATTATCGCCCTCCTCGTCAATATACCATACCTGATTGCTGAAGCCCTCGCCGCCGTGAAGGCAGTTGCCGTTATCGTTATCGGTAAGCATATATATCGCGCCGTCCATGGTGAACTGCGCGTCCGCAATTCTGTTTGCTACGCGTCCCGCCACAGCGCCCTGATAGGAGTCGTCTGCCTCGTATTCCTCGATGCATTCATATCCGCCCACAATGCTGACTCCGTAAGCCATAAAGGAGTGTATCCTCGCGCCGTATGTAAGGATCCTCAGCGTTGCGCTCTCATTACCTATGGTGATGATTTCAACCATCGCGCGATTTTTAAGTCTGCCAAATCTTTCTACTAACATTGCCTCACCTCAAAAATAGTATCAATAAAATTATATATCATTTTTAAGGAAAAGTAAAGAGAAAACCTGAAAATAATTAAATCCACCCCTATTTAATTATTCCATTGACTTTAGTTTAAATATATGTTATTATATAAAAAGAAACAAAATAAGGCAGGTCAGACAAATGAATAAGGTTGTCATTGTAATAAACGGCGCGGGCGGAGTAGGTAAGGATACTATCTGCGACCTTGCCGCGAAGCACTTTAAGGTTAGAAATATATCTACCGTCGATCCTATAAAGGAGATCGCCACCTTCTGCGGCTGGACGGGAGTAAAGGATGACAGGGCGCGTAAGTTCCTCCACGATCTGAAAACGCTCACCGCTGAGTATAACGAGTTCCCGACAAAGTGGGCAACCGCGGTTTACCGCGAGTTCCTTCTCACCGACGAGCAGATTTTATTTGTACATATCAGAGAGCCCTGGGAGATCGAGAAGTTCGTTCGCGCAACCGACGGCGCTGCCAAAACCCTGCTTGTCAGAGGCGGCAGCCGAAGCAGAGCGGACGCATACGGCAACGCGGCGGACGATATGGTAGAGAACTATGAATACGATTATTACTTCGTTAACGATCGCCCCCTCGACGAGACCGAGGACAACGTAAAGGCGCTCTTTACCGATATTCTGAAATAACAAAGGAGGAAGGCTATGATCAGCGTAAAGGATCAGCTTTTCAAGCTTGACACTAAATCCACAACCTACGCCTTTCGACTGAACGAGGGCTACCCCGAGCATCTTTACTACGGTCGCAGGCTGAACGACAGCGATTTTACAGCCGCCGCTATGAAGAACACCATCGACCTTGGCAGCACGGTAAAGACCGAGGGAAGTAATTTCTTCCTTGAGAGAAATCTGCTTGAATATTCCGGCATCGGTCGCGGTGATTACCGCCATTCTCCTATGGAGCTGCTTATGCCCGACGGCACCTTTGTCACCGACTTCGTGTACGACAGCCACCGCATTATCGACGGCGCATATACTACCGAAGCTCTCCCCACCGCATACGGTGAGGCTAAAACCCTTGAGATCACCTTAAAGGACAAGAAGTTCTCGGATATCAGCCTCAAGCTTAACTACGTGGTATTTGAGGAGTGCGACGTTATCTGCCGAAACGTCGAGCTTATAAACGGCAACGCAGAGCCGCTCTATATCCGCAAGCTTATGAGCCTTATGCTCGATCTTGCCGAGGCAAATTACGATATGCTTACCCTGGACGGCGATTGGGGTAAGGAGGCGAGCGAGCATCGCCGCTATCTTGAGTGCGGTATACTCGTGAACGAGTCCACCGTAGGCGCGTCCTCGAATAAGCATAATCCCGCCTTTGCTCTCGTAGAGCAGGGCGCTGACGAGTCGCGGGGCAAGGTTTACGGCTTTAACCTTATTTACAGCGGAAACCATTACAGCGCCGCAGAGCGCTCTACCTTTGACACCGCCCGCGTTATGACGGGCATAAATCCCCATTGCTTCCTCTGGAAGCTTAGTCAGGGCGAGAGCTTCGTCACACCTCAGGCGGTCATGACCTATTCTCACGGCGGCCTTAACGGTATGATGGAGAATATGCACGCCTTCGTAAACGAGCATATCGTCAGAGGCGAGCATAAGGGCGCAGACCGCCCCATCGTTCTCAATAACTGGGAAGCGACTTTTTTCAATTTTAACCGAAGCAAGATCCTAGCGCTTGCAAGGTCGGCAAAAAAGCTAGGAATTGAGATGTTCGTCCTTGACGACGGCTGGTTCGGCAAGCGCAACAGCGATCTTGCAGGACTTGGCGACTGGGTGGAGAACCGTAAGAAGCTGCCCGGCGGCATCAAATATATTGCAAATAAAGTAAACAAGATGGGAATGAAGTTCGGACTTTGGTTTGAGCCCGAGTGTGACAATCCCGACAGCGACCTTTATCGCGCCCATCCCGATTGGGCGATAAGCATAGAGGGCAGGGCGCTTACCCTTGGCAGAAATCAGCTTGTCCTCGACCTCACAAGACCCGAGGTGCGAGAGTACATAATCGATAGCGTCGACAGAGTGCTGAAGGGCGCTAATATCGAGTACGTTAAGTGGGATTACAACCGCCATATCAGCGATATGTATTCGTCTACCTTAAAGCAGCAGGGTGAGTTCTTCCACCGCTATATTCTCGGTCTTTACGAGGTGCTTCACGAAATATTCTACGTAAGACATAAGAATATCCTCTTTGAGAGCTGCTCCTCGGGCGGCAACCGCTTTGACCTCGGTATGCTTTGCTACTCGCCGCAGATATGGACATCGGATAACACCGATCCTATCGCGCGACTTGACATTCAGGGCGGAATATACAACTTCTACCCCCAGTCTACCGTATCTGCCCACGTTTCCATGGCGCCCCACGCGCAGACGCTCAGGGACACTCCCATATCCACCCGCTTTAATGTGGCGGCATTCGGCGTCCTGGGCTATGAGCTTGATTTTGGCGAGCTTACCCCTGCCGAGCGCAGGCAGGTAAAGGAGCAGATCTCCTTCTATAAACAATACCGCCGCGACTTCCAGTATGGCAGACTGAAAAAGGTAAAACTTAAAAATCCTGATGAAATTTCCTGGCAGATTACCTCGGACGGCAAAATCCTTGCCGCGATCTACCAGAGATGCAAGGATTCCTGTCCCGGCAGAGATCGACTTGACGTGCCCGGCCTTGATCCCGAAAAGCTCTACACCGTGGAGTCGAGAGATCAGTATCTGCGTATCAAGCGCTTCGGCGGTCTTATCAAGCACATTACTCCCGTTCATTTAAATCCCGACGGATTTATTCTCCGCACTGTCGACCGCTACTTCGCCATGAAGGACGGCAAGGAGCGCTATACCGCCTCAGGCGCTATGCTCTCGGAGGGAATAAATCTTGCAATGCAGTACGAGGGCTCGGGCTACGATCCGAACCTGCGTATTCTCGGTGACTATGGCTCAAGCCTTTATGTTATAAAAGAAAAAACAGAGGAGAACAGTAATGGATAAAAAAAGAATGAATATCAATAAAATATGCTTCGGTCTCGGTACCGTAGGCCGCGACGCGCTTTATTCGCTCGTAAGCATGTACCTTCTCGTACACCTGACCGACGTTGTCACCTTTTCTGACAGCGGACTTGCCGCGGTTGGTGTTTTGCTCACCTGCTTCGGCGTATTCGATGCAATAATCGACCCCTTCGTCGGCGCTATCGTTGATAACACCAAGACAAGGTGGGGAAAATTCAAGCCATGGATCTTTGTAGGTATGATCGGTACGGCGGTTCTCACCGTGCTTATGTTCCACAACTTTGAAATGAGCGAGACTGCGCACATTATTCTTCTTGCAGTCACCTATCTCCTCTTCAGCATCTTCTTCTCGCTGAACGACATTGCATATTGGTCGCTTATGCCCGCTATTTCCAAGGATCAGACCGTCCGCGAGGGTGTTGGCGCATTTGCAAGAATCTGCGCTAACGTAGGTATGTTCGCTATGGTACTTATCTACCTGAACGTTCCTTCTATATTCTCCTTCCTCGGAGATAATGACCGCGACATTTACTTCGGCTTT
The DNA here is from genome assembly GCA_045594865.1 of Eubacteriales bacterium. Lineage (GTDB taxonomy): Bacteria > Bacillota > Clostridia > Oscillospirales > CAG-272 > UBA1740. The sequence continues at coordinate 10,134 of JAZNZI010000118.1, read as the reverse complement.
GCAATTATCGTTGCGATTATTATGATCCTCTTCCAGTCCATCACCCTTATCGGTGTTAAGGAGGACAGAAGTCAGCTTGAGAGAGCAGAGCACACCTCTCTTAAGGACCTCTGGCGCGCCCTCGTTGGCAACGATCAGCTTATGGTGACCGCCGTATCTATGGTGCTCTTTATGATCGGCTACTGCACCACCACGGGCTTCGGTACCTACTACTTCAAGTACGCCTATAAGGACGAGGGAATGTATATGGTATTCGCCGCAGTTCTTGCAGTGGCGCAGCTTACCGCTCTGTCGGTGTTCCCCCTGTTCAGAAAGAAGTTTACGAGAAAACAGCTTTACACAGGCTCTATGATCGCCGTTGCTATCTCCTACGTTGTATTCTTCCTCTCCTTCGAGTGGCTTCCTCTTATCGTTATCGCAGGCCTCGGTCTGTTCTTTGCGCAGGCGTGTATCCAGCTTCTTATGCTCCTCTTCCTTGCTGATGCGGTTGAGTACGGCGAGTGGAAGCTGGGCAAGCGTAATGAGGCGGCTTCCTTCGCCGTTCAGCCCTTCATCAACCAGTTTGGCGGCGCGGTAAGCAAGGGCGTGGTTTCGGGTACTCTTATCATATCCGGCCTTAACGCCATTGCAAATCAGATCGCGGATAATCCCGCAAACGAGCAGGCGATAATCAATGCCATTCCCGGCAGCGCGATATGGATTATGAAGGTTTCTATGATGATCCTGCCTCTTATCTGCATTCTCGTCGGCTTCTTCCTTTATCAGAAGAAGTTTAAGATCGACGAGAAGCTCTATGCGCAGATCGTATCCGACCTTGAGGAGCGCAACTCCGAAAAGGCGGAGAAGTAAAAAACACAGGCGGTCTTTCACAGACCGCCTCAAATAAATAGCAAAGGAATTAAATTATGAACAAACAATGGGATCTTTCCATACTTTACAGTGGCTTTGACACCCCCGAACTTCAGGCTGATATGGCAGCCTTCGACAGTGCAATTTCCGAGGTCATCGCCTTCAGCGAAAGTCTTTCGAGCCTTAGCCCTGAGGAACTTCTCGTAGGCTATATCAAGCTTGAAACAAAGGTAAACGCACTTGCAGAGAAGCTCTTTATCTATGCAAATCTCCGCTACAGCGCAAACACCGCCGACACCGAGGCGCAGGGCACGATGGGTGTCCTGATGGGCAAGCTTTCTGCCGTTGCCGCCCCCTCTGCCGCTACCAATAAGGCTATTGCAAAAATTGAGAATATTGATAAAATCATTGAAAACAATGAGCTTCTTCGCGAGCATTCCTACCGCCTGCTCAATATCGTAAAAAACTCAAAGCATCTTCTCTCGGATGCCGAGGAATCTCTCTTCGCGGAGATGGACATCTCGGGCGCATCTGCCTGGTCGGATCTGCAGTCCAGTCTTACAAGCTCGCTGAAGGTTGATTATAAGGGCGAGCAAATTACTCTCTCCGGTGTGAGAAATCTCGCCTATGATGCCGACGCCGCCGTTCGCCGTGAGGCGTACGAGGCAGAGCTTGCCGCATATCCCAAGGTTGAGACCTCGGTTGCCTTTGCGCTGAACTCCATCAAGCTTCAGGTAATCGGCGAGGCTGCCCGCCGCGGCTATGCTTCTCCTCTTGCGAAGGCGCTTGACAACTCCGCTATGAAGCAGGAGACCCTGGACGCGCTTCTCACTGCAATGCAGGAGTATATGCCCGCCTTCCGCAGGTATCTTCGCGCAAAGGCTCACGCTCTTGGTCACGAGGGCGGTCTGCCCTGGTACGACCTCTTTGCTCCTATGGGCAAGAGCGATAAGAAGTACACCACCGAGGAGGCGAGAGATTATCTTCTTAACATCTTCGGCAAGTTTGACACCGAGCTTCACGATATGGTAAAGGAGGCGTTTGAAAACTCCTGGATCGACTTCTTCCCCCGCGAGGGCAAGGTAGGCGGAGCATTCGACTGCGCCGTACACTGCGCGGGACAGAGCAGGGTGCTTACCAACTTTGACGGCTCCTTCTCGGATATCGTCACTCTCGCTCACGAGCTTGGCCACTCCTTCCACGACAGACAGGTGTATAAGAATTCTCCCCTCAACCGCGACTATTCTATGCCCGTGGCAGAGACCGCGTCCACCTTTAACGAAACCCTCGTTATGAACACCGCTATCGCAGAGTGTACCGACCGCGATACCAAGCTTGCTCTTATTGAGAGTCAGCTTATGGATGCAACCCAGGTTATCGTGGACATCTACTCCCGTTATCTCTTTGAGGCAAGCGTGTTTGCTGCCCGCCCCACCGAGTTCCTCTCTGCCGATCGTATGTGCCAGCTTATGCTCGACGCACAAAGACAGGCGTACGGCGACGGCCTTGACGAAAACACTCTCCACCCCTATATGTGGCTCTGCAAGGGACACTATTACAGCGGCGGACTTTCCTTCTACAACTATCCTTACGCCTTCGGCGCGCTCTTTGCCCGTGGCATCTATGCAAAGTATCTTGAGGAGGGCAAGCCCTTCGTTGAGACCTATAAGAAGATGCTCCGCGCCACAGGCACCAGCACGGTCGAGGATGCGGCGCTCGTCTGCGGCATTGACCTCACCGACGTAAACTTCTGGAGATCAGGCCTTGAATCTATGAAGGAGCAGATAGACGAGTTCTGCAAGCTTGTAAATTATAAATAAGGAGATAGATATGGCAAAAATATTTTCAATGTTTTCGGCACTGATATTGATGCTGGTCAATCTGATTGCGCCTATGCTTCCTCCCTGTGATACCTGTAATTGTACAGGATACGTCACCTGTCACAGCTGCGAAGGCGAGGGATTAATTTACTCGGAGAAAATAGACGCAATGGTTGTGTGCGAAATGTGCGGAGGAAACAGCAGATCGGCTTGTACGGTTTGTCCCGATGCCGTAAGAGATTTTTATATCTACAGAACCGAGCTTAACGAAGCAAATAAATAATAAAAAAGACAGACCGATGAAATGATATGCACCCCAAAAGTTAGACACTTTTGGAGGTGCATATCAGAAAGTCGGTCTGTTTTTTTATGGCAGGAGAACTATACATCAAGCTCCACGATATCTGCAAGGCTCTCGCGCTTTACCGCTACATAGCTCTCTCCACCCTTCAGCATTACTACGGGAGGTCTTGGAATTCTGTTGTAATTCGATGCCATTGAGTAATGGTACGCACCTGTGGTAAGGCAAGCGAGCAGGTCGCCGCGCTCTGTATCGGCACGAAGCTGTACGTTCTCCTGGAGAATATCACCGCTTTCACAGCATCTGCCAACCACCGAGCAGCTCTCGCGCTCTCCCTCACCGTCAAGGACGGGAAGAATTGTGTATGGCGAGCCGTAGAGTGCATATCTGGGGTTGTCGGTCATTCCTCCGTCAACCGAAACGTAGGTCTTATATCCCGGGATGCGCTTGACCGTGCCAACGGTGTAGATGGTCAGTCCCGCGTCGGCAACGATAGATCTGCCGGGCTCCAGCGAGATACGGGGCATAGTAATGCCAAGGCGCGCCGCCTCACGCTTCATCTCTTCGGCAACCGTCAGAATAGTTTCCTTAATATTAATGACAGGCTGGCTCTCGATATACCTTACGCCAAGGCCGCCGCCAATGTCAAGGTCGCGGCAGATAAAGCCAAGCTCTCGCTCCATATCCGCGATAAACTCAAGCATTACTCTTGAGGTGGCAAGATATACCTCACCGTCGAATATCTGCGAGCCAACGTGACAGTGGAAGCCGCAAAGCTCCAGGTTGTCAAAGGTCAGCGCAAGCGATGTGATAGCCTTGGCTTGTCCCGTCTCGATAGCCGAGCCGAACTTTGAGTCCACCTTGCCCGTGGCAACCGCCGCGTAGGTATGGGGATCAATACCGGGGGTAATGCGAAGCATTATTTTTTGCCTTATGCCGTGCTTTGCGGCTATCTCGTCGATGGCAAAAAGCTCCTCTGCGTTATCCACTACAAAGTAGCCTACGCCTCGACTGATGGCAAATTCTATATCCGCGTCGGTCTTGTTGTTGGAGTGAAAATAAGCGTTTTCAAGAGGAAAATCCGCCAGAGCCGCGGTGTATATCTCACCGCAGGACACAACGTCAACCCCAAGTCCCTCTTCCTTTACAATTCGGTAAAGCTGCTTGAAGGACGCCGCCTTGGAGGCGTACATAACCCTCGCATCCTCGCCAAATCCCTCGCGCACAGCCTCAATATAGCTGCGGCAGTTATGGCGTACCCGATCTTCATCGTAGAGGTAGAGAGGAGTGCCGTATTTCTCGGCAAGAGGGGAGAGCGGCATACCCGCAAAGCAAAGCTCACCGTCGCTGTTTCTCCTCAGATTTTCACATATCATATCTGTTTTTTGCGTAATAATCATTTTATATCCTTTATTAACTCTGCACTCTGCACTCTGCACTAACTCTTGAAACATAGTCGTATCGCTCGCCTCGATACACTCGGCTTCCGCTACTCCTTGTTTCTGCGCATTCACTACGGCAGAAACAGTTATTAACTGTTTCTGTCTGCTCACTGCACTCATCAAAGCATCCTTGCTCTTAATTCCTCGCCGCCCATCTGCGACATATCCGCAGGCGCAACGTCAAGCACCGTTTTACAGCCAACTTCGCCGCGGCCGTGCATTCTGTATATCGCCCTTGCATAAGCCACAAGCACGCTGGCGGTAAACTCGGGGTTGGAGTCAAGGCGAAGGCTGAACTCTACCGTATGGCTGTTCTCACCGTCAAAGCCCGTTGCACCGTTTCTTATAACCGATCCACCGTGGGGCAGACCTCTGTGATTTGTCGCCAATTCCTCTGGACTGATAAAGGTCACGCTGGTATCATAGTCGGCAAAGTAGTTGGGCATCCCCTTGATTTCCTTCTCAATTCTCGCTCTGTCAGCCCCCTCTGCCGCCACAACGTAGCACTCTCTCTTGTGCTTCTCACGGGTGGTAAGTTCGGGGCAATCTCCACCTCTTACGGCGCCGATCGCCTCGGGCACGGGAACTGTATACTGTCTTGCATCAAGCACACCGTCAATGCGTCTTATGGCATCTGAATGTCCCTGGCTGACGCCTCTGCCCCAGAAGGTGTAATCCTTGCCATTTGGCAGTACTGCCTCGGAATAAACTCTCAAAACAGAGAAAAGACCGGGATCCCATCCGCCGCTGATAAGCGCGATATGACCGCTTTCCCTCGCCGCCTCGTCTACTTTTTTGAAGTGCTCGGGGATCTTCGCGTGGGTGTCAAAGGAGTCCACCACGTTGAAATCTCTCGCCAGCGCGGGAGTCATCTCGGGCAGATCCGTAGCGCTTCCGCCGCAGATGATAAGTATATCAATTTTATCCTTAAACTCGGTTATGCTCTGTGCAGGGTAAACGGGCGCGCCGCTCACAGTCTTAACACTCTCGGGTGCGCGTCTTGTGAACACGCCCACAAGGGTAGCGTCGGTGTGCGCTCCTATGGCACATTCAACCCCTCTGCCTAAATTTCCATAACCGTAAATACCAATTCTCATATTAAATCCTTGAATTTTATTTTGCGCTGATAGCCTTTGCAGGGGAGAGCATACTCTTCATATCGTGAAGGCCCGCCGACTGACTTGTGAGATATGCCGCCGCCGCGATAGCACCCTCGGCAAAGAGCGCGCGGTTGTGCGCCTCGTGCTTCAGGCTTATGGTCTGGCTGCCCGTGCCGATGATAACCTCGTGCTCGCCGACGATATTACCCATTCTGATAGAGTGTATGCCGATCTCGTCATTGGCGCGCTTGCCCTGACCGCTTCTGCCACAGTTAGCGTGCAGCTCGGGGCGCACCTCGCATATCGCGTTAGCCAGCATAAGCGCCGTTCCGCTGGGCGAGTCAACCTTTCGGTCGTGGTGCTTTTCGATTATCTCTATCTCCGCCTCGGGAAAGGCAGCCGCCGTAGTCTTCGCCAGCTCGATAAGCAGCGCCACGCCAAGCGACATATTGCCCGAGTAGAACAGGGGAATACTGTCCGCCGCCCTGTGAATAAGCTCGATCTCATCCTCGGTGTGTCCCGTGGTACAAAGCACGAGAGGAAGTCGGTTTTCCACAGCAAAATCAAGAAGTGCGGGTGTCACCGAGTGATGCGAAAAGTCGATTATACAGTCAACTCCGTCAACCGTCATTACGTCGTCAAGGCTGGGATAAACTACCGCATCCACGTCCGTAGGGCAGGGATCAACTCCGAAGGCAAGGGCAGCGCCGCGATAACCGCTGTCGCAAAGCTTCTTTACCTCTCTGCCCATATATCCTGAAATACCGTTAAGTAAAATGTTCATAATAGATCCTTTAAATCAGATTTTGCTCTTTCATAAGCGAAAGCAGCTTTGCCTCGTGCTCGGGCTCCATAGGAGTCAGCGGAAGCCTTAAATAGTTCTCGCAATAGCCCATAGCCGCCACCGCAGCTTTAACCGGAATAGGATTAACCTCGCAGAACAGGGCATTGATAAGGGGCAGAAGCTCAAGCTGAGCGCGTCTTGCCTCCTCAACTCTGCCATTCATATAATCGTCGCACATCTTCTGTGTCGCAGCGGGCATAATATTGGACAGCACCGAGATAACGCCAACGCCACCGAGAGACAGGATAGGAACTATCTGATCGTCATTGCCCGAATATACTGCGATCTTGTCACCTACGAGGGCGCAAAGCTCGGCAACCTGAGAAATATTGCCACACGCCTCCTTGATGCCCACGATATTGGGATGCTCTGCAAGGACAGCCACACTTTCGGGGAGCAGGTTGCAGCCCGTTCTGGAGGGCACGTTATAGAGTATGCAGGGCTTGGTGGACTCGTCTGCAATAGCCTTAAAGGACTCGATAAGTCCCCTCTGTGTCGCCTTGTTGTAGTAGGGTGTCACGAGGAGCATCGCATCCGCACCAACCTCGCAGGAGAACTTTGTAAGCTCAATAGCATACGCGGTGTCGTTAGAGCCTGTGCCCGCGATAACGGGAACTCTGCCCGCCACCTGATCCACGCAGAACTTGATCGCCTCCTTATGCTCGGCATCCGAGAGGGTAGAGCCCTCGCCCGTGGTGCCAACGGCAACTATTGCCGACACACCCTCGGAAATCTGCCACTCGATGAGTCTTGCGAACTGCTCGTAGTCTATTCCATCCTTGGTGAGAGGCGTGACGATAGCAGTAGCCGCGCCTGTAAATACAGCCTTTTTCAATTTATATGTCCTCCGAAAGAAATGTAATCAAAATAAAAAAAGATAGCCGCAGAACAGCTATCCCACCAAAGACGCGACAGTACGCGCCAAAAGAATGATAGCCCTTCGCAAAAAAATGCGACAGCAGGACGGATGTTTTCCGCACTGCCAGCCAAGATGCTTGCCACAGCATCCGCTTCGGCACCAACGCCTTTCCCCCGCAGCCTCGGCGGCTCTTCTCGCGGGATACTCTTCGTTAGGTGCGCCTCTATCTAATGATATAGTATTTTAACATATATATTTATAACTGTCAAGACCTTTTGAAAAAACAATAAAAAATAAAATGCTCCGCCAAATTAATATGACGGAGCGGTGGAGTTATATATTATTCTTTGCTATTGCTTTGTATATTGGTTGAGTCATTTATATCGTCTGTATCAGCAGTGATATTGATAGTTTCCTCAGCAACGGGGACGGGAGGCATATCAACGGGAGGGAGATCGGGCATATCAATAGGAGGAGGGAAGCTGTCTGCCAATTCATCAACGGAATCTGCCCGTACCCAAGATGACATTCCTCTTTTCCACACCATAGTCTCGGGAAGCAGTTCTCCGTTAATTGCCATTTCGCGCAGCTTGTCAACGGTAATAGGAGCCGAGCCCTTTCCGTCTTTAACAATGCTATATGCAGATTTTTCGTCTACGACTTCCTTTTTGGGAGCAGAGATCGGTTGAGTAACAGATGCTTTTGCTTCCTGCTCATTCTTCATCTTTTCCTCGTTTCTGAAAATGCCAATAGCCCTTCTGGTATCTCTGTCTACTTCTGCAAGGCTTGCTCTTTCCTGTTCACAAATCTTGTTGGCGTGAATATACGCTTCCTGCATAGAGCCCATCCAATTTGCACTGAGAATGAAATATAAGCCAAAGCAAAGCTCGCTGACATTTGATACGATAGTTGATGCGACAATGGTATTGGCGGAATCGGAAATACCTCCTAATACCGATCCGAGAATACCGGATAAATCAGTAAAATCACCCATTTCCGTGCTTCCTGTAAGGTCTCCGATAATTGAGTCCAGTCCGCTTAATGCCTGTGACATAAGAGAGGAAAGAATGATTCCGAGAACAGCGGGAATCATAATAATTATTCCGATAGCATAAGAACCTCTCTTTGAAAAATAAAGAGGATAATGTTTTCCGCTTGATACAGATTGCTTCATAGCTTTAACAAAATCAATACGGCTAATATAAATATTCTTAAAAGGAGTAAGTATTCCGGCAATTGCTCCGACAATTACAAGAGCAATTATCCAGGTAATAAAGGACGGTCCTGTAGCGTCCGAAGAATCCGTCATGGAGTTTAGAGTTGTACAGCTTCCAATGATTGTGAAGGTAACGATTGAAAAAATAATAATCGCTATTACGATGATGATATCAATCATGACCTTTTGATAAGAATCATAGGCGTAAACCTTTTTAAGCCCTTTTTCTAATGCCTCGTCAGTCTTTGCAAAGTAGCTTATCCACAGACCGATAACCGTAACTATCATAAAGATTGTAGGCAGTAAGGATGTGAATATGGTGAAAACGCCGCCAATAAATGCAGAGGATAAATTGGTTATAGCCGTCACAGTAAGACAGATGGAAAGAATGAGGAATAACTTGGTGTGACAGTGGTCTTTAATCAGACTTCTTTGTTTTTCCTCAGCCTTGTGTAGTTTTTCTCTTTGCTTTTGATATGCATATTCGTATCCGCATTCTTTGCAGAACAATTCGCCGTCCAAAAGAGGACTTCCACATTTGTCGCAGTTCATAGTGTTTCTCCTTTTTGATAATAAAAGTGTTATTAAATAATTTGAAATAATGGCAATGGCAACAATGCGCGATCTCTGCATTTCGTACAGTAATGCACCGCCTTGATTTCAATTTATTATCGCAGCAATAAAACAAAAATAAAAAAATGCGCCCGCAACGCGAGCGCATCCAAAAAAGTACTCCACATTGCTGCGACACAAACCCTTTCACACAAGTATGCAAAAAGATGGAAGTACTAAATGGTATAGTACACCCTTGTGTGAAAAAATATTCAGTTTGTGTCGCAACTTAATTATAGCACCATACGGTATAAAAGTCAATACTTGTAAATAAAAAAGCTTATGTGTATTAAAATGGTTTTTCTTCTTTTTCTTGACTTTTTTAAATATTTGTAGTACAATATTATTTGTAAAATTATTGCTATTAAGGAGCTGAACAAAATGACAAAAATTGATATATTTTCAGGCTTCCTCGGCGCTGGTAAGACCACGCTGATTAAGAAGCTTATTAAAGAGGCCTACGCGGGCGAAAAGGTGGTTCTTATCGAGAACGAGTTTGGCGAGATCGGTATTGACGGCGGTTTCCTTGCCGATGCGGGCATTGAGATCACCGAGATGAACTCGGGCTGTATCTGCTCCTCCCTGGTTGCCGATTTCTCCAAGGCTCTCGTTAAGGTTATCGAGGAGTATAACCCCGACAGAATTATTATCGAGCCCTCGGGCGTTGGCAAGCTTTCCGACGTTATCAGAGCCGCTAAGACCGCAGAGGACCACGGCGCTACTCTCAACTGCTTTACCACCGTTGCCGACGTAAATAAGTGCAAGATGTATATGAAGAACTTTGGCGAGTTCTATAACGATCAGATCGCCAATGCTTCTGCTATCGTTCTCTCTCATACGCAGACTGCAAGGGACGAGAAAATCGCCGAGTGCGTATCTCTCCTTCGTCAGCATAACGAGAGCGCGATCATAGTCACCACCCCCTGGGACGCGCTTGACGGCAAGGATATTCTCGCCGCTATGGAGCATAAGGACACCCTCGAGGATGCCGTAAAAGCTCTTGAGGAAGAGCATAAGCACCACCACCATCACGATCACGACCACGACGAGCACGAGTGCGGTTGCGAGCAGCATCATCATCATGACCACGA
>JAZNZI010000117.1:0-20549 GCA_045594865.1 Eubacteriales bacterium | reverse complement strand
ATTACCCACGACCTTGGCGTTGTTGCTAATATGGCAGACAGAGTTGCAGTTATGTACGCGGGTAAAATTGTAGAGCAGGGAACAAGCGAGGATATCTTCTACAATCCTATGCATCCTTACACCTGGGCGCTCCTTTCTTCTATGCCCGACCTTGATACCAACGAAAAGCTTGATGCTATTCCCGGTACTCCTCCTAATATGATTTATCCTCCCGTGGGTGATGCCTTTGCGGAGAGAAATAAATATGCACTTAAGATTGACTTCGAGCAGGAGCCTCCTATGTTCAAGGTTTCCGAGACTCACTCTGCGGCAACCTGGCTGCTTCATCCCGATGCACCCAAGGTAGAGCTGCCCAAGATAATCAGCGAGCGTATTGCAAGAATGAAAGCGCAAGGAGGTAACGATAATGGCTGATGAGAAAATCACTATTCCCGAGATCAAGACGGGAGAGGTTCTTCTTAAGGTTGAAGAGCTTTCGCAGCATTTCGGTCCTCTTAAGGCGGTAGACAAGGTTTCCTTTGAGGTAAAAAAGGGTGAGGTATTCGGCCTTGTTGGTGAGTCCGGTTGCGGAAAAACCACTACGGGTCGTACTATCATTAAGCTTTACGAGCCAACAGGCGGTAACGTATACTTCAAGGGTCAGCGTATAGGTGCGGGAACACTGTCCTATAAGGTTGCTATTGAAGATGCAAGGAAAAAGGCGAAGGAGGATATTGCGGCTCTTAAGGCAGACAGCAAGGCAAATCCCCAAAACAAGAGCGCAAACGACAAGTCAATCCAGGAGATCAAGGCAAATCTTGCCGGTACCGTAGCCGAGAACAAGAAGCTTATAGGCTCTGCAAAGTATGACAACAATCACGCGGACAGAAATTTGGTCACCCAGATTCAGATGATATTCCAGGATCCTATCGCCTCTCTTGACCCTCGTATGACGGTAAGGGAGATAATCTCCGAGGGACTTGTTATCCGCGGTATGAAGGATAAGCAGCAGATTGACGAGATGGTTTACCGTGTGCTTGAAACCGTTGGCCTGGTAAGAGAGCACGCAGGCAGATATCCTCACGAGTTTTCCGGCGGTCAGCGTCAGCGTATAGGTGTTGCTCGAGCGGTTATTATGAACCCCGAGATGATTATTGCAGACGAGCCTGTATCCGCCCTTGACGTTTCGGTTCAGGCACAGGTCATTAATCTTCTTAACGATCTTCGCCGTGAGCTTGGTCTTACCATTCTCTTTATTGCCCACGACCTGTCGGTAGTTAAGTATTTCTCCGACCGTATTGGCGTTATGTACTTTGGTAAGATGGTTGAGCTGGCAGACGCAGACGAGCTGTTTGCTCATCCTATGCATCCCTACACAAGATCGCTTCTCTCTGCTATTCCTCTTCCCGATCCCAGAACCGAGAAGACAAGGCAGAGAATTAAGTACAATCCTCTTGAGAGTCACGACTATTCTGTATCACAGCCCTCCTTCCGAGAGATAGCTCCCGGTCACTTTGTTCTTTGCAACGATGCAGAGGAAGAAGTCTACAAGAAGGAGCTTGGCGGAAACGTTCAGGACAACTAAAGTGGGAAATAAGTACGTTAAGATTTTGATAAAATACGGCGCCTGCTTTCTTATTATGGCGCTGATAACCGTGATTATTCTTGTGTCGGTAGGATTTTCTACCGACCAGGGACTAACGGTAGTTTACCTTAATTTAGCAGATGCTTTTTGTATTCCTGCTATGGTTATGATAGCTCTTGGTGCTCTGGTATGGGTATCCACAACCGGCTTCTTTGATTCGTTAGGATATATTGTAAAAATTGGAGTTAGAGCTCTTATTCCTATGGCGAGAAAGGGTCAATACGAGAAGTATTACGACTATAAGGTTCGCAAGGATGGCAAAAGAATTACCGGCTATGGATTCATCCTTATAAGTGGATGCATCTATCTTTTGATAGGTGTGATCTTCACCTTGCTTTTCTTCACGGTTTATCAAAAATAAATTAAAAACGGCTTTGCCATTTTCTTGGTGAAGCCGTTATTTTATGCAAAAAAACTACAATCTGACAACTAAAGCTTACATAACTACGGAAAAAACTTGATTTTGACCGCTTTTTGTATTGGAATTTAAATTTAAAAATTTAATGTGTAATAGTTGTGGAGATGCGGTTGCCTCACGGCTTTTATAGATACTATTGGTGTCACAAATGTCGCACTTTTGTGACAGTGACGTGACAAAAAAGAACGCCAAATTTGTCTATTTGTCACAAAAATATTTGCGCGAGTTTTATTTGGTTAACATATTATTGACAATAAAATATTTATGTGTTATAATTTTTACGATAGGTATCTATCCAATTACGGCTATTCATCGAATTTTATTAATAACAGGCTCAGCCTGATAAAAAGGAGAAAAAATCATGAGAAGATTTTTCAAAGTCATCTCGGTAATCCTGGTTGTTTTGTTCGTGATCATGATCCCCGTGAATGTTGTTGTCAGAATGTTCGATAACACCATTTCACTTTTGATCGCAGGAAACAGCTTCTGGGAACTTGAGAACGAGGACCCCAATGCGGTTTACTTCAAGGGCGATTATGCGTCCCAGACGGATAGACTCGAGGCGGGTCTTGATCTTTGCTACAGAGTTGAGGCAGAGGGCGCGGCGCTCCTGCTTAACAACGGTGCTCTTCCTCTTAAGAGCCAGGCAAAGGTTTCCACTCTTTCTGTTAACTCGGTAGACCTTACCTACGGCGGTACAGGCTCGGGTAACGTTGACGCTTCTAAGGCAGACAATCTTAAGGCTGCTCTTGAGAAGTCCGGTCTTGTTGTTAACCCTACTCTTTGGGACTGGTACACCAGCGATGAGGCTGAGGCTCTTAAGACTGCAAATTCCGAGGGTGGCGGCGGAGGAGAAAACGCCCTTCTCGGCGGTCAGTCTCCTATTCTTGAGATCGACCCCAAGAACTATCCCGATGATGTAAAGAACTCTATCGCTTCCTACGGCGATGCAGTTATCATCACCTTCTCCCGTGTTGGCGGTGAGGGCTACGACTGTGCCTTCCCCGGCTACGTTGATAACGACGGCAACGTAACCCAGGATAACTACCTCGCTCTTAACGATAACGAGAGAGCTCTTATGGCTTATGCAAAGCAGCTTAAGGATGAGGGCAAGATCAAGAGCATCGTAGTTCTTATCAACACCTCCAATGCACTTCAGGTTGATTTCCTTAAGAATAACGAATATGGTGTAGACGCTTGCCTCTGGGTAGGCGGTCTCGGTATCGCAGGTACTAACGCAGTGACAGACATCATTGCAGGTAAGGTTAATCCCTCCGGCGGTCTTGTTGACACCTACTGCTACGACAACCTTTCCTCTCCCGCAATGCAGAACTTCATCGCTCAGACCTACGGAAACTACAACGGTCAGGTTCCCGATGCTGCAAGCAGCTATATGGTATATCAGGAGGGTATCTACGTAGGCTACAAGTACTATGAGACCAGATACTTTGACGCAGTTATGGGCAATGGCAATACTGACGGCTATGCTGTACAGTATGGCAAGGAGGTTGCATTCCCCTTCGGACACGGTCTCTCCTACACCACTTTCCAGTACAGCGATATGCAGGTTGAGAGAGTTGCTAACGAGGGCGAAGAGGTTTACTACAACGTAACCCTTAACGTTACCAACACAGGTGCTGTCGCAGGAAAGGAGATCGTTCAGGTTTACCTTTCCTCTCCCTACACAGAATATGACAAGAGCAACGGCGTAGAGAAGGCAGCTGTTCAGCTTATCGGCTTCGGTAAGACTGCAGAGCTTGCTCCCGGCGCAACCGAGAAGCTCACCATTAAGGTTGACGAGCGCGATATGGCTGCTTACGACGCTAAGGGCGCAGGCACCTATATCCTTGATGCAGGTACATACTACCTCACCGTTGCTCCGGATGCTCACGCAGCAACCAACAACGTTCTTGCAGCACACGGCAAGACCACCGCTGACGGTATGGACGAGAACGGCGACAATTCTCTCGTTTATAACTGGGATATGGAATTTGATAAGAATACCTATTCCGTATCTCTTAACGGCACCAAGATCGAAAACCAGCTCTCTGATTCCGATCCTAACCTTTACTTCGGAGAGGGTACCGTTACCTTCCTTTCCAGAAACAACTGGAAGGACACTTGGCCTACCGAGGCTGTTAAGCTTGATCTCATCGATAAGATGGTTGACGAGCTTGCTGTCGATCGTTGGACTACCATCGGAGAGGAATTCTATGAGTTCCCCGAGGAATGGAAGGAAATGCCTGTTCTTGATGCAAAGAACGGTCTCACCCTCTACGATATGTTCAACGAGGACAGAGATAACGACGGCATCAAGGCTAACAAGGACTATGACGATCCCGCTTGGACAGAGCTTCTTAAGAATCTCACTATGGAAGAGCTTATCTCCGTTGGCGACTGCTTCCACTGGAGACATTCCGTTCCTTCCGTAAACGCTCCCGGCTCCCGTGACGAGAACGGCCCTCAGGGTCTTACCGTTACCCTCTTTGGCGGCGGTCTTGTTACGATGGACGGCGAGTCAGCAGAGGCTACAGCCTTCACCTCCGAGGATATTATGGCTGCAACCTTCAACCTTGCACTTATGGAAGAGGTCGGTACCATGATCGCAAATGACTGCCTTGACGCAAGCGTTTCCTGCCTCTACGGTCCCGGCGCTAATACCCACCGTACTCCCTACGGCGGACGTAATTTCGAGTACTACTCCGAGGACGGCTTCCTTGCAGGCGAGATGGCGTACACCGAGGTTAAGGCTCTTCTTGACCACGGCATTGACGTAGTTCTTAAGCACTTTGCTCTTAACGATTCCGAGCAGGACCGTATCGGTCAGGCTGCATGGCTCACCGAGCAGTCTGCGCGTGAGATCTACCTTAAGGCATTCCAGAAGGCTCTCGAGGAGAACGAAGGCAGAGGCGGCGTTATGACCGCTTACACCCGTTGGGGTACCACTTGGTCGGGCTACAACCAGAAGCTTATGACCGGCATCCTTCGCGGCGAGTGGGGCAACAAGTCTATGCACATCACCGACAACATTCTCAACGAGTACTGTGACGCTTCTGCTGCTATCGTAGCAGGCGGTATTACCTGCTTCGATGCAATGATGTCTTATGCAAAAGATGACCTCAAGGCAACTGCCGGAGCAAACGATCCCGTTGTTGTTAATGCACTGGTTGAGGCTATGCACCATAACCTCTACACCATCATCAACTCCGCGGCTATGAACGGCGTTGGTCCTGACACCGTTGTTAAGGCTGTCACTCCCAAGATCGTTGATACCGTTCTCTATGTCACTATAGTACTTGGTATTCTCGGTATTGGCGGATGCATCATCTTCCGCAAGAAGCATTGATTTAATTAAATAAAATCACCCCTCGGAGCGAAAGCTTCGGGGGAAGAGTATTACCCCCCTTAAATTTCCCCGTCTTGCACGGCGGGGCGGGGAAATTCATTTTTTATAGGAGATTGCTATGAGAAAAGAGCAACTTTTAAACAAAGATTGGCTGTTCCGTTATCACGACGGTACAGAATCAAACGTTGACATTCCACACACCTGGAATAATATTGACGGTCAGGACGGTGGCGACGATTATTTCCGCGGCACCTGCATCTATGAGAAAACCTTTGCTGCGCCCGAATTTACCGAGGAGCAGCGCGTTTATATTGAATTTAACGGTGTTAACGCATCGGCAAGAGTAGTGCTGAACGGCAAGGAGATTATCACTCACGACGGCGGCTACTCCACCTTCCGCGCCGATATTACCGAGCGCATTAAAAAGACAAATCACCTTATAGTTGAGGTTGACAACTCGGTAAACGACAGAGTTTATCCTCAGAAGGCGGATTTCACCTTCTACGGCGGTATTTACCGTGACGTAAAGCTTTTAGTTGTAAATAAATATCACTTTGATTTAGATTATTACGGCGGAAAGGGCTTTGCCGTTTGCCCCGAGGTCGCAGGCGAGGATGCTGCGATATGGGTAAGAACCTGGCATAACGCTGATGGCGGCCGTGTAAATATAACTCTTCGCGATGCTGACGGAAATATCGTTGGCAGCGGCGACGACAATGACGAAACTATAGTAATAGATAAGGTGCATCTCTGGCACGGTATTGAGGATCCCTACCTCTATACCTGCGAGGCGGTGCTTCGCGTCGGCGGCAAGGTTGTGGATAAGGTTTCCTGTCAGTTTGGCTGCCGCTCCTTCCGTATTGATGCGGATAAAGGCTTCTTCCTTAACGGAAAGCCGTATCCCCTGCGCGGCGTTTGTCGCCACCAGGACTGGAAGGGTATCGGAAACGCTATTACCAAGGAGCATCACGATATAGATATGGCTATGATCCGTGAGATCGGTGCCAACACTATCCGTCTTGCTCACTATCAACACGACCAGTACTTCTACGACCTCTGCGATAAGTACGGTATGGTTGTATGGGCGGAGATCCCTTATATCTCCGAGCATATGCCGAACGGCAGAGAGAATACCGTAAGTCAAATGAAGGAGCTGCTTGTTCAGTGCTACAATCACCCCTCTATTTGCGTGTGGGGCATATCCAACGAGATCACTATATCCACTAAAAATCACGCGGATATGATGGATAACCATAAGCTGCTGAACGACCTTATTCACGAGTGGGATCCCAGCCGTCCCACCACCCTTGCGTGCTATGCTATGTGCGCGCCCTTTGACCGCGTGGGACATATCTCCGACGTGGTAAGCTGGAACCTCTATCTCGGTTGGTATACTCCCTTTATGTGGCTTAACAACGTGTGGGTAGATTACTTCCACCGTCGTTATCCCAACCGCTGCCTCGGCTATTCTGAGTACGGCTGCGAGTGTATGCCCAACCTCCATTCCTCTTACCCAAGACGAGGCGATCAGACCGAGGAATATCAGTGCAAGTATAACGAGTATATGCTGAAATTTTTTGATAAGCGTCCGTTTATGTGGGCAACTCACCTTTGGAATATGTTCGACTTTGCTGCCGACGCGAGAAATCAGGGCGGCGAGCCCGGTATGAACCACAAGGGCCTTGTCACCTTTGACAGAAAGATAAAGAAGGATAGCTTCTATCTCTATAAGGCTTGGTGGTCGAAGGAGCCCTTTGTTCACATCTGCGGCAGACGCTATGTTGACCGCGCGGAGAAGAAGACTACCGTAAAGATCTACTCCAACTGTCCCGAGGTCACCCTTTACGCCAACGGCGAGAAGGTAGGAACTCAGACGGGCGAGAACCACGTATTCACCTTCCGTATTCCCCTGAAGGGCAAGGTTAAGCTTACCGCCGTATATGGCAAGCATCGCGACGAGATCAAGATCCGCTACGTTGAAAAGCCCAACGCTTTGTATAAGCTGAGTAAAAAAATTGCGGGTGGCGGCAACTGGACTTGATTTTCCGCTTTCTCAACCTTTGTTTATTTTTAATTATATTTAAAGTTTAGATATTACTTTAGTAATGTTTTTAAACATTACCTTAATAATAATCACCCGAAAGGAGTTCAGAAGAAAATGAACGAAAACAATGGCGTTAACCGCGCCAAATTCTATCAGCTCGCTTTGTTCCCTATGAACAACGGCGCGACAAACGTCTACTTTGTACTTATCTTAAGTTATATTGCAACCTTTGGTAATAAGGTACTTGGTCTTGCGATGCTCTTTGCATCCTTTATGGTCACCGGAATGCGTGTCTTCGATGCTATCACCGACCCCATCATCGGCGCACTTATGGATAAGACCAACACCAAGTTCGGTAAATTCCGTCCCTTTATGGTGCTCGGTAATGCTATAATGGCAGTCAGCGTGCTTCTTCTGTACGTTGTCACTCCTCTCGTACCCGAGACCTTGATGTGGCTCCGTTATACTCTCTTCATACTTCTCTATATGGTTTGGGTTATCGGCTATACTCTCCAGACCTCGGTCACCAGAAGTGCGCAGGCGGTTCTTACCAACGACCCCTCCCAGCGTCCTCTCTTCACCGTATTCAATACCATCGGTTCTCTCGTTGGTATGGGTGTTATGCAGGTTCTCGGTATGGTTATGGCTTGGGACAGATTCGCAGGCGACTACAACCAGAAGTGGTATGCTATTATGACTCCCATCGGTATCGTTATTTCTGCGCTTCTTACCGTTCTTGCTGTTATCGGAATTGCCGAGAAGGACAATGAGAAGTACTTCGGCATCAGTGCCGGCAAGCAGGAGAAGATCAAGATTTCCGAATACCTTAATATCATCAAGGCTAACAAGCCTCTGCAGCGTCTTATGGTAGCGGGCGGCGGTTGTAAGCTTGCTCTTGCCATCGCTCAGAATATGACCGTGCTTATTATGCTCTACGGCTGTATGATGGGTAATTACGATACCTTCAATATGGTATTTATGGCTCTTGGCTACGTATTCTCCGCGCCCTTCTTCCTTATGACGGTGCGTACGTCACAAAAGTACGGACAGAAAAAGTCGCTTATGAGGTACGTAAGCGTTGCGCTTATCTGCTACGTCGGCGTGCTTGTGCTTCTTATGCTATGGCAGCCCGGCAACCCCTCCTTCAATCTTACTCTTACGAATGAAAAGGGTCTTGCCCTTAACCTGTATACCATTCTTTATATTATATTCTTCGGAATTGGCTACGGCGCGTACTATGCCACCGCGGATATGCCTATTCCTATGGTTGCGGACTGTGCCGACTACGAGACCTATCGCTCGGGTAAGTTTGTACCCGGTATAATGGGTACACTCTTCAGCCTTGTTGACAAGCTGGTTTCCTCTCTGGCATCGGCTGTCGTGTCGATAGCCCTTCTTTGCATAGGAATAAAGGATCTTCCCACTAAGGTCACGCCCTATTCCGACGGTATGAATTGGGTTGTTATCGTTCTGTTCTGTATTATTCCTATGCTCGCTTGGGCGCTCACTCTCTTCGCTATGAAGGGCTACTCCCTTGACGGTAAGAGAGTCAAGACTATTCAGGCGGTAAACGCAGCGAGAAAGCAGGCGGTTGCCGAGGGTATGTCTATGGAGGAGGCTATGGCCACCATCACCGACGAAACCGTTGCTGAGCAACAGAACGCAACCGCTTAATTTACACTACGATAAGCTTTATAAGCTACTTACCTTTTATTATGAAATACGATTACTTAATAGTCGGCGCGGGTCTTTTTGGCGCAGTTTTTGCCGAGAGGGCGAAGGTGGCGGGCAAATCGGTGCTCGTTATCGATAAGCGTGACCATATCGGCGGTAATATCTACACCGAGTCGGTCGAGGGCATCAACGTGCATAAGTACGGCGCCCACATTTTTCACACCAATAACAAGGAGGTATGGCAGTACATAACCCACTTTGCCGAGTTCAACCGCTATACAAACTCCCCCGTGGCAAACTACCACGGCGAGCTTTATTCCTTACCCTTTAATATGTATACCTTCAATAAGATGTGGGGTGTTGTCACTCCTGATGAGGCGAGGGATAAGATTGCCGAGCAGCGCGCTGCCGCAGGCATCACGGAGCCGAAAAACCTTGAGGAACAGGCTATCTCTCTCGTTGGTACTGACATCTACGAGCGACTTGTAAAGGGCTATACCGAGAAGCAGTGGGGACGTCCCTGCACGGCGCTTCCGTCCTTTATAATCCGCCGTCTGCCCGTCAGATTTACCTTTGACAACAATTACTTCAACGCTCTCTATCAGGGTATTCCAATCGGCGGCTACACCGCTATGGTGGAGAGAATGCTTGAGGGAATTGAGGTAAGACTTGGCGTTGATTATCTTGAAAACCGCGCTGAGCTTGACGCTCTCGCCGAAAAGGTGGTATACACGGGCCCTATTGACAGCTATTTTGGCTATTGCTACGGCTATCTCGGCTACAGAAGCGTAAGGTTTGAGACCGAGCTTCTCGACACCGACAACTATCAGGGCAACGCGGTTATCAATTACACCGACCGCGAGACACCCTATACACGTATTATTGAGCATAAGCATTTTGAGTTCGGCAACCAGCCAAAGACTGTAATTTCCAAGGAATACAGCCAGGAGTGGCAGCCGGGTATCGAGCCGTATTATCCCATCAACGATGAGGAGAATAGCGCGCTGTATGCTAAGTATAAGGAGCTTGCCGATAAGGAGAGCAGAACTATCTTCGGCGGCAGACTTGCCCAGTACCGTTATTACGATATGGACGCGGTTATTGCTTCCGCACTTGAGGAAGCGGAAAGGGAGCTTGCATAATGAAACTTTTAACTGTTACCGTACCCTGCTACAATTCGGCAGAGTATATGGAAAAATGCGTTGACAGCCTGCTTGTAGGCGGTGAGAGAGTTGAGGTCATTATTATTGACGACGGCTCTAAGGACCGTACGGGCGAGATTGCCGACGCCTACGCTGCAAAATATCCCTCGATCGTCAGGGTTATACATCAGGAGAACGGCGGTCACGGTGAGGGTATAAACCAGGGCCTTATCCACGCAACAGGTAAATACTTTAAGGTCGTAGATAGCGACGACGTTATGAGCGCGGATTTCCCCGCCTTCCTTGACAAGCTTGAGGAGTGCGATAAGAATGGCGGCATCGACCTTGCCGTCACAAACTATTATTACGTTCACACCGACGGCATTGGCGACAGATCCATCAGCTATAAGAGAGTTCTGCCCACGGGTAGGATCTTTGGCTGGGAGGATACAAAGCGCTTTGCTATGCATCAGATGCTCACTATTCACTCCTGTACCTTCCGCACCGAGATAATGCGTCTGGCAAGCGAGCCTCTGCCTAAGCACGTGTTCTACGAGGACAATCTTATGGTGTGCAGAACTCTGCCTCACGTAGAGAGAATGTACTATTTTGATGCCGACCTCTATCGCTATTGGATCGGCAGACCCGATCAGTCTGTACAGGCAAAGACTATGCTGAAGCGCTATACGCACCATCTGCTTGTGGTAGAGAAGTGCTTCTACTCCTTCCATTTTGATGATATAAAGGAGCCGAGGCAGAAGACCTATCTTAAGCACGAGATATTTATGCTTGCGGGTATAGCTATTCTCTACACCAGAATGAATAAGACCCCCGAGGTTGACGCCGACCTTCGCGAGATGTGGAAGAAGTGCTATGCTCACGACGAGAAGTGGGGCAAGCATTTCCGCTATCGCACCCCCCTTATCTTTATTTGCATACCCGGTAAATTTGGTCAGCACTTATGCAGCTTCGTTAACTGGATTGCAAACCACGTGGTAAGATTTAACTAACAGTAAAATTTAACTAACCCAAAAATCCCGAGAGCCTCAAAATTAAATGGCTTTCGGGATTTTTTGTGCGCAAACGTATTGATTTTCCTTGAGAAATATATTAAAATAGATTTAGAAAAAGTTGGAAATTGTGTAACTTTTATATGTTTTCCTGTGTCATATATAGTAGCTTAAGGATATGGAGGTATCACTATGAAGAAAATTTCAGCTATACTGCTTATCGCGGTTATTGTTTTTTCTCTTTCGAGCTGCTCCTCTATTGCAGGGGTTCTGCCTGTCAGGGAATATAATGGCACACCTCTCGCCGATCTCAGCTACAAGAGGGTAGACTATATGGGCGGACGTACCGAAACCTATATTATTGATTTTAATGAGAATACCGTCACTAAATCTACTCATACGCCCTACTATGAGGAAGGACAGCAGGAGAGCAACGAAATTATAAAAAGCTTTTCCGAGGAGGATGAGCGGCAGTTTATCAATAAGATATACTCCTACGGTCTTTTCGGCATAAAGGAGCGCTACGAGCCTCTTACCGAGGTGGACGACGGCGGCGGCTGGAGTATGATAATCAGATACGTTGACGGCAGCAAAAAGGAGTCCTCTGGTAGCAATGCAGCACCGAGAACGGTGTTCAACAACTGTGCAATACCCTTTTATGATCTGTGTGGCGAGAGGGTTCTCGGAAACGTTCCAACCACCTACCATACTCCTCCGACAATAGATTTTTCGGTGTTATATACTTATAAGGATTATTACTTCAGCGACAACGGTTTTATAGATTTTTTCCGTGGAAATTACCTCTGGAACGGTCACGAAAGCAAGGGTATTGATCTCTATGAAAAAGCCGTTAGCGGACATACGCCTCAGCTGCTTAGCGAGGAGGAATATAAGCTAAGCTTATCTACTACTAATTATAATAATTACAACGGTGCATATCAGCGTATTAACAAATGCGTGGTAATGAGCTATAGCATTGATCCTGACCTTTCCGACGGACGCGAGCTGCTCTCTACAGGCTGGTTTGAGAGTGTAGAGCTGCCATACGAGCCGAACAGAATATATGTTGTGACGCTTTATTTTAAAAACGGCGATTTCGTGGAGTACGCATTTTGCACTGAAACGTTGGCTCAGAAGATACAGTACGGAAAATATAGCTATAACATATATTCAGAGGGTAAAAGCAGCTTGATGATTTATCCCGATGGCAGCTTTGAGCTTTCTCCCTTTGAATATTTTGACGAGGGTAATAGGAATTCGGGCGAGAGCCTTGAGGCTCTTGAGGGAAGCTGGCATTTTGAAGCATCGGGCGGCGAGGAATACCTTGTTCTTACCTCGGGTTCGGGAGAGAAGCTGATCTTTGACTATTGCGCCAAAGCGCTATTTCTGGATTCAGAGAAGTCCACCGTCGATCTTAGTAAATATAATCTTGAGGGCGACCACGACTTTATGAGCGGCGCGGTAACCTTTAATAAAAACTGAATTTTGCGAGGCAAGTATGATCTACGAAGCTATTGAAAGACTTATTGACTACGGAGTAAGAAAGAATATTATCACGCTGGAGGACACGCTTTTCGTTAGAAACAGGCTGCTTGATGCGCTCTGCCTTTCCGATTGGCAGGACTCTGGCGCAGACGCGGAGGGAATGACTATAGACGAGATCCTCGCGCCTATAATCGACTATGCCATAGAGCAGGGGATTATAGCCGATACGCAGAACTCCCGTGATCTGTTTGACACGCGTATTATGGGACTTCTTATGCCTATGCCCCGCGAGGTTATAGCAAAATTTGAGGAGAGATACGAGCTTTCCCCTGAGGATGCGACGGACTGGTACTATATGTTCAGCCGTGATATAAATTACGTCAGGGCGGGCAGAATCGCCAAGGATCTGAAGTGGACACACGACAGCGAGTACGGCAGGCTTGACATCAGCATAAACCGCTCAAAGCCAGAGAAGGATCCCCGTGATATCGCCGCGGCGAGAAATGCGACTGCATCAAGCTATCCGAAGTGCCAGCTCTGTATAGAGAATACAGGCTTTGCAGGCCATCAGACACACCCCGCAAGGCAGAATCTTGTACATATTCCCATCACCGTAGGTGGCAAGCGCTGGTCGCTTCAGTACTCACCCTACGGTTACTACAACGAGCATTGCATTGCCTTGAATAACGAGCATATTCCTATGAAAATAGACGCCGCGGTGTTCGGCAAGCTCTTTGATATTATCGAGTACCTGCCCCACTATTTTATTGGCTCAAATGCCGATCTGCCAATCGTAGGAGGCTCGATTTTAAGCCACGAGCATTTCCAGGGCGGCAGATACACCTTTGCTATGGAAAGAGCGCCTGTGGAGGAAAAATTCGCTATCAAGAGCTATCCAACCGTGGAGGCTGGCATTGTAAAATGGCCTATGTCGGTTATCAGGCTTGAATCCGAGGACAAGAGTGCTCTTGCCGAGTGCTGTAATAAGGTTCTCACCGCCTGGCGCGGCTACACCGACGAGAGCGCCTACATCTTTGCCGAGACCGACGGCACGCCCCATAACACTATCACTCCTATTGCGAGAAAAAATGGTGACAGATACGTCTGCGATCTCGTTCTCCGCAACAACATCACCACACCCGACCGTCCTATCGGCCTTTACCACCCCGCGCCCGAGCTTCATCATATAAAGAAGGAGAATATCGGTCTTATAGAGGTTATGGGACTTGCTATCCTGCCTGCAAGACTTGCCGAGGAGATAACTCTCCTTGAGGGTGCGCTCCTTTCTGGCGCAGATCTTCGCGCAGATGCAAGGCTTGCGTCCCACGCAGACTGGGCAGAGCAGCTTCTTGCATGTCACCCCGAGCTTTCGCCCGATAATGCTCTTGATATTATCAAGGACGAGATCGGAAAGGTCTTTGTAAAGGTGCTTCTTGACGCAGGAGTGTTCAAGAGAACCCCCGAGGGCAAGGCTGCGTTTATGCGCTTTATCTCCTTGATTTCCGACTAAAATGTAAGTTTAAGTTAGCATATTTGCGCAAAAGCAGGCACAAGACATAGTTCTTGTGCCTGCTTACTTTTTTTGTTTTTTAGTTTTTTGTAAAGGTGATTGTGGCTGTTTCGCCGTCAATAGAATCGACGGTAAAGCTGTAGATAAGTCTGTTTCCAAGGTCGTCGGTGACCGTGGGAAGACTGTCGCCCTTCACGTAGGTAAAGTTGCCCTCTGCCGATTTTACAAACTCAATAAGGTTATCCTCGCTGCCGTATTCGTCGGAGGGGTCGGTGTTGTTGTTATACACGTCGTAGTAGATCTCGCCCTCGTACACCTCGCGGTAGAGAGTGGAGTTTATATGGTAGACGACTATTCCGTCGCGGGCAAAGTAGCCGTGCTCTCCGCCGTTAAGTCCCGTCATTGTGTAGTAAATTACTGCGTAATATTCCTGATACGCACCCAGCTCCTCGTCCCAGTTGTTAGCGATAATAATACTGTCACCGCTCTCACCAAAGCTCTCGAGGGTGAGGGTAATGCTGTCCTCTGACGTCACAAGTCGGGATGTGGTAAGCCAGCCGAAGTTAAACTTGGTATAGGGGTTGTGGTCGCCCGTCATACCGTCCATAATGTCACAGCCGTCCATAGGATGCTCTCCGCTCTCTGCGGTGTTGTAGTAATCATCCGCACCGAGAATGTGACCGAACTCGTGGATATAGGTGTAGGTGTTCATAACCGAGCTGTCGGTGTAGTAGGCGTCGCCCATCTCGTCGTAGCTCTCCTGGATAAAGAAGTAGGATGCCCAGAGATAGTCGTTTGCGCTTACGCCGTCATACTCGTAATAATAGCCCTCGTCGTCGGTGTAGTAGTTCCAGTATCTGAACGCCCAGTGAAAATCGTCCTCGCCTATATCAAGGGTGTTTATCATTACTACCGCGTCGATAATTCCATTGCCGTCGGAGTCGTAGTCGGACAGATCCATAATACCAGAAAGATAGGCTAGAGCCTCGTCAAGCACCACCTGTTCGCCGTTCATATATCCGTCGGCATCGGTCAGCTCTGCGTAGTAGCTGCTGGGCATATCTGGGCGGAACCACCGGTCGAGAACGGTAATGTCAAGGTCAAGCTTGCCGTAGCTTGATATGTAGTAATATCTGTCAACCGAGTAGTAGTCGGTCTCGCCGTCCTTGCCGCAGAAGGCGGTGACGATCTTATCAATATAGCAGCCCTGCGACTTTGCCGTAGCATCGCTGAATTCTACAGGGATAACGAGCACCTTTGGCTCGCCAACGGTAGGACAGCCGTCAAGGTAGTAGCCCTGATCGCTGACGTCCTTTACGTATTTTCCCTTGGTAAAGTCAACGCTGTGTACGCCGTTTACGCCCTCAGGCAGCCCTGCGCCCTCGTTGGTAAGTATTTCGTAGTTGCCGTCAGTGTTTTCACTATTGCCGCCTTCGTTTCCGTTGCCGCTGTTTCCACCGTTGTCACCCTCGTTTCCGCTGCTACCGTCATCCTCATAGTCGATCAGCAGATAGGCGTAAATGTCTACAACGTATTCGTTTTCAAGAAAATAGTAGCTGATATCAAGGTAAAAGCCCTCGTCTGAGGTGTAATAATACCAAAGATCGCCGTACTCGTCCCTTTCGCTTCCGTCAAAGCTATATTGAAGCTGTTCTCTGTAGGCGTCAAACTCCTCCTTGGTGTTGCCGAAGGTGTAGAGGTTTATTCCCACCTCGCGACAGTCGTCATAGTCAAGGCTGTATTCCTCTACGTAATACTCGTTATTGGGAATAAAGGGAATAAGCGCGCCTATAGAATCGGTGATAGTCTTTTTTTCGCTGGCGGTAAAGGCTACGTAGGTGTAAACGGTGGGATTTTCCTCGTTTTCTTCATCCTTACCGTCCTCGTCGTCCTTTGGAGCCTCCTCCTCGGGCTTTCCCTCGTCACCACTTCCGCCGTCGGTATTTCCGTTATCGTTATCGGGTATCTTCTCGCCGCCGATAATCTCCTCAAGTATCGTGCAGGAGCTAAGCGAGCCTAAAACGAGTATTAATGCCAGGCATAAGGCTGTTATTTTTTTCATATTTATGGCCTCGGAGTTTTTTCTTTCATTTTATCACAAAGTGCCCATCATTTCAACGGGTTTGATGAAATTTATGATTTTATTTTAATCTTGATTTATTTATAGCTCTGTGATATACTGTAATAAACAAATATCAGGCAGGTTTAAAATGAATATTCAAAAGTGGTTAGATAAAAACACCCACTCTCTCGCGGGAAAGAGGGTTGTAATAAGCGGCTCTACGGGCGGTCTTGGCAGAGAGCTGTGCTTCTATCTTGCGTCCCTTGGCGCTGAGCTGGTTCTGCTTGACAGAAACAAGGAAAAGTCGCTATCCCTTACGGCAGAGCTGCTGGCAAAGCATCTCGACCTCTCGGTGTCCCACGTGACCGCCGATATGGCGGATATTCAGTCGGTTAGGGCGGCGGCAGAGAAGCTTTTGCTTATGGATATAGATTACCTTATCCTCAACGCGGGCGCCTACAGCATACCGAGGTACAAGACCGATCTTGGATACGATAACGTCTATCAGATAAACTTTATCTCGCCCTACTATCTTGCAAGAAGGCTGCTCCCGAATATAAAGCAGCGCGGCGGCAGAATAGTAGCCGTCGGCAGCATCGCTCACAATTACTCGAAAATTGACGAGAGGAACACCGACTTCTCCACCAGAAAGCAGGCGAGCCTTGTGTACGGCAACGCGAAGCGCTATCTCACCTATTCGCTCTTTGCCCTCGACGGAGAGAGCATCTCGGTGGCTCACCCGGGAATCAGCTTTACGGGCATAACCAACCATTATCCGCCCCTTATCTTCTCCATAATCAAGTATCCGATGAAGATAATTTTCATGCATTCCCGCGTGGCATGTCTGTCGGTGCTTTCGGGTATGTTTAAAGGAAGCAGGGCAGGGCAGTGGATAGGCCCCTGGCTCTTTGACGTATGGGGTAGACCGAGCGTAAAGACTCTGCGCACCGCCTCATCTGCCGAAGCGACAAAAATTGCCCAAATTGCCGAAGAAATTTACAAAAAAATATAAGAAAACAAAGAAAAGAGCAGGGAAAACCCGCTCTTTTTTGCGATGCTATAGAATACTGATTGACCACGCCACGATCTGCGGGGGATAACTCATCATCGTCTGTCCCGAATAGGTGATGCTGACCGTCTGTCCTGCCTTCAGGTCGGATATGCCTGCGGCGCTTCCGTCAGCACCAAAATACTCGGTCTGCGCGCCCGTGCGCACCCAGTAAATGCCGAAGGCATAGTCACTCTCGATAACCTCAACCTCAATGTAATCGGGATTTATCGACTTTACTACCGCCTTTAATACGAAGCCGTCGACGCGGCTCTGCTGACCGCCGTTTTCCGTGTTATTCATACCGTCTTTATCTCCGCCGTTATTATCATTATCGCCCCTCTGACAGCCGACTAAAAACAGCATTACAAGTGCCAGAGCAAGCGCAAAAATTCTTTTATTCATTGATTATCTCCTCAATGTAAGTATTAAGCTCCTCAAAGCTGCCGTGCCTGAAGTCGTTTATATCTCTTTCCGTCTTGTTGATAAGATCGTCGGTCAGCAGGAATACCCGCATACCAACGCTTTCCGCCACCATATCGTCGCCCACGTCGTTGCCTACCATAAGCACCTCATTTGGCACAAGTCCCAGCTTTTCGCAAAGGTCTACGTAGTAGAGAGGGTTGGGCTTGCAGAATTTGCTGTTCTCATAGGTGGTCACGTACTCAAAGTCGGTCGGCTCAAGTCCAGCCCAGCGAATACGGCTATCGGTGGCAACGGTGGGGAACAGAGGACTTGTGGCAAGGATCACTCTCAGGTCGGTCTGCTTCAGTCTGTCGATAAGCTCACGGGACATCGGTGTGTAGCCGCAGACGTTCTTTACCTTTTGAAAATCGCTTGCATAAAACTGGTCAAGCAGATCCATCTCATCACGCACACTCTCACCGAGTATGGCGGCAAAGCTGTCCCAAAACACCTGCTCGTTGCTGATCCTACCATCGTTTTTCATCATAGCGCCCGTGCTTTTCCACAGCGCCGCGCCCACCGCCTGAGGATCGTATCCCTTTGGCGCAAGCAGCTTGCACAGTCCTCCGAGATATGCTCCTATAAATGTGTCCTGATCCATTGGCAAAAGTGTGCCGTCAAGGTCGAAGAATATGGCTTTAATCTTCATTATACGCTCCGTTTGATTTTTTATAGATTAATTATATAAAAAAATCACCGACTTGTCAACATCGGATTTGTAAACAAATAGAGCAAAAATGTGGATAAGTGGAAAACCTACCTGGCTCAAGGTCGTTTTCCGTCAGAGGCTCGCCCCCGTGAGCTCCCACCGCCCTGCGAGCAAGAGGTCTTGTACCCTATCTCGCAACCCTTTTCATAGCCCGACAGCCCCGTGACAAAGGCTTGTAAACTTCCAACGCGGGCGACTCAAGGGCGACTCTTGTCCTTTTCGCTGCAAGAAAAACGTAGAGTTTTCAAGGCTTCGTGGCACTTTTTGGGTGACATTTGGTTGCCACAGTATAGGTAAGTATAGGTTAGTATAGTATAGGTCAGGAAAGATTAGGTCAGAGAAGGACAGGTAAGTGTAGGCTTTACTACCAAAAAAATCTTACTTTCATTCATACAGAAATGCCCTTCGGGCAAAATAAATGGAAAACAAAAAAGAGATTTGCTTTTTATTGCCTATTGACAAAAATATACAAATATGTTATTATATTATGATTAAAATTATAATGGGAAGTATGTCGCTTTGCCAAGGAAAGAGAAATTTTGGCGGCTGACGAAAGGAATAAAATGGCTGATTTTGTAAATGAAATTAAGAGAAGGCGCACCTTTGCGATAATATCTCACCCCGACGCAGGTAAGACCACTCTGACCGAAAAATTTCTGCTCTACGGCGGTGCTATACAGTCGGCAGGCTCGGTAAAGGGTAAGCAGAACGATAAGCACGCCGTATCCGACTGGATGGAGCTTGAGAAGCAGAGAGGTATCTCTATCACCTCCTCGGTGCTTCAGTTTGAGTATGAGGGCTATTGCATCAATATTCTTGACACCCCGGGACATCAGGACTTCTCCGAGGACACCTACCGTACGCTTATGGCGGCAGACTCGGCGGTAATGGTTATCGACGCGGCAAAGGGTATCGAGCCCCAGACGAGAAAGCTCTTTAAGGTATGCGCTATGCGTGATATTCCTATTTTCACCTTTATCAACAAGATGGACCGCGAGGCGAGAGATCCCTTTGATCTGCTTGACGAGCTGGAGAGGGAGTTTGGCATTATGACCTATCCTATGAACTGGCCCATCGGCTGCGGACAGAAGTTCAAGGGTGTATACGACAGAGATAAGCGCACGCTGCTCTCCTTTGCAGACTCCCATAGAGGACGCGACAGAATCCGCGGCATTGACCTTGATATAACCGACACCGCAAAGCTTGACGAGCTTGTTGGCGAGAATCAGCGAATCGAGTTCTGCGAGCAGATAGAGCTGCTTGAGGGCGCGGGCGGTGACTTTGACCTTGAGGCCGTTCGCCACGGCAAGCTCTCTCCCGTATTCTTCGGCTCGGCTCTTAATAACTTGGGCATCGAACCCTTCCTTGAGCATTTCCTTAAAATGACCACATCCCCCCTTCCCAGAGTGGCAGAGGGTAATGTTATAGATCCCTTTGATCCAGATTTCTCGGCGTTCGTCTTCAAGATCCAGGCGAATATGAACAAGGCGCACCGCGACCGTATCGCCTTTATGCGTATCTGCTCGGGTAAGTTCGAGCGCGGAAAGGAGTACTATCACGTGCAGGGAAACAAGGCGTTCCGCCTCTCCCAGCCCCAGCAGATGATGGCATCCGA
This sequence comes from Eubacteriales bacterium, assembly GCA_045594865.1. Taxonomy (GTDB): domain Bacteria; phylum Bacillota; class Clostridia; order Oscillospirales; family CAG-272; genus UBA1740. Next base: position 397 of record JAZNZI010000117.1, on the reverse strand, counting down.
GCGCGAGGTTATTGACGAGGCGTACGCTGGCGATATTATCGGCGTATTCGATCCGGGTATCTTAAGTCGGTACTCAAGCACCTCAAACTGAAGCACGCCGACAACACCGACGATTACTCGCTCAAGTCCGGAATTAGGCTCGAAGAATATCTGGATCGCTCCCTCTTGGGCGATCTGATTCATACCCTTGGCGAACTGCTTACGCTTCATGGAATCCACCTGCTCTACCATAGCGAAATGCTCGGGCGCAAAGGTGGGAATGCCCTCAAACTTTACCTTCTTTCCCTTCTCGCAGACTGTGTCGCCGATGGAGAAGATACCCGGATCGAATACGCCGATAATATCGCCAGCGTACGCCTCGTCAATAACCTCGCGCTCGGATGCCATCATCTGCTGG
>JAZNZI010000116.1:0-6715 GCA_045594865.1 Eubacteriales bacterium | reverse complement strand
GTTAATGTCTCTGAAGCCCTTTCCCATTATCTCGCTGGTTTTAGTGATGATAATGAAGGCGTGCGGGTCTATGGAAAGCACACGTCTGCGAAGCCTTATTGCCTCGGATCTGCGACAAACGGTGACGATAACGGTCTTGTCCGCTCCTGTATACGCGCCCTTTGCGGGATAAGTGGTGACACCGTGACGGATGTCCTGCATTATGTATGCGTTTATCTCTTCGGGCTTTGAGGTGATAATTGTAAACGCCTTACACATATCCATTGATTCGATCACGTCGTCAACCAAGAACACCTTAGCAAACAAACCGAGCATAGTGAACATACCCGTCTGCGCATCGAAGCCAATACCGACCTCGGTATTCCAATCAACGAAGGTAGCAGCAGCGATAAAGAAATCGGTGCACAGCAGAGCCGTCCCAACGTTCATACTGGTATATTTTTTAAGAATAAGGGCAACAATGTCGGTGCCGCCCGAGGATGCCTTGCATTTAAATAAGATAGCCGAGCCAATGCCGGTAAGCAGGACTGCATATATAAGCTCAAGCAGCGGATAGCTCGTCAGCGGTTCGGAAAGAGGACAAATCTGCTCAAGAATCCAGGTTTCAAGCGAGAACGCAAGCGAGCAGTATATAGTAAGTCCGCCGCACTCCTTGCCTAAAATTGCAACCCCGAGTATAAGCAAAGCTACGTTTATTATCATCATATATAGAGCAGGAGATATGATTGGGAATATCTCCGCAAGAATGATTGACAGACCGCTTACTCCGCCCGTTGCAAAGCCGTTTGGTGTTTTGAAAAAGTATGTTCCTACGGCAAGGAGAAGTATACCGAGGTTCATAAGGAGAAAGGTTTTGAATCTTAACGGCTCTTTTTTCATTTTCGTTCCCTTCTTGAAAGATTAATTATTATCAATAATAATTATACTCTCTTAAACATGAATGTCAATCCCCAAATTAAATTCATTTATCAGTAAAAAAAACACGGTTTTTGTCAAAAAATGAATTACGAAAAACCGACTCGTTCAAAAAATCCCACCTTGACAAAATATGGCTTTCGTGGTAAAATTAATTCAGTAAAAATTTGGAAGGAAAAATTGCAAAATGTCCCTTCAGGAAGCAGAAAAGCGCGCCCTGTGGTTGCGCGAAAAAATAGTATACAATTCAAGGCTCTACTACGAGAACGATGCTCCGGAAATCTCCGACTACGAGTACGATATGATGTTCCGCGAGCTTCAGGATATCGAGGCGGAGTTTCCCGAGCTGAAAATCCCCGATTCTCCAACCGTTCGCGTGGGTGGCAAGGCGCTTGACCGTTTCGAGAAGTACACTCATACGGTAAGAATGGGTAGCCTTACCGACGTGTTCTCATTTGACGAGCTTCACGATTTTACCGACAGAATGACAGCCGAGTTGGGTGGTGACGTTGAGTATTCGGTCGAGCCTAAGATAGACGGCCTTTCGGTGTCGCTCATATACCGTGACGGTTTGTTCGTTAAGGGCGCAACCCGTGGCGACGGTGAGGTTGGCGAGGACGTGACCGAGAATCTTAAAACCATAAATTCTATTCCATTGAAATTAAACGAGGAGCTTCCTTATCTCTGCGTCAGAGGCGAGGTCTATATGCCAAAGAGGGTGTTCCACGAGCTTAACGCAGTGAGAGAGGCGGCAGGACAGCCCCTGTTTGCTAATCCTCGTAATGCGGCGGCAGGCTCGCTTCGTCAGCTTGATCCCAAGGTTGCCGCTTCAAGAAGACTTGAGATACTGGTCTTTAATCTCCAGGAGGGCGAGCTTTATTCCGACGGAAGAACGGCGCAAACTCATACACAGTCGCTTGACCGACTTGACGAGCTTGGATTTACCACGGTTTCACACAGGATTGCCGCGGTTGGCTATGACGCCGTTTCAAAGCATATAGATTACCTTGGCGAGCATCGCAACGAGCTACCATTTGATATGGACGGCGCGGTCGTAAAGGTTAATTCTCTCGCAGGTAGAGTGACGGTAGGCGAGGGAACAAGCACGCCAAAATGGGCTGTTGCATATAAATATCCCCCCGAAGAAAAGGAAACGAAGCTTGTTTCAATAGATGTTCAGGTGGGCAGAACGGGTGTTCTGACACCAACCGCAAACCTTGATCCCGTAAGACTTGCAGGTACTACTGTATCGAGAGCAACTCTTCATAACGCACAGTTTATCAGCGAGCGCGATATCCGCATCGGAGATACCGTCGTAGTTCGTAAGGCAGGAGAGATCATACCCGAGATAATCCGTTCGGTTCCAGAAAAGCGTGACGGTAACGAGCAGACCTTCCTTATGCTCGATACCTGTCCCTCCTGCGGTGGGAGAGTCGTTCGCGACGAGTGCGGTGAGGGAGCCGCTATGAGATGCGTCAATCCTGCCTGTCCCGCGCAAACCGCGAGGAGCATTACTCATTTTGCATCTAAGGGCGCTATGAATATAGACGGTCTTGGTCCCCAGGTTGTGGAGCTGCTTCTTGCAAATGGAAAGATCAAGGATATTGCCGACCTTTATACACTCAAGGTTGAGGATATAGAGGATCTTGATCGAATGGGTAAAAAAAGCGCGGAAAATCTTGTAAATGCTATTGAAGCATCTAAATCCCGCGGTCTTGAGCGACTTCTGTTTGCCCTTGGAATAAGACAGGTTGGTGAGGTTGCCGCTGAGGAGATCGCAGGTAAAATGCGCAGCCTTGACAGACTTTATTCCGCCAGCTTTGAGGATTTCTCCTCCATCAAGGATATAGGTACGATCACCGCTACCGCTCTCGTGGAATTCTTTGCTGATCCCGCAACGAGAGAGCTGTGTGACAGACTTGCCTCATTGGGTGTAAAAACCGAGGCGATAGGCGAGGAGCGCGGCGAGCTTTTCGCGGGACTTACCTTCGTGCTGACGGGTACCCTGCCTACTATGACACGCGACGAGGCGTCCGCCCTTATCAAGCAGAACGGTGGTAAGGTTTCGGGTAGCGTATCAAAGAAAACCTCCTATGTCGTAGCAGGTGAGGAGGCTGGCTCAAAGCTTACTAAAGCAAAGGAACTCGGCGTAAAAATTATCGATGAGTCAGCTTTGCTTGAAATGATGAAATAATAAAAAACCGCCGATATTGCAGGGCAGAACCTGCGTATCGGTGGTTTTTATGCTTTGATAACAATGCTTTCATTCGTCTTTGGATGGGGGAAGCTTATCTCTACGCAACGGAGAAAATATTCCTTTTCGGAGGGGATACCGTAGAGAAAATCCGAGCAAAGCGGATGCCCGATATGCGCCATATGCACCCTTATCTGATGGGTTCTTCCCGTCAGCAAAATCACCTCGCAAAGCGAGCTGTCATTCATCTCATTTACGACTCGGTATTTCGTAATGGCGCGCTTTCCGTCAGCCCTGACCTCGCGCTTGATATTACCCTCGCAGACACGCTCGATAGGGGCGTCAATCACAGCTTCCATAGGGGAGGGGATACCGTCAACGAGCGCGTGATATTTCTTATTCCAAAGCCCTTTCTTCATACTCGAGGAGAGAGCCGCTGCGCTGATCTGATTTTTTGCTATAACAACTATTCCCGAGGTATCTCTGTCAAGTCGGTTGACCGAGCGGAAAACGAAGTCGCCACCATAGTATCCCATAACCGCATTGGCAAGGGTAGGTAGGTTGTTTCCCTTCGACGGATGGGTGGGCATATTGGTTGGCTTATCTACCGCCAGAATATCCTCGTCCTCGTACAGCACTCTCAAGGGTATATCCATAGGAGGGATACCCTCGCTTGTAGCGCTGTCAGTGTATATTTCAATTATATCGCCCTCGTGAACCGGGGCGCGTACAGTGACGGGACTGCCATTGAGGATAATACCGCCGTATTTTGCTTTTTTCACCAGCGTGACGGATAGCCCGAGAGAGTAGAGATAGCTCTTCATATCAGTGGGAAGTCGGTCTCCGCTTGCTTTGATCTCAAATATCTTTTCCATAGCTCAAGTATAGCATTTTGAGCGCAAAATGTCAAGTATGGTATAGTTTTTTCTTCCTTGACAAATCTGTTCTCGCGTGTTATAATATACGTTGGATAAAAATGTGGAGGGATAATAGTGGCATCAAGGACAGTAAAAAAAGAGTATGACGATCAGAGTATAAAGAGCCTAAAGGGCGCCGACAGAGTAAGAAAAAGACCTGCGGTAATCTTCGGCTCCGACGACCTTATTGGATGTCAACACTCGTTTATAGAAATTCTTGCTAACTCCGTTGACGAGGCCAGAGAAGGCTACGGCGACAAGATCATAGTAAAAAAATACAGAGATCTCTCGATAGAGGTAGAGGACTTCGGACGCGGAGTACCTCTCGGATATAACGAAAAAGAGAAAAGATGGAACTGGGAGCTCGTATTCTGCGAGCTTTACGCAGGCGGTAAGTACGATAATAACGACGGAAATTCGGCTTATGAATTCTCCCTCGGTCTTAACGGACTTGGCGCAACCGCAACTCAGTATTCCTCCGAATATATGAACGTCCGTTCTTATAACGGAAAAACTCTTTCCGAGATCAACTTCAAGGCGGGAAACGTAAAGGGCGAGCTCTCTGTCACCGACATTGAGCCCGGTATGAAGAAGCGCGGATCTATCATCAGATGGCGTCCCGACCTTAAGGTATTCAAGGAGATTGATATTCCCGTCGAGTTTCTTTCTGCAACTCTGCGCCGTCAGGCTTTTGTAAACGCGGGCATCAGGTTCATTCTTGAGGTTGAAAACGAGAAGGGAAGGTTTGACAAGACCGAGTACTACTACGAGCACGGTATTGCCGATTATATTGCAGAGATCACCGAAGGTATATCTATGACACAGCCTGTGCTCTGGAGTTTTGAAACAAAAGGACGCGACCGCGAGGATATGGATGATTATAAGCTTAAGGCCGAGATCACCTTCTGCTTTGCCAAGAGCGGAATGACCGAGTATTATCACAACTCCTCCTTCCTTGAGTACGGCGGCGCGCCTGACAAGGCGGTTAAAAACGCTTTCACCTACGTAATAGATAAATACATAAAGGCACACAATAAAAAGGCAAAGAATGAGTCGAAGGTATCCTTTGCGGATATCGCAGACAACCTTGCCGTAATCGTAAATTCGGCATCTACGCAGACCTCGTATGAGAACCAGACGAAGAAGGCTATCACAAACGCGTTTATTCAGAAGGCCCTTACCGAGTTTATCAAGACAAATCTTGAAATCTACCTTACAGAGAATAGCTCAAGCGCGAATATTATCGCAAATCAGGTAATGGTCAACAAAAAGGCGAGAGAATCCGCCGAGAAGACCAAGATAGATATAAAGAAAAAGCTGACGGGTACTATGGACGTGTCAAACCGTGTCGAGAAGTTTGTACCCTGTCGCTCGAAGGACCCTGCCATCAGAGAGGTCTATATAGTAGAGGGTGATTCGGCTATGTCAAGCTGTAAGCTGGGCAGAAACGCCGAGTTTCAGGCAATCATTCCCGTCAGAGGTAAGACACTTAACTGTATGAAGTCCACCTATGACAAGATATTTGCCAGCGATATCATCGTGGATCTGCTTAAGGTCATCGGTTGTGGCGTTGAGGTAAAGACGGGTAAAAAGACCGATCTTGCAACCTTTGACTACAGCCTGCTCAAGTGGAATAAGATCATCATCTGCACCGATGCGGACGAGGACGGCTTCCAGATAAGAACCCTGCTTCTTACAATGTTCTACCGACTTCTTCCTACGTTGATAGAGAAGGGCAAGATCTTTATTGCGGAATCTCCCCTCTTTGAGATAACCTCGGGCGGTGAGACCTATTTTGCTTACAACGAGTTTGAAAAGGCGGAGATCCTTGCAAAGCTTGGAAACAAGAAATATACTCTTCAGCGCTCCAAGGGACTTGGTGAGAACGAGCCTGATATGATGTGGCGCACCACCATGTGTCCTCAGACACGCCGCCTTATTGCAGTCACTCCTACCGATGCCGAGCAAACCGCAAAGATGTTTGACGTGCTTCTTGGCGACGCGCTTGCCGAGAGAAAGAAATTTATTACAGATTTCGGTCATCTTTACATTAAAGATGCAGATATATAATTGAAAGGCATAAGAAAATGATTAAGCTTAACAAATCTACAAAATTCTACGGGGTAAAGGGACCCCTCCTCACAATAGTTATGGACGGCGTAGGTATTGCACCCGATAACGGTGCAAACGCAGTTGCCGCTGCCAATACCCCCACCCTTGATATGCTTATGAGCAAGTATCCCACTATCAGCATCAGAGCTCACGGCACTGCTGTCGGTCTGCCCAGCGATGACGATATGGGCAACTCCGAGGTAGGTCACAACGCACTTGGTGCGGGACAGGTCTTTGCTCAGGGAGCTAAGCTTGTCACTCAGTCTATCGAGTCAGGCAAGATCTTTGAGTCCGACACATGGAACACCCTTGTGGGAGGTGTTAAGGATAACAATTCTACTCTCCACTTTATTGGTCTTTTCTCGGACGGAAACGTTCATTCTCATATCGACCATCTTACCGCGCTCATCAACAGAGCAAAGGCTGACGGTGTTAAGAGAGTAAGACTTCACATACTCCTTGACGGCCGTGACGTTGGAGAGACCAGCGCACTTGATTACGTTCTTCCTTTTGAGGAGTACCTTAGCGGCATAAACTGTGATGGATTTGACGCAGCTATCGCCTCGGGCGGTGGCAG
>JAZNZI010000115.1:0-9413 GCA_045594865.1 Eubacteriales bacterium | reverse complement strand
ATAGATCACCTTAAGGCTCTTATAGAGAGAGCAAAGGATGATGGGGTAGAGAGGGTCAGAATTCACGTTCTTCTTGACGGCCGTGACGTTGGAGAGACCAGCGCACTTGATTACGTTCTTCCTTTTGAGGAGTACCTTAGCGGCATAAACTGTGATGGATTTGACGCAGCTATCGCCTCGGGCGGTGGCAGAATGCAGATCACTATGGACAGATACGAGGCAAACTGGGCTATGGTAGAGGCAGGCTGGAAAACCCACGTTCTTGGTGAGGGCAGACAGTTTGCATCCGCAGAGGAAGCAATCAAGACCTATAGAGAAGAGACGAAGGTTATTGACCAGGATCTTCCTCCATTCGTTATTGCAAAGGACGGCGAGCCCGTTGGCACCGTCAACGATGGCGACAGCGTTATCTTTTACAACTTCCGCGGTGACCGCGCTATCGAGATCTCGAAGGCGTTTGAGGGCGGCGCTGACTTTGATAAGTTCGACAGAAAGCGTGTTCCTTCCGTTCTTTATGCAGGTATGCTTGAGTATGACGGCGACCTTCATATTCCCAGCCGCTACCTCGTTTCTCCCCCCGAGATCTCCAACACTCTCACCGAGTATCTCGTAAGCGCGGGCATGAATATGCTTGCAATTTCCGAGACACAGAAGTACGGTCACGTCACCTATTTCTGGAACGGAAATAAGTCGGGCAAGTTCTCCGAGGAGCTTGAGACCTATATTGAGATCCCCTCCGACGTAGTACCTTTTGAGCAGAGACCTTGGATGAAGTGCGCCGAGATCACCGATAAGCTTATCGAGTGTCTTAAGTCGGGCAAGTATAAGTATCTTCGAGTTAATTTCCCCAACGGCGATATGGTTGGCCACACAGGCTCCTTCCTTGCTACCCAGTGCTCCATGGAGGCGCTTGATCTTCAGCTCGCAAGAATCCTTAAGGTTGTAGACGAGCTTGAGGGCGTAGCGCTCATCACCGCCGACCACGGCAACGCCGATGAGATGTACGAGCTTGATAAGAAGACAAAAGCTCCAAAGGCAAATAAGGACGGCAGCTTTAAGGCAAAGACCAGCCACACCCTTAATCCCGTTCCCTTCATCATCTACGATAATTTCAATCAGGATAAATATGACTTGAAGCAGGGCAGAGCCGATTTCGGACTATCCAACGTAGCCGCAACCACGGTAAATATGCTTGGATACGATGCTCCTGAGATTTGGGACGAGTCTATGATCAACGTAAAATAAGCAAACAAAAAGAGGATAGCACCCACGGGTAGCTATCCTCTTTTCCATATATTGCATTTGACTTTCTTTCTCAAATTTGGTATAATGATACCAGAATAAATTTGGGTAGCGCGTCGCTTTCGGCGACCGCTTTTTTTGTTTCCAAGGTAAGAGGGAGGTGACTCACGGTCGAGTTGGAGTTATCCAACAAAACAAAAAAGAAAAGGAAGGTAATTGATTTTGAAAAAACTATTCGGCATTATTTTAGTATCGGTCTTGCTCATCGGAGCAACTATTGTCAGCGTATCAGCCGCCACGATTCATACGGTAAAGAGGGGAGAGAGCCTCTGGAAAATAGCGGTCAGCTATCAGGTCGGCCTCTCCGAAATCAAGGCGGCAAATCCCACGATTAAGAATTATGACCTCATCTATCCGGGTCAGCAGATTAATATTCTCACGGTTAACTCCTCTACCGCCGCATATGAGGCAGAGGTTGTTCGCCTTGTAAACGAAGAGCGATCAAAGCATGGGCTTGCTCCCTTGACCCAGGATTGGCAGCTATCTCGCGTTGCAAGGTACAAGTCGCAGGATATGCGCGACCTGGGATATTTTTCTCACACCAGCCCCACCTATGGCTCTCCATTTGATATGATGAGAAGCTTCGGAATTTCATACAGAACCGCGGGAGAGAATATCGCAAAGGGCTATCAGTCGCCCGAGGCGGTAGTCAGGGGATGGATGAACTCTCCGGGACATAGAGCAAACATACTGAATTCATCATACACGCATATAGGCGTAGGCTACGTTGCCTCGGGCAATTACTGGACGCAGATGTTTATATCCAAATAATCTCAGTTCAAAAGCCAGATCCCCGTGTTAAGATAACCTGCAAAGGCAACCCAAAGCGCATAGGGAATCTGCAAATATGCAGCAATGGGACATACCTTTCGGTAGTATATTATCGTGCGGATAATACAGTAGAAAAGTCCTCCAAGCACGATAAGGGCGAGAAACGCCGCCTGCATATTAAAGAAGATAATACTCCAGGAAAAGTTAAGCACAAGACTTACCGCATAATAAATTAGCCCACGTCTTGCCGCATCGGGCTCACGATCTCTGTTGGTGTACACCATGGCTGAGCTGATGCCCATAAGAACGTAAAGAACCGTCCAAACGATTGGGAACAGTATAGATGGGGGAGATAAGGGCGGGGTATTCAGCTTTTCGTATATGTCCATATTCTCCCGTGTCAGCGCGGCGGATACTATTCCCACCGTCAGCGGTATTGCTATTGCCACCGAGTATGGCAGAATATAGGGCTTTATCTTGTTCCAGAGCTCTTTGATTTTATTCATAAAAAAACACCTCCGTATCAATGCAAGTATATGCAAGGATATGGAGGTGTATGTCATTCTGCCGCAAAATATTATTAGAAAATAAAGTTATTTAGCTTTTAAACCAAGGATGTCTTCTTCTTTCCAATCGTAGATAAGCGCGGGACACTGACCGCCTATCTGGATGGTATAAGTGATGCTTCCGTCCTTTCCCTCAAACGCCTCGTATATGTAGCCGAAGCAGAGATCGCCTCTGCGCCTGAAGTTTACGAAATCACCTTTTTTATATTTTGCATTCTCGGGATATTTATTCCTTTTAATAAGCTTGTCAAAAAACATTTCATTCACCGCCTTCCGTTTTTATTCTATCATACGGACTGTGAAAATGCAAGAAAAAAGCAAACTAAAGCCCTTTTTTATCAAAGATACACAATTTTTATTTGATATCTTTGTAAAAAAAAGACACTCTAAAAAAATTGACAACAGTTTTTTAAAATGATATAATTTACTATAGTATTAAATAATTTTATGGAGGCAGAAATGAAAAAGGTACTTATTACTGTAGTTGCTGTAATTCTTGTGATCGTTCTTCTTGCGGGCGGTTTGCTTGTTTACGGTGACTCATATGCAAAGAACTATAAGAATCCCGCACCCGAAGAGGTCGAGGTTGAGAAAAACGAGCTTGGCACTATAACCGCTGTCGGACGCGGACTTTACGATCAGAACGGAAAGCGCTTTGATATCAAGGGCGTAAACTTTGGCAACCTCTTTATTGCGGAGGGCTGGATGACCGTAAACTCTATCGGCGCTCTTAAAAATAATGACGGAAGCTATTCGGGCTTAAATCACGATCAAACTATAGTAGAGGGCTACGAGGAGATCTATCAGGAGGAGATGGATGCTATTATGGCTGATAGATTCTCCGATGAACAGATCGAGGCTCTTAACGATGCGTATTTTGAGTCCTATTGCACCGAGGCGGATTTTGCCCTTATTAAAGATATCGGTCTTAACACCATTCGTCTGCCTATTTATTATCGCAGCCTGCTTACCACACACGACAGATACAGACTCACCGACGAGCAGCTCTGCGAGATGGACTTTGAGGATATTGAGCTGCAGTTCGATAAGCTTGATCAGTTCCTTGAATATGCTGCAAAATACGATCTTAAGGTCATTATCGATATGCACGGTGTAATGGGCGGTCAGAGCGGATATGAGCATTGCGGTACCCGTGATATTGATTTCTGGACAAATGAGAAGTATATCGAGTTTATGTGCGATCTCTGGCAGGCTATTGCAAAGCACTACGCTACCGAGGCAGCCGAGCTTGCCCCCACTATTCTTGCATACGATCTCGCAAACGAGCCTACCAGCAGAAATGAGATAGGAACAGGCCCTCTTCAGTGGCAGGTTATGGACCGCCTTTACGATGCTATCCGCGAGGTGGATGAGGATCATGTGATTTCTATCGAGGGTGTATGGTATCCTGTTTCTCTCCCCAGGCCCGAGAAGTACGGTTGGGAGAACGTGCTCTACCAGTATCACTTCTATAACTGGAATCACGATAGCGGTATTCCCAACGAGCTGTTCTATGCGCTTCAGTTCGGTCTTTACAGTCTCTCCGACTTCGACGTTCCTAAGTTTGTAGGTGAGTTCAGCTTCTTTGGCAACGACGCCGCTTGGGAGCATTACCTTGCACAGTACGATCAGCTCGGTTGGGGATGGACCACTTGGAGCTATAAGATGATCTCGGTTGGCTATTGGGACAACACCTGGGGCATCGTAGTACAGAAGCTTAATCTTTCCAATGATAAGGGCGTTCTCACCGACGGTGATACATCTAACGATAACCTTAAGCTTGACCTCAACACAGCGTCTTATGACGATATCCTCGAGGCGTGGTCTAATCAGGAAACCTCATACGGTGATCAGGAGGGTGTATATACCTTCGTTGATCAGGTAAAGGACGACGGAACCGTTAAGTACGGTCAGATGTACAGAATACTGATCGACTATTTTGAAAGACAGAAAAAATGATTAATATTGACAAGCTTATTACAGAATTAACCCTCCCGGAAAAGGTCTCTCTGCTCTCGGGACACAAGTCCTGGTATACCAATAAGGTTAGCAGAGTGGGGCTTCCCTCGGTTATTCTCACAGACGGCCCTCATGGTCTCAGAAAAAGAAAAGAGGGAAGTAATGAGGTAGGACTTGGTCAGACCGAGCTTTCCACCTGCTTTCCCGCCGCCAGCACTACCGCCGCATCCTGGAATAAGGAGCTTCTTTATCAGATGGGTAGAGCTATGGGAGAGGAGTGTCGCTATTACGGCGTAAGCCTTATTCTCGGTCCCGCCGTTAATATTAAGCGTAATCCCCTCTGCGGCAGAAACTTTGAGTACTTCAGCGAGGATCCTCTTATTACAGGCAGACTCGGCACAAGCCTCACTCGCGGAATTGAGGATATGGGTGTGGGCACCAGCGTAAAGCATTTTGCCTGCAACAATAACGAGGCAAACCGCTATTTTGGCGACTCGATAGTAGATGACAGAGCCTTTCGCGAGATATATCTTAAAGCCTTTGAGCCTATTATCAAGGAGGGCAAGCCTGCCTCGGTGATGTGCGCTTATAACAAGGTAAACGGCAAGTATGCCTCCGAGAACCCCGAGCTCTTGAACGGTGTTCTCCGTGACGATTGGGGCTACGAGGGACTTGTAATGTCCGACTGGGGCGCTGTAAACGATAGGGTTGAGGGGCTGAAAAGCGGCCTTGATCTTGAGATGCCCGGTGATATAGGACATAACAGACAGATGCTGTTTGATGCTGTAAACAATGGCACACTCCCGATGGACGTGGTTGATACAGCCGTTCGTCGCGTGCTTGAGATAGTTAAGCGTGGATCTTGCCTTGATGTAGACGAGGAGAACAGATTCCTCGCTCACGCCGATCTTGCAAGGCGGATAGCCGTTGACAGTGCTGTTCTTATGAAAAACGAGAATAATGCGCTTCCTCTTTCTTCTGACGAGAGCTATCTTGTCGTTGGTGAGATGTTTGAAAGGATGCGCTATCAGGGCGCAGGCTCCTCGCTTATCCATCCTTATCGGCTAACCACACCAAAGGCGGCATTTGATGCCCACGGTGTCAATTATGAATACGAGCAGGGATATAACGTCTATTCCTTTGACGAGGACGCGAACCTTGCCAGTCGCGCGTTTATGAGGGCGATGAACGCCGATACTATCATATTCTTCGGCGGTCTTTCCGAGTATGCCGAGAGCGAGGGCTTTGACAGAAAGACTCTTGATCTGCCCGAAAATCAGCTGAAGCTTCTGCGTGAGCTTTCCGAGCTTGGAAAGAAGATAATCTTCGTTATGTTCGGTGGTTCTCCTGTTGATATGAGCTTTGATAGCTCGGTGGATGCCGTTCTTAATATGTATCTTCCCGGCGAGGAGGGCGGCGAGGCGGTTTACGAGCTTCTGTTCGGTAAGGCAAGTCCCTCGGGCAGACTTGCAGAAACCTGGCCTCACAGCTATGCCGACGTTCCCTTCGGCAGCGAGTTCACCAAGACCACTAACGACAGATATAAGGAGAGCATCTTTGTTGGTTATCGCTATTATTCAAGCTTTGGCGTGCCCGTTAAGTATCCCTTTGGCTTCGGACTTTCCTATACCGATTTTGCCTATAGCAATATGAGGGTAGAGAAGTCGGGCGGTGTTGCAAGGGTAAGTCTTGATATTTCTAACGTTGGTTCTCACGATGGCAGCACTACTGCGGAGATATTCGTAAGAGCGCCGAGAACTACGGTTGCAAAGCCTCTGCGTGAGCTTCGCGGCTTTGAGAAGCTATATCTTAAGTCGGGAGAGCAGAGAAGTGTAACCGTGGATATTCCCATTGACAGCCTACGCTACTATATCGACGGCAGCTGGCAGCTTGAAAACGGAGAATACACCTTTGAGCTTTGCTCGGATGCGAATACCGTTATTCTTTCGGCTACGCTTGACATAACCGAGGGCGCGGAGATAAGGGGGAACGCCGATTACAACCGCCTTTACGGCAGGGAAAGGGATCAGCTGCTCTCTATGACCGATGCGGAGTTCGACGGACTTATCGGCAGAGAGATCGCTCCCCCAGAGATCAAGCGTCCCTACGATCTTAATACTCCTCTCAGAGATTATAAAACCGCGGGTGGAAAATTCCTCTTTGGCGCTATTAATCTCGGCTTCTCGATTAGCTATAATCTTAACAAGCTTGGCAAAAAAACACCCGATAAGGAAACCAAGATAAAGAATGCATATTTTAGCTGGCAAACCGTTAGGTCTATGAGCCTACGCTCTATATCATACGGCAGTGAGGGATTGCTTTCTCATCATATGGCGCTCGCTATGCTCGACGTGGCAAACAACCGTCTCGGCAGCGCGATCGCAAAGCTTTTCAAGTCTGAGAAATGCCTTGAATTACCCGAATAATATAGAAAAGGGAGTCCTTTTGGACTCCCTTGTTTTTTTACGGTGGTTTTATTATGTAAGACTTTCGTAAAATTTATAGTTGATATATCCGTGAACGTTTTCCAATGCCCCTGGAACAAGCTCCTGGATCATCAGACAGTCAATGTGGGGAAGACCAACGCTCTCGTCAGCAAATATGCCGTAATTTGCAGAGGTGACAAAGCCTCTCGGACGGTAGTTTCTCGGGTCGCCCTCAACCATACACATCCTGTATCCAAGCTCCCTTGCCCGATTTAGTCCATATTCGATCAGCTCCTTGGAAATGTGCTGGCGCTGCAGCTCGGTTTTTACAGACATGGGGCTAAGAATCAGCAGCTCGTCCTCATATTTTCCCTCTATGTGAAAACGGGAAAAGGCGACGTGACCGATGATCTCATCGTACTCATTAACCATAATAAGATCAAGCTCGGGAATATAGTATTTTTTCGATCTGATCTCGGCAAGCAGGCTTCGTACTTGTTTGCCCTGCTTTTTGCCCTCGGAATCGGTAAATACCTTTTCCACAAAGTCAAGCGAGCTTTCCATTTCATTTTCTGTGACTGCTTTTATTATTCTTTCCATTTTCTTGCCCCTTTACAACCTGTGCTTCGGGTTGGTTTTCTTCAGCTGACGCGTACCTTTGGAGATGGATTTGTGCCATTCTCTTTTGTCACGGAGAAAGCTCTCCTTGTCCTCCGAGTATCTTGCTTCTTTTTTAAGGGTAAGATAGCTCTCCCATCTTTCAAGGGAAAGCTCCCCCGATTCTATCGCCGTTTTGATCGCGCACCCGGGCTCGCTTTCGTGGCGACAGTCGGTGAATTTGCAGCACCCAAGGAACTGCTCCACGTCAGCGAAGGCGTTGCCTATTCCACCTCTTACGTCCCACATACCCAGCGAGCGCATACCTGGGGTGTCTATTATCATAGCTCCGCTCTTGAGCATTATAAGCTCTCTGTGGGTGGTTGTGTGACGTCCCTTGCTGTCGTCCTCTCGAATTCCGTTTGTTGCCATTATTTCTTCACCTGCCAGTCGGTTTACAAGGCTGGATTTTCCAACTCCCGACGATCCGAGGAACACAACCGTCTTCTTCGGTGAAAAATATTCCTGCAGCCCGTCAAGACCGTAGCCTGTTTGCGAGCTAATCGCGTGAACGGGTGCGCCCATAGCGTAAAGGACGGCTAGATTCACCTGTTCACTGAAGTCATCAAGCAGGTCTGCCTTGGTCAGCACGACAACAGGCTGTGCGCCCGACTGCCAGGCGAGAGTGAGATATCTCTCAAGCCTTTTGGGATTAAAATCGTGATTAAGCGATTGCATAATAAACACGTAATCAAAGTTTGCTGCCACCGCTTGCTCTGCCTTGTTTGGATTTGGATCCTTTCTCATAAAGAAGGTTTGCCTTGGCAGAGTCTTTACGATCATACTATCGCCAGCGGGATTTTGATTAATGATAACGAAATCTCCCGCGGTAGGGAAGTCCTCAACCCCTACGTAATATTCCTTCGTTTTCAGTCTGCCGTAGCATTCGCCTATATCGGTGATCAGCTTATATCTTTCCTTGTGTACCGCGATCACTCTTGCGGGCACACCGTCGTAATTTTGATAAATATTTTTGTCAAAGCCATATGCTTCTAAATACATTTTTTACTGTCCTCCATTAGGTTGTTTAGTCATATTCTGATACCTTACAACTGAAAAAGGGCATAAAAATAACACACCTGAGTGTGTTTGGCACAAATATCAGGTTTACAAAAAGGCGCGACAACAAAGAGGTATTACAACCCCTAAATTTTGCCTTTGCCCCTATTCAGTTTAACTTGCGTTTACCTCTCTACGAACAATCATCTTATTTTCTCCTTTCTCATCTGCCTTTGCAGGTTATTTTGCTTAATTATATCATAATGAAATTGCTTTTGCAAGAGCAAATTAATAAAAGATTTGGAAACGGGACCTGAACTGAGGAGGCTTTGCCTGCCTCGCTAGTTTTCCTTGATGGCTAAATGCCATCATTTTGCTTAGCAAAAGCAGAAAACTTGGCCCGTAATCTCGCCTCTGGCGAGAGACAGGTTTTCATTCTAATTTTCAAGGTAGCTCTGTGCGGGAAATGTCGCTCGTTAAGAAAACAGTTGATAACTGTTTTTAGAGCGAAGACCGAAAGCCTGCCTTGAGGTCTGTCCCGCTTCCGCTTAACAAAAAAAGAGGTCAACCGTAAGGTCAACCTCTTTTTTGTTGGTGCGGGAAATGTCGCTCGTTAAGAAAACAGTTGATAACTGTTTTTAGAGCGAAGACCGAAAGCTTGTCTTGAGGTCTGTCCCGTTTCCCCCAGGATAAAGACTGGGAGGATTTAGGATATACATATATGTCTCTCAAA
>JAZNZI010000114.1:0-3330 GCA_045594865.1 Eubacteriales bacterium | reverse complement strand
CCGTTCTTGGAGAATCCCCAATAGCTCTGGTCAACATCGTAATCAGCAGTTATGCCGTTAACAACCTTAACGTAGAGTCCGAAATCCCCCTGATCTCCCGCGATGAGGTTGTGCGCGAGAAGAGCATCGCCGAGAGTCTCGACATCGGTCTTGATAGTGAAAGTCACGGACTGTTCACCGACGATCACCTTGACCTTGACGGTCTTCGCGCCCTCTCCGAATTCGGCATCGGTAAGATATGTAGCATTTGCCCAAAGTCCTTCGGGAGCAATAGCACCACCGTTTTCAGACGTGCCCGCACTCGTTTCGGGAGTCTCCGCCTGCTCCTTGCAAGCAACGAGGCAGAGGGTCATAAGCAGCGCCAAGATCAGCGCGAGAGTTGATTTGATAGTTTTTTTCATTTTTCTTTTTCCTTTCTTAATCCAAATAGCCAATTAAAATACTAATTTAATAAAATCCGTTTTTTCGGCGGCTTTGCCGACGAAAAAACACCTTCCTGACGAGCAGAGCGAGTCCGCGCGCCGAGGGGAGCCGCAAAAATCAAAGATTTTTGCGGGCGGCGATAAGCGCGCGCCTCAATTTTAAAACGCAGTTTTAAAATTGGCTATCTCAAAAGGATAAAGCAAAAAACACTCTCCACGGGAGAGTGCATACGAAACAAAGGATACCCTGCCGTACCCTCATATCGCCCATCTCTCCTTTTGCCCAAGAGTTTTTTCGCGTGTCACAGTCCGATAAGCATTCCGACTTTAACGGTAATGGCTGTTGCCGCGGATTTTCACCGCCGTTTCCTTATCCCCGAATGCCCAAAGACACCCGACAACCGGGAGATCCTCCCGAGATGGACCGTGTTTATTCTTTTGTTTGAAACTATTATAGCATATAATATCAAAAAAATCAAGAAAAACTCTAAAAAATCTCAAAAAAATTCAAAAAAGGTCTTGATTTTTTCTTTCCGTTGTGATATAATATATTAGTCAGCGCGAGCTGCCATGGAGAGATGGCTGAGCTGGTCTAAGGCGCACGACTGGAAATCGTGT
Source organism: Eubacteriales bacterium (assembly GCA_045594865.1). Taxonomy (GTDB): domain Bacteria; phylum Bacillota; class Clostridia; order Oscillospirales; family CAG-272; genus UBA1740. The sequence goes on along the minus strand of JAZNZI010000114.1, from coordinate 2,290 downwards.
TTGGGCTAATACCCCAACGAGGGTTCGAATCCCTCTCTCTCCGCCAAAAAATCCGAAAGCATTTGCTTTCGGATTTTTTTATCCAAGCCGCAGGCTTGGTATATCATCGCCATAGGCGTATATCATCACCGAAGGTGCATTCTCCTGCGGCTTGATGATATACCGCAACAAGTTGCGGATGATATTCAAGGCTTTCGCCTTGATGATATACAACGGCTACGCCGTTGATTTTAACACTCAGCAACACGATAAGGTTCGCGCTACAACCCAATTCAACTATCGCACCGCATTACGCGCGAACCGTGGGTTCAGAATCCCGGTTTATATTACCACGCACAACTAAATCACTTCTGCATATACTGTTACCGAACCGTAAAACCAAAAAAACATCTATATTTTTTCATAAAACTATTGCAAATAACGAAATTATGGTGTATAATATAGATGTAACAGCTTTACGGTGTGCTGCATTAACACTGTTTATGCAAATACGTTTCACAATGTACGGCAAAGAAACATTGTTTATACAAGCACGCTTCACAATGTGCGGCAAAGAAACATTGTTTATCAACCCTCGGTGAAATGCCGAGGGTTGATCTTTTTTGGGGAGGATGTTATGATCGAACGAGGGCTTTATTATGCTACTTCTGATTTTACTGAATTGATCAAATCCGTAGGCGGTGAATGGAATGATCCCAAGCATCGTCCTATAGTTTGCTTGATAAAATCAACCGAAAATGATGATCTATACTGGGCGATTCCAATGGGCAATTGGAATCACCGTTCACCACAACAGCAAGCGCGCTTGCAACAATATCTTGATTTACCGAGCAATGATATACGCTCGTGCTTTTATCATCTTGGAAGAACTACAAACAAATCCATATTTTTCATAAGCGATGCTATTCCGATTACTGATAAATACATAAGCGGAGAACACGTGGGCGCTGATAAAAAGCATTTCATAATAAAAAACAAAAAACTTATTGCAGAATTAGAGCGAAAATTATTCAGAATACTTGCTGTCGAAAACTCCGATAAAAACCACTTTCGGCAGCATATTTCGGATGTAAAGACACATTTGTTAAAAGAGCTGAGCGCCGACTAATAAGATAATTTAACTCCAACAGCTTTCAAAAACTGTTGGAGTTAGTTTTATAATTCTAATATATAGTAATAAAAATCACTCGGTAAACCATATTTATCTTTAGCAAATGTTTTTACATACTTGAATCCGAATTTTGCTGCTATATGTTGACTTTTCTTATCTTCTACCTTACAAAACCAAGATAATGAATCAGCTATATTATGAGCATTATCAATAACCGCCCTTAATGCTTCTGTCATATATCCTTTGTTTTGGTATTGCGGAAGTACTCTGACACCTACATTACGTACATTTACTTGTCCGTCAGCGTCTTCATTTAAGCCTATTGTTCCAATTATTTCATTGTTCTCTTTTAGTACGACAGCATAATTGTTTTTGGTTTTCAAGAGGTATCTGATTGCGTCTTCGTTGTGGACCGAAGATCCAATATCACCTTCGCACCAATCCCTTAAAACAAGTCGTTTGGTTGATAAAGTTTTCATACTTTCACTTTCCGGTTTATTGTTTATTTACCTAATTATCTCCACCAATCTCCCCGCATACTCCCCAAACCCATCCTTATTCGGATGCAGGTCATCGGCAAAGTACCTTCTCTCATGCGGCACAAGGTCAAGCCCTCTTATATGCTCAACGCCGCATTTTTCGATCTCGTCGGCGATCAGCGCATAGCTCTCCCAAAGATTGCCCATACGCTTCTCTTCGCTTCCGCCCGAGACCCAGATCGGCGAGATCGCATAGATCTTGCTTGATGCGTAAGTTTCCTTCACCTTTCCAAGATATAACCGCAGCTGCTCTATCATCTCGCCTTGCGTCTTGAAATGATTCACATCGTTCGTGCCGTAAGCGACTATAACAACATCGGGCTCAAAGCCACTGTCAGCAAAGGTCGAGGCGTGATAATACGCCCCGCCGACGCCTTGAATTACGCTGTCGAAATTAAGCGCAAACGACGTGCGGTAGGCGTATGACAGCGTGTCAATGCCCGAATTCCAGCCTTGCGTGATGCTGTCGCCAATGAAAAGTGCCTTTTTGCCAAACTTGTGACGAACCACACTCGCACCGTCCGAAAGTTCTACGTTATCAATAACGCCTATCTCGTGCGAAGGAAAACATAGAGTCACGCGGCAAGGCGCCGAAAGACCGATGCGTACACATGCATCGGGTATCGTACCGCAATATACA
>JAZNZI010000113.1:0-4128 GCA_045594865.1 Eubacteriales bacterium | reverse complement strand
TCACTGTTGCCATCGTTAATTACGACCTGAGAGGTCTCACCGAGGAAGGCGGTTATCGCACCTGCATTTGCAAGGGCGATCTCACTTCCTACACTGGTGATACCGTAGATGATTATAAAAATGTTGAGTAAAATTTTACTTGCAAGATTAAGCTGCTTCATTTTTTTAATCCTCCTCGGTAGAATGCTTGGTGTACATAGCTATATTTGCCAGAATAAAGGATGCGGCAAACAAAAGCGTGGTGGTAATAACTACAGGGTCAATAAGCGCAAATGCCTCTGCGCTGACACCGTTGTAGAATACACCTGTAAAGTACATATAAATGTTGTTAACGTATGCAAGCAGGCTTGCAAAGGAGCCTACGAACAGCGCTATGGGAGCGTAGTTTGCGGTGGGCTTCAAGAGAAGAAGCACTACGAACGCACCGATTCCGATAAGCGCAGTTTTCATAACGGCGTCGCCGTTATTGTATTCGAGCAGATTGCCCGTAAATCCGTTGGTATAGCTCAAAGCTGCTGCAACGAGAGTGATAATCGATGCAAGCGAGAAATAGAAGCCTACCTTCTTAAAAAATGTAAAATTCATTTTCTACCTCCTCACTTTTTAGTTGTCACTGAAGGTGACGTTTACAACGTAGCTGCCCGCGCCGTAGAATTTGAACTGAAGGGGAGCTTTGTCGTCTGCGGTGAAGGTGAATTCAAAGGTGTTTGTTCCGTTATTGAGAAGCTGCGGTGTCGCGCCTACGTTACCGCCCGAAACGTCAACTGCGGTTCCGTCAGCACCTGCAAATTCAATAGTCACGGTCACCTTATATTCCTTATCCAAGGTCTCGGGCTGATATCTGAGATATACGTACTTCTTGCCCTCAGTATCAACCGACTCAACGCCAAGACGAATGTTTCCGTCATTGTCCATTATAGGAGTGTAGTAAAGAGCTGACTTGCCGTCCTTGAGATAGAACCACTGACCGGGAGAAGCGAGAGTCGCAGACTTATTACCCGAATTAAGCTCGGTTCCCTCAAGGGGAGTTGAGCCCTCAACGGTGACAAGACAGGTTGCGGAAAGATTGCCGCATACTGCGGTTATCATAGAGTTACCCTCTCCTACTGCGGTAACGACACCGTCAACTACGGTAGCAACGTCCTCGTTAGAGGAAACCCATTCGATAACGGGAGCGTCCTGACCGGGAACGGTCGCGGTAATAAGAGCCGTCTTATTATCGGTGGTATTAAGAGTTAGGCTTTCCGAAGAAAGAATCATTTTCTCAATTCTACCGATCTCCTCAAAGATAGGAATGATGTAATACTCACCTATAGCCTTCCATTTGAACTGATAAGGATTACCGTCCTTAGGAGCAGACGAAGTGAACTCAAGCTCAATGCGGTTAAGACCCGCCTTTAGATAATAGTCCTTACCGTTGATCTGAATAAGTGCGTTATCCTCGCTTGAATAAATATAGGTTGTATTCTTATAAATAACGTCGCCGACGTCGTCGGGCTGATATCTTAAATAGAAGAAGTTAGCGCCGCTCTCACCGATAGCGGTAATATTCATATGGATAACACCGTTATCCAGACTGGGAATCTCGCTTACGGCAACCGTTTCAAGATTCTCAAGGAGATAGTACCAATTACCGGGATCCTTTGCTGCAGCAGCCTTCTTACCTTCGATAAGCTCGGTAGGCTCGCTTGTGCCAGCCTTTACGATAACAACGCATTTAGAGGAGAGTCCGTCAACCTCGGAGGTAGCTGTTATGGTGGTCATACCAACCTTAACGCCGGTTACGTTTCCGTTCTCGTCAACGGTAGCAATTCTGTCATCACCGGATGTCCATATTGCCTTGCCCTCTATGCTTCCGTTTACCTTGATCTGCTCGGCAGAGCCGCCAACGCTTACGATATGTACGTCCTCAAGAGTAAACAGACTGTTATAGATCTTAACAAGAAGCTTACCCTCTACGTTTCCGCTCTTGGCGATTATATAAACCTGACCTGCCTTGTGCGCGGTAATTACGCCGCCCTCTACGGTTGCAATGCTCTCGTCCGAGGTGGACCAGGTGATCTCGCCTCCCTCAGGAGCCTCTGCGGTCACGGTTGCGGTATTGCCCTGATCGAGAGAAATTATAACTTCCTCCTCGCCAAAGGTAATAGTATCGCTGATAACGGTTACCTCGCAGGATATGCTGTCGATAACCTTAAACTTTGATACGTCGATAATACTTAGAGTGACGGTTGCATTTCCCTTTCCAACGCCTGTGATAACACACGCGCTCTGCTCCTCGGCATCCTTTTTAACCGAGGCAACGCTCTCATCACTGCTCTTCCACTGGAAGATGTAGGAGCCGCCATCGGCATCCATAGTCGCAGAGATCTTTCTTTCTGCTCCTATGTTAAAAGCAAGAGTGCTCTCAGACAGAGCGAGGTTAAGCTTAACCTCCTCGTCGCCCTGTGACGAGTCAACGTCGGGGATCTGATCGGCATTTGATAATCCGTCCATCGCCCCGATAACCACGGGAACGAAGAGCGCGATCACCATAATCAGGATCAGCAATGTCTTTAATAAGCCATTCATTCTTTTTTCCTCCTTTTTAGGCCTTTTCTTTTTGAAAATCCGTCAATTATTCTTATTGACAAAACTTTGCAAATATATTATAATATACACGTGTTGAAAAAACAACCGACAGTTGCTTTTGAGATGGCTTGTTATCCAACACCCTCAGCCTTCCGTGTTTAAGAAACGGTTAATAAAATGTAAATAAGTTTGTTAATTATTTAATTATTATATTAAAGGAGTTTATATGGATCGAAGAACAAAACTGACGAAAACACTGCTCAGCAATGCATTGATTGAGATGCTAAAGGAGCAAGACATACATAAGATATCCATACGCGAGCTGTGTGATAGAGCAGACGTTAACAGATCTACCTTCTATAAATATTACGGAAGTCAGTATGACCTACTGGACGATATCGAAAACCGGTTTGCTGAAAAAATAATAGAAACACTAAGGGAAAAGGCGGCGGAAAAAGATTATTTGGAGGCTATAAAAAACATTCTGCTTATCTTACACGAAAACATAGAAATGTCAAGACTGCTGTATGTTAATAAACCCAACATAAACCTTTTTGCCAAGATAATAAGCAGCGTAGACGCCGAAAGATACGTTTATGCCGATATTCACGACATTCCCGAGCACTTAAAGCCGCAAGTATATGATTTTTATAAGACAGGCGCATATAGAATAATACGCACTTGGCTTATCAATGAGGACAGAACTAATATTGATGAAGTAGCAAGCTTGATCGTGGAATTGAGAAGGCGTCTTTTTAAAAGCTGCTGATCTATTTATTTGGCACCGTGGCGTGTGCCCCGCTTGATACAAGTGACGAGGCTATAAGAGAAAAATCCCGAGGGCGTCAAGCCTATCGGGATTTTTGTATGAAAGCGAGAAAAACCAGTTGATAACTGTTTTTTCATGAAGAGATGTCCCGCATTGCGAGCAGATCGAGGCGAGTGTACCGAGCCGATGATATGCGACACAAAAGCGGACGGGGAATGCGGTGTTCGGGTGTGTTTTGTGCGGAGCCCGTACGGGAATTTGCTTCGATATGATACGTTTTGGTGCATACCGCGAATGCGGTATATTGGCAGGCGAGGAGATGGTGCTTGCAGTTAGTACAGAAAGTGTAATCAGCAGAGATTATATCCCGAGCGGCAAACAAGTACGGGAATTTGCTCCGCCCTACGAGGCTTCCGACACGGAAGCGGCGGAGCAATGTTTCGCATACTGCATAAGCAGTATCTTGCCTGGCGAGGAGATGATGCTTGCAATCAGTACAGGAAGTGTAATTCGCACAAATAATATTCCGAGCGGCAAACAAGTACGGGAATGCGGTGTGCGTGTCAAAAGTTAGGATGTGGTTTCAAGGTCTGTACTAATCTCCACTTATATCTCCGCACTACCGCAATACCTCGTTGTGCCTTGCACACGAGGTATACGAACCCCTTGCACGAATAATATTCCTGCAAATCTGCACGCATCTTTACGTGCAAGTGGGTTCGGTTTTGTGCGGAGCACAAAAAAAGAGACAGACACCCTTTTGTGGTGTCTGTCTCTTTTCTTGGTGA
>JAZNZI010000112.1:0-2302 GCA_045594865.1 Eubacteriales bacterium | reverse complement strand
TCTTCCCGAAACAAGCTTTGATCCCGAGGCATTCCTCGCTTCTATTGCCGAAATACAGAAGGATCATCCCGCAGTGCTCGTTGCCGTTTCGGAGGGAATTAAGTTTGCCGACGGCAGATATGTTGGCGAGGGAATTGGCGGCAGAAAAATCGATGCATTCGGCCACGTTGCGCTCTCTGGCGCAGGAAAGGTGCTTGAGGAGCTTGTGAAGGAAAAAATAGGCTGCAAGGTGCGCTCTATCGAGCTTAATCTTCCTCAGCGCTGCGCGGCACATCTTGCTTCGCTTACAGATATTACCGAATCGGTCGGTGTAGGCCGTGCGGCTGTAGAGACTGCCGTATGCGGCAAGACGGGTGTTATGATGACTTTAAACAGAGCAGAAAGCGAAAATTACTCGGTTTATTATGACAGCGCCGATATCTCTGCAATTGCAAATTGCGTTAAGGGTGTCCCTGCCGAGTACATCAACGCAGACGGAAACGGAATTACCGACGAATGCTTGAAGTATCTTGCTCCTCTTATTTTGGGAGAGGTGCATCCCGTTTACGAGAACGGCTTGCCAAAGCACGTCGTGATATAAGAAAAAGTGCCAATTTGAAGTGAACTATTTGGGGTTCACTTCAATTACTTGGCACTTTTTCTTATGCTATAGGGAATAGTTCCACTTACCAGTGGGTGCTGTTATTTCTTCTTTCTTCCTCGGATTCATCATCCCTTGGCGGATTGTTCTTGCCTTTTACCGCAATAACGATCAAATATATCGCTATTCCACCGATAACAACCGCTAAAATAATAGTGACCAGATCGCCGCTTGCGATATTTTTATCAAACACCTCTCCCATATCCTCAACAACGATAGCAATAGGAATATCGGTCTCATCTGTAAAGTCTGCGAGCGCCCTATTTACCGTTTCACCGTTTATTTCAAGGGAGGAATGGTTGGTAATATGAGATTCGTAGCCGTCGGGCGAGCCGTAATTTCTGTCAAAGGATGAGTCAAGCTTAAGATTAACCACCTCGTTGGTCATCTCATCAACCACGGTAGCAAGATTTTTGCTGATCGAATATTCATAATAATCACTTACGTTTCCAAGCATATGCCGTCCAAAGGGAGTATTTTGATTTCCAAACAGATTGTTGATCTCGTATTTGATATTATCTCCAACCCAGGCTATTGTGTAATAGCCCTCGCGCTCCTCGTCTACAAGGAAAACGATAAGAATGTTGTCCTCGTATCCCTTTGCATCGTTGAACTCTGCGGCATACTGTCTGTTTGCATAATTCTGCATCTGCTCCTCGTTATAGCTGTAATCTCCGCCGTTTGCAATGTTGGAAATAGCCGAACCGAATGAGCCGAATACGCTGAAGAGCAGGGAAACGACGATCAATATCAGTATAATGGGAACAAACATCATTCCCATCATTCCTCCGAGGCAGCCGCCTCCGTATCCAAAGAACGGTCTGCGCCATCCAAAGAATGGTCTGTGGTAGTGATGATGGGGGCCGTGATAACCGCCAAAGCCTCCCGGTCTGTGACCGCCTCCGAAGCCGCCACCGCGCGAACCGCCAAATCCACCACCGCGAGATCCGCCGCCAAAGCCTCCGCTTCGTCCTCCTCCGCCTGGTCCTGCCATATTATGACCTCTCTTTCAAGATTTCTTTATTATTAATTTTACCAAAGAAATGTTAACAATTCAAGTCTTTTCCGTGTATTATGTTAATATTTCTAAAAGGGGTTGATTTTTGTAATTTTTTGTGATATAATGCTATCGAAAATAAAATATTGCTTATCAAGAGTGGTGGAGGGACTGGCCCTATGAAACCCGGCAACCTGTTTTTTTCAAGGTGCTAAATCCCGATAGATGAGTTATGCTCTAAAGCTCGGGAGGAATGCCAACTCCCGAGCTTTTGATATCGAAAGGATTAAAAAATGAAAAAGCTTCTCTTTACATCTGAGTCGGTGACAGAAGGTCATCCCGACAAAATATGCGACAAGATCTCTGATGCGATTCTTGATGAAATGATTGCGCAGGATCCTATGTCCCGCGTCGCTTGTGAAACCTTTGCAACCACAGGTATCATTACCGTTATGGGTGAGATCACCACAAACGCGAAGTACGACGTTCAGAAGATAGTCAGAGATACCGTAAAGGAGATCGGATACGACAGAGCAAAGTACGGCTTTGACGCAACTACCTGTGCGGTTCTTAATTCCATTCACGAGCAGAGCGCAGACATAGCGCTTGGCGTTGACAAATCCCTTGAGGCAAAAGAGGGAAAGGACACTGATGAGTTTGACACA
>JAZNZI010000111.1:0-7882 GCA_045594865.1 Eubacteriales bacterium | reverse complement strand
TAAAAATAGCCCCCAACTCATTTACTTCTGTAATTACAGAACCAAATGTGATTGTTCGTAAGTATAGTGTACCATAAAAAGCTTGATCTGCTAAATTCGTTACTTTGGGAAGTGTGATGCTGTTAAGGGCGCGTGCAGAATTAAACTCTTGATCCACGATTTCCGTAACATCCGGAAGGATCAAATCAATCTTGCCGTTATAAGACTCATCTTTTGACAAACGATAAATTGCTTCACCAATAGCAGTGATGGTCAACGAGTCCACATCAATCATAGCCGGATTGCTGCCGGTTACGATAATCGTGGTAATTCCGTTATCCACATAAGCTTTGAGCTGTTCCACCAAGGCAGTGATGTCATCTTCGGTAGCTTCGGTCTTACCGCCCAAAGTACCGTCTATGATAGGTCTTGCATCCAGCGCATAGTTTATGCCCGATTTTGTGCCTTCGGGATGCTTCTCAGCGGTGAAGGTATAATCTGCAAGAGTTACTTCGCCCTGCTTCACACTTACCGTTGCTCCCTCTGCGAAAGTACCGTAAAGGTAAGTATTTCCGTTTTCATCGGCGGTAAGAGTGTACGCATCGGTCGCCGCATCGGTTGCACCTGCAGGAGTGAAGTCTGTTGTGTTAACCGTCAAGGTCTGACCGGGTAATGCGGAAATACGCAGGCGGCTGTAATTACGGGTTGCGCCCTTAAAGCTGATATTGAGTGTTTCATCCGTGATACTGCAAGCCGCCGAGATATACTCCGTCATTCCAAGCTGCATACCGTCCTTCAACTGCATATTACCGTCTACTACCTCATAGCACGGTGCATATATTGCGCTAACGGTAGGTATTTCACCCTCGAGGTACGAGAAGCTCACGTCCGTCGACCACGAACCAACGTTGCCGTCATAGGTAAGCGTTCCATACTGTGTGCCGAAGCTTGGGGATGTAAAGGTTACTATGATCTGATCGCCCACCTCCCAAGTGGTCTTGCCGATATCTTGAGTTCCGATTGCTTTGAGGTCTATTTCATTGTGCCAACCGTCACCGAAGGGACTATCGATGTCACCCATTGATACTTCCGCGATTCTAAACACATCCTGTCCTACCTTAACATCAAAGGTGTACTCGCCGCCTTCTTCAAGTGTTACAGCTCCGGGAGTTGTTATTTCAATTTGCACTTCTGCATCACCAACATAGAACTTAAACATTCCGTCAGTATTGTACTCACCGGGCGCAACGTAAACGGTAAACTGATTGGCGTTATGATAAGGAGTTATCCAAGCATCGTACTGTCCAACAGAGGTGATAATAGGCAATCCGTCAGCATCTCTGAATATGCAATACATTGCATTGCTATATATTTCTGCGATAATAGGTGCATCCAGATCAAACTGAGATGCAATCACATAATTAACCGTAATCTTTGCCATGCGGTGCTTCAGCTCGAACTCGATAACGTTGGTTGTAGGTGTGCCTATCCACCGTGCGTTCATGCAGTCGGCTTCCTTGAGTTTATCAACATCGCTTTGGTCGGTGGGAATCATAAAGTCATCCCAACCTACAGCGGTACACGGATAGCTAACGAACAACCGATGCTCGCCTGTACCATCCCAATAGAGAGTCTTATCAGACGTCCAAGTGACCGTGCCATCCTCGGCAACTGTTGCGGTGAAACAATATTCCTCCCATTGATTGTTACGAGAAACGCGGCAGAAGTAGAGCGTATCGCCTGTTTTCCATTCGTAATCGTCCGCATCAAATCTGACTACGATCTCCATCGTGCCACAACCGGTGCAGACATGGTTTTCTATGGTGTGATTTTCGGGTTCACCTACGATAACGCCGCACTCGTGAGTCTTGGTATGTGTACCGTCGCCGTTGTCGGTGTAGATATATTTATCACTTGCGTGGTTGCCTGCAAGGCAGTTTTTGAGTGTTGCATTTTCCTTTTCAAGCTCATCGTTTTTATTCTGAAGCTCTGTAATTTGCGATTCAAGATTTGCCTTTTCGCTCTGAAGAGTGGTAATGGAAGAATTAAGGTCTGCAATCGCTTCATCCTTTGTTGTAATGCTTGCTTCAAGCTCGGTTACTCTTGCCGTAAGATTTGCCTTTTCGGTGTTGAGAGAAGAAATTGATGAATTGAGCGTTGCTATCTCATTATTCTTTGCGATAATAGTTCCGTTAAGGGTGGTAATCTGTTCTTCAAGGGTTGCCTTTTCGGAAGTAAGAGTTGCAACGTCTGCTTCAAGGTCTGCGATTGTTGCGTTCTTATCTGTGATAGTTCCTTCAAGCTCGGTTACTCTTGCAGTAAGGGTTGATTTTTCCTCTGTAAGTGTAGTAACAGAAGAATTGAGGGTAGCAATTTCGTTGTTCTTCGTACTAATGCTTGCTTCAAGCTCACTTACCTTTGTAGTAAGGGTTGCTTTCTCGGATTCAAGAGTGGAAACCTTTGCTTTAAGCTCGGTTATCTCCGTTCCGTCTGTTTCGCCGCTTTCTTCAAGCTCTGCTATTCTTTCTTTGAGAGTTGTTATTTCTGTGTTAAGCTCGGATACTTTTGCGGTAAGAGTTGCTTTTTCCTCTGTGAGAGTAGCAACGGAAGAAGTAAGAGTAGCAATTTCGGTATTCTTTGCGGTAATGCTTGCTTCAAGCTCGCTTACCTTTGTTTGAAGGGTTGCTTTTTCAGAGGTAAGTGAAGTAATAGAAGAATTAAGCGTTGCGATTTCACCGTTCTTTGCGGTGATGCTTGCTTCAAGCTCTGCGTTCTCGTCGGAAAGAGCTTTCTTTTCTGCCTCAAGCACATCTACCTCATCTTCAAGCTCGGCTTTGTCTGCTTCAAGGGTTGCCTTTTCCGCTTCAAGAGTAATTATGTCAGCTTCAAGCTCGCTTTTCTCGGTAGTGAGAGCCGCTTTCTCGGTTTCAAGCGTGGAGATTTTTGCTGCTTTGTCGGCAATATCCGCTTCAAGTGCGGAGATCTGACCGTTAAGCTCTGCCGTAGCACTATTTACTGCGTTGTCGATATCGTCTTGTGTAAAGCCACCGCAAGCAGTCAAGCCGAATACCATACAGACACAAAGCAAAAGTGTCATAAGGGTTGTTGTGAGTGTTCTTTTCATAGAGTTGTCCTCCAATAATATTTACTAAGTTATATCTCGTTGACCTTATCAATATATTCGGTAAAGTCGGAAAGAAGCCTGTGCCCGAGGGCGCGATAGTCCATACTAAGCACCTTTTTTATCTTCGCCGCGCGAAGATCGGCGGGCACGCCGTATAGGTAGAGAATGGTATCAAGGGTCTTCTCTATCTGCAGAGGCAGAGGAGTGTTTTCCTCCCTCGTCATTATAGTCGCGTACTCTATACCAGACACTATGTTCTCGGTGGCTATCCACTGCTCGTCGGTCCAATCGGGACGGTAGTTTGCAAACACCTTCTTCGTCTTTCCCGTATCGTTCTTACGGATAAGGTCAAGCGTCAGCGGCGAGGAATATGCCGAAGCGTAAAAGTCGCGGGCAACCTCGCTCTCCTCACAGACGGCAGCTATCGCGGTAAGCTCAAGACAAAAGGCAAGCACCGAGCTGTATCCCTCTGCCGCCTCGCGCTCCATTACCTCGTTCTGAAAATCAAACAGCTCGTCAATTATCACCGCATAGAGATGCTCCTTGGTAGGAAAATAAAAGGTGATGTTACCAAGGCTGATGTCAAGCTCCTTTGATATCTTATTAATGGAGGTTTTTGAATATCCCTCGTGGATAAAAAGCCTGGAGGCGAGCTGAATTATCTCAAGCCTCGTGTTCTGCCTTTTGTTGTAAATGTGTGCCATACTTCTGTCTCCAAATCAAATTGTAAATTTGCAATTCGTAAGTTTACTAATAGTAAGTTTACTACAGTATAAAGCATCAAGAACCAAATGTCAATACGTTTAATGTAAAAAATACCCATAAAAGCAAAAATTAGCAAGTTTACTAAAACCTGCCTTAAAGAATTGTATATTTTCACAAACAAAAAACCGAGGTGAAACCACCTCGGCAATAGGTTTATTTATTTACGTCAAGCCTTTATCAGGCAAGCTCGCCCCTGATAAATGCGGGAACCTCCTCCTCGGATATATCAAGCACTACGGCAAATTCCGAAAGGAGAAGGCGGATAGCCTTTGCCCTTGCGTTCTCGTCGGAGAGGAAGTTCTTCTTTCCCTCTGCCTCACGGCGCTTAGCATTCTCGTCGATGGCGTTTATCATAGCGACGATCTGCCTGCGGTCACCCGACTCCATCACCCTTTTAAAGAACTCCTGACGGGCGCGGTTCTCGTTAATCCACTTGATAGGGGGAATATCGCGGCTCTCGTGCAGGAGCGCGATAAGCTCGTCCCTCGTAAGCAGCGGACGCATAGCGGCAACCAGACGCTCGTTATCCACGGGAACGAAGGTAAAGGAGTCCGAGCGGGACAGCGTAGGGCGAAGCACAAAGTACTCGCGAGGGGTGTCGATGATCGACTCCTCTCTGATGTCAACTATGGTCATAACGCCACCTGCACCATACATAATCTTATCGCCGATCTTGTGCATACACTCCCCTCCTCTGCTGTCAAAAATAGGCTTCTTACGTTAATATTTTACCATATTTTGAGGAAAATTGCAAGAGATAATTTTGACGAAATTTTAAAAGGTGAGCTTAAAACACAAGCTCACCTTTTCTCTGATAAGGATTATTCTACCGAAATAACCTTGTATCCCGCGCCCTCTACCGCCGAGATAAGCGCTTCTCTCGGGCAATCGCCCTTGGGAGTGACGAGCGCCATATCATCCTTGTGGCTTACCTCTGCCGACTCAACGCAGGGGAGCGCGCTAAGCACGTCGCGTACTCTCGCCTCGCAATGAGGGCACATCATACCTTCGATTTTCATTGTGATTTTCATTGGCTTTTTCTCTTTTCTTATATGTTTTTTGTTTTGTTTATTATATTTTGACTTAAAGGTGTTAAGGCGGAGAGCGTTAGTCACCACACAGAATGAAGAAAGGCTCATTGCCGCCGCGCCGAACATAGGGTTCAGCGTAAGACCGAACAGTCCTGCCGCCAGGGGAATGCCGATAAGGTTGTAGCAGAACGCCCAGAATAGATTCTGGTGAATGTTGCGCAGCACCGACCTACCGAGGCGAATGGCATCCACCACGTCGGAGAGCGAGTCGCGCATAAGCACCACGTCAGCAGACTCAATGGCGATGTCGGTGCCGCCGCCGATAGCCATACCCACGTCCGCACGGGTGAGGGCGGGCGCATCGTTGATGCCGTCACCCACCATAACGGTGGTGCTTTTCTCCGAAAGGGCGCGGATAGCCGCCTCCTTGCCATCGGGGAGAAGCTCGGCTATTACCTCGTCCACTCCTGCCGCCCTGCCGATAGCCTCTGCCGTGCGGGAGTTGTCACCCGTCAGCATAACCACCCGAAGTCCCATAGCCTTCATGTCGGCTATAGCCTCGGCGCTGTCCTCTCTAACCGTATCAGCCACCGCAATAAGACCGAGGGGCGCGCCGTCGCGGGTGAAGAACAGAGGTGTTTTGCCCTCGGCAGTCAGCCTGTCGTAATCATCCTTATACGCTGACAGATCGCAGATCGTAGAAATAAACTTATAGCTTCCGCCATACACCTCACTCTGAACCGACTCTTGAAACATAGTCGCACTGCTCGTGAGGCAAGCCTCGCTCCCATTACTCCTTGTTTCTGCGCATTCGCTACGGCAAAAACGATTCTCAATCGTTTTTGTCTGCTCACTGAACTCTGTCTGAACTCTTCCATAAACCCCGCTTCCCGCAAGGGCCTTGAAGTCGCTGACCGAAATATCCGCCGAATAGCTCTTGGCATAATCGGCAACCGCCTTTGCGAGAGGATGCTCGCTCTGCTTTTCAATAGCGAAGGCGACAGAGAGAAGCTCCTTTTCGGTAGAGCTTTTATCGCAAATAACGCTTACGACCTGGGGCTTTCCGCAGGTTATCGTGCCCGTCTTGTCAAGGGCAACCGTCCTTGCCCTGCCCGTCAGCTCAAGAGCCTCGGCAGACTTGAACAGCACGCCAAGCCTTGCGCCAACGCCACTGCCCACCATAATTGCCACGGGGGTTGCAAGTCCAAGGGCACAGGGACAGCTTATTACAAGCACCGAAATTCCGTGGGATAGCGCGCCGCCTACGTCACCGTCAATTATCATCCAGGCGCCAAAGGTGACAAGAGCGATAAGAATAACCGCAGGCACGAAAATGCCCGAAACCCTATCGGCGATCTTTGCTATAGGCGCCTTGCTTGCCGAGGCGTCCTCTACCATTCTGATAACCGAGGCAATGGCGGTATCGTCGCCCACCTTGGTCGCCTCACATCTCATAAAGCCCGAGGTGTTCTGGGTGGCGGCGAGTATATGGTCGCCTACCGATTTATCCACGGGGACAGACTCGCCCGTCAGGGCTGACTCGTCAATGCTGCTGTGTCCCTCAAGGACAACTCCGTCCACGGGCACAGACTCGCCCGGGCGAACAAGAAATACGTCACCCACGCGCACCTCTGCGGCGGGGATAGTAAGCTCCCTTCCGTCTCTTACAACGGTTGCGGTTCTTGGCGCAAGCTTCAGCAGACTGTTGATAGCGTCGGTGGTTTTGCCCTTTGCCCTCGCCTCGAGCATTTTGCCCACCGTAATAAGCGCGAGGATCATTGCCGCCGACTCAAAATAGAGCTGATGCAGGTAGTGGTCGGGATGCTCTGCGGCACTCATCATCAGGGTGATGGCAATGCTATATATATATGACACGCCGGAGCCGAGCGAAACCAGGGTATCCATATTTGGCGAGCGGTTAATAACCGCGCGGATTCCGCTGATAAAGAAGCGCTGATTTATCACCAGCACAAGTCCCGAGATAAGCATTTGCAGTATTGCTATTGCTACGGCATTGCCCGATAGAAACGCAGGCAGGGGCCAGCCCCACATAACGTGTCCCATAGAGAGATACATAAGCGGAACGAGCAGAGCCACCGAGGCTATAAGTCGTGCGGTTATGCCCCTTTGCTCGTCTTTTTGACTATTATTATTTACATTTTTCTTGTTTTCAGCGCCCTTGGGGCTTGCGCCGTAGCCTGCCTTTACCACCGCGGCAATTATTGCTTCATCGGTGGCAGTACCCTCCACGGTCATTGAATTGGTAAGCAGATTTACCGAGCAGGAGCTTACTCCCTCGGTTCCCGATACTGCCTTTTCCACCCTTGCCGAGCAGGCGGCGCAGCTCATTCCGCTAACGTTATAGCTTCTCATATTTTCTTCCTACCTCATAAGCTTCTCGACGACCTTGCAAAGCTCGTCTGCGGTCTCGGTCCTGCCGCTCTTTATATCCTCAACAACACAGCCGTTTATATGCTGGGCGAGCAGAACGGTGGCAAATGAGCTGATAGCTGCCTGCACCGCCGATACCTGTGTAAGTATGTCCACGCAATAGGCGTCCGAGTCGATCATTCCGGATATTCCGCGTATCTGTCCCTCAATGCGACTGAGGCGGTTTTTCAGCGTGCGAAGCTCCTTTTCGTCCCTTGTGCGAGTCCTGCCGCAGCATTCAGCCGAATCGGGCTTTCCCGAGACGCAATGCTCGCAGACCTTTATTTCCTTTACGTTTTCCATATTTTTCTCCCAAATTATTTTTTTACACCTATATTATATACCCCCATAGGGTATTTGTCAATAGTTTTCTAACAAAAACGGACTGCCTAAAACTTGAGTTATAGACAGCCCGTTTTTATTTGGTTTATAAGTTCATTTCAGCTTTTTAAGCTTTGATCCTTTTGATTTTAAATCAGTTAGCCTCACCTGTTGCGGGAATAATAACATTCTTGAAGTTGGAAAGCTTAGTAAGAGCAGCGTCGGTGAATAC
>JAZNZI010000110.1:0-15554 GCA_045594865.1 Eubacteriales bacterium | reverse complement strand
GGAATTGATCCCTGCTATAGCGGATTTCAGGTACAAGGCGCCGCTACTGCCCCGACTGGTATGACTCCATCCGACACACCGAAAGCGTCGTTTAACAACGACTGAGTTATTATATCACATTAATGACTAAAATGCAAGTGTTATTTAAAAAATATTTACATTATATAGCCGCCACTTAGATTCATTACCTCTCCGGTGATAAAGGAAGCACCGTCACCCGCAAGGAAAAGAGCCGCGCGAGCTACCTCGGAGGGCAGTCCGACTCGCATAAGAGGCGTTTCCTCGACAACCGCATTGATGTCCTCCTCTGACAAGCAGGCGTTCATATCGGTGGCAATAAGCCCGGGGGCAATAGCGTTAACGGTGATGCCCGAGGGACCAAGCTCCTTGGCAAGAGCCTTAGTCATACCGATAAGCCCTGCCTTTGCCGTGGAATAATGCACCTCGCAGGAGGAACCGACTATACCCCACATTGACGTGATATTAATTATTCTTCCCTGCTTTCTTGATACCATACCGGGAATCACGGCTCGGGAATAAAGAAAGGCGCCTGTGAGATTTGTCGCAAGATGTCTGTTCCACTCCTCAAGCGTCAGGTCGGTGAAAAGAGAAAAGGAGGATATGCCCGCGTTGTTGATAAGGCAATCGATTTTGCCGAGTTCACCCTCAGCCAGCTTTACTGCCCGAAGAACCTCGTCTTCAGAGGCGCTGTCAGCCTTTATGGCGATAGCTCCCGTTGCTTCTGCCAAGCTTTTTGCCTGCGATTCGGAGCTTTTGTAGGTAAAGGCTACCTTATATTCATTCTCACAGAACAGCTCTACCATAGCTTTTCCAATGCCGCGCGAGCCACCTGTAATCAATACTGTTTTCATAAACGAACCTTCTGTAATGTTTTTCTTTAATTATACAACTTTTTTTCTCCTCTGTCAAGTCGTTTGCTATTGACAAGCGCGGATATTCCGTGTATAATCAAAATCACTAAAAGAAAAGAGAAACCTATGCTACTTATCATAAGTCAAAACAAGAAAATCGCAAGAAGCATTTCTGACACCTTTCACTATATGAGCATACTGTCTTATGCTGCTACTCCCCACGAGGCGCTGTCGGAGGTTTCTGAGCTTTACCGCGCAGCGCTGATAATAGCTCCTGAAAGCTTTCCAGATATAAACGACTACGTGTCGAGAATAAAATCCTATAAGAGTGATATGCCCGTGTTTGCTCTTACCGAGTCTTCTCCTCCCCCGCACTACCCCGCTATATTCGATGGTGTATTTACAAAGCCACATTTTACCCCCGCTCTTGCGGAGAAAATAATCGGCTATGCAAACGAAAATAACCGCGCGAGAATCGGTGATTATTACCTCGGTGGCTTTGACGCGTCGAGCAGCACCGTTGGAGTTTATTATTTTAACACTCGGGTGAGCCTTACCAAAACCGAGGCTATGATACTCCGTTATCTAATAAGGAGCTATCCTGTTCCCCAAAATGCACAGAGCATATTAAAGTATGCCTTCAAGCCCGCACGTATGCCAGAGCCGTCAAGCATAAGAACCCACATTTCCATTATGAATAAAAAGCTGGAAAGCACGATTGGAAAGAAGCTTATCACACTGGAAGCAGGGAAAGGATACTTTATTATGACTCCCGAATACGCGAAATTTATGGAAAAGCGGTAAAGAGTACAAGCGGCATATGCATATATTCAACCAGCCAACGATGTGTTGCGTCGTTGGCTGAATTTTTTGTTTTAAGGGGCAGATAAATATGAAAATAGGCACTTTACTGCTAAGATTTATTTCTCTTATTCTCGGTATTGAGGACAGTCAGAGCTTTCCGCCGCCGCTCTCAAGGCAGGAGGAAAACGAGCTTTTTGCCAAAATGGCTGAGGGCAACGAGCGAGCAAGGGACAAAATTATTGAGCATAATCTCCGCCTCGTTTCGCACATAATAAGAAAGTACTATTCCTCCTACGAATATCCCGACGAGCTGCTGTCGATAGGCAGCCTCGGACTTATTAAGGCGGTGGACTCATTTAAACCCACCTTCGGCACGAGGTTTGCCACCTATGGCGCAAAATGCGTTCAAAACGAAATTCTAATGTTTTTCAGAAGCAAAAAGAAAAGAGGAGTTGAAATCTCCATAAACGACCAGATAGACGTAGACAAGGACGGAAATCCTCTTACCTACCTTGATATAATCAGCGTGCCCGAAACCATCGAGAGCGATCTGGACCTAAAGGTACATATAGAAAAACTGCGTCTGCTCGTTGACACGGTGCTTTCGCCGAGGGAAAAGGAAATTATCGTTTTAAGATACGGTCTTAAGGGCTTTCAGCCAAGAACCCAGCGTGAGGTGGCAAGACATCTCGGCATTTCGCGTTCATACGTTTCAAGAATAGAAAAGCGCGCTCTTGAAAAAATGAAGGATGAGTTTGGTGATATTATTCCCTGCTTTGACGAATAATTCTGCCACAGCTTGCATAAATCCCGAAATTAGTGGGAAAATAAAAACGGATCGTGCCGTATCAAGACGGAATGGTCCAGAGAAAATTTGAAAAGGTACGGTCACATTCTATGAATATTGTAAACAAAATCGCGCTTGCATTGATTATAATCGGCGCGCTCAACTGGGGACTTGTCGGATTATTCTCCTTTGACCTCGTTGCCTGGATATGCGGCAGTGCGACCGCAATAGTTGCAAGAATTATATACACGCTTATAGCTCTTGCAGGTATATGGTGCATTTCTATGCTGTTTATGGATAACGAAGAGGTAGCAAGCAACCACGCATAACAAAAAGGCGGAGCGAGCCAGATGGCTCGCTCCGTTATACTTTTACTTACAGAATGATTCAATATAGCTGTCAATTCCGTTAGAGATGATTTTGATCGCCTCTTCTCTGCCGTGAACATCGTCAACCACGGTATCCTTGTTCTCAAGATTTTTATAGACTTTAAAGAAATGAGTCATCTCGTCAAAGATGTGCTTGGGAAGCTCATCAATGCTCTGATAATGATTGTAGTTGGGATCGTTAAACGGAATAGCGATGATCTTCTCGTCATATCTGCCGTTATCGATCATAGTGATAACTCCGATGGGATAAGCACGCACGAGCGACATGGGCTCAAGTCCTTCTGCGCAGATAAGAAGAACGTCAAGAGGGTCGCCGTCATCACCGTAGGTTCTGGGAATAAAGCCGTAGTTTGCAGGATAGTGAGTAGAGGTGTAAAGGATTCTGTCAAGGATAATATATCCTGTCTCCTTATCAAGCTCATACTTTTTCTTGCTTCCCTTGGAAATCTCTATAACGCAGATAAAGTCCTCGGGATTAATTCTCTTGGGGGAAATGTCATGCCAGATGTTTGACATATATGAACCTCCATCATATTCTTGTGTAAACATTATATATGTTTTTTTTATAAAAGTCAATATTTTTTTATAAATTGAAACAAAAAAAGCATTCGTCATAGAATAATAGTAAACAGTATTCAAGCAAAAGACTGTTTAAAATGCAAAAAAAATGGCAGAATAACTATGTAAGACTAAGGAGAAGGAAATTCCCATTAAGGAAAAAAGGAACGAAAAAATGAACATAAAACGCGGTGATATTTATTATGCCGATCTCAGTCCTGTTATCGGCAGCGAGCAAGGCGGACTTCGACCTGTGCTGATAGTACAAAACGACGTGGGAAACAAGTACAGTCCTACGGTTATTGCAGCGGCTATAACCTCAAGAATGAGTAAAACGAAGCTTCCCACCCACATAGACGTTCCGGGTGAGGACGCAGGACTTGCAAAGGACAGTATAATTCTTTTGGAGCAGATAAGAACCATAGATAAAAAAAGGCTGAAGGAGAAGATGGGACATCTGAGTGAGGAGACCATGAGCAGTGTAAACAGCGCCATCGAGGTAAGCTTCGGTCTTACGGGGGGAGGAACCGACGAGGGCTGACTCGCACAGGAATATTTGCGCTACCACAGGCATAATCTTTACTATGATTTAGAAAAAGATTTAAGGAAAGGTAGCGGCTATGAACGAATATAAGCCCGAAGGATTATTAATTAAGACTGCACGAAATTATGAATACATCTCATCAAGAGCAGGTCTTGAGCGCGCTTTGGAGCGACAGATCATTCTGGAGGCTCCTGTGGTTTTATGCGATCATAATTTCAATCTGCACGTTGAGCTTTGCGCTGGGGTAAAAGGAATTATTCCGAGAGATGAGGTAGAGTACTCTCCCGAGGGAGATCATATAAAGGATATCGCCATTCTCACCCGAGTGGGAAAGACGGTTTGCTTTAAGGTATGCGGCTTCAAGACCTCTCAAATCGGAGAGACTACGGCAATTCTATCCCGACGCGCAGCGCAGCGAGAATGCGTTGTTAACTATCTTAACGCGCTTTGCCCGGGAGACATCATTCCCGCAAAGGTGACACATCTCGAGGGCTTCGGCGCATTCGTAGATATCGGATGCGGCAGGATCTCCCTACTCTCTATCGACTGTATATCCGTGTCGAGAATCTCTCATCCGTCAGCCAGACTCAGCGTTGGTGAGCTTATCAATTGCGTTGTAAAGGGCATTGACGAGCGCGGCAGAATCTACGTATCAACAAGAGAGCTACTCGGCACCTGGGAGGAAAACGCAAAAATGTTTTCTGAGGGGCAGACGGTGCGAGGCATAATTCGGAGCGTTGAAAGCTACGGTGTATTTATAGAGCTGACACCAAATCTGGCAGGACTTGCAGAGTATCGCGAGGACGTTCGCCCCGGGCAGACCGCCGCCGTTTACATAAAAAGTATTATTCCGGACAAAATGAAGATAAAGCTCATCATAATCGATACGGATGATTCTACAGTTGACATTGCTCCGCTCTCCTATTTTATCGATCCCGACGAGGTGACGCATATAGATTCCTGGCAGTATTCGCCACTAACCTCGTCAAAAACCATAGAAAGCATATTTTGATCAGAAAGCCCGCGTTTTGCGGGCTTTTCTATTGACTTAGCAAGAGTGATATGATAAAATAAAGAAAAAACTTGGAGAAAATTATGGTTTCACTCGGCAACGATTGGGATTCCTTATTAAAGGACGAATTCCAAAAGGAATACTACTTAAACTTACGCGAATTTCTTAAAACCGAATATTTCAGTCGCAGAATTTACCCACCTATGAATGATATTTTCAACGCGCTGCGCTACACCTCATACGAGAATACCCGCGTGGTTATTTTAGGTCAGGATCCCTATCACGGATACGGTCAGGCGCATGGGCTCTGCTTCTCTGTTAAGGAAGGCACGCCTCCTCCGCCCTCGCTGAAAAATATTTTCAAGGAGCTTAAAGATGAGCTTGATATAGACGAGCCCCCCTGCGGCGAGCTTATCGGCTGGGCAAAGCAAGGAGTTCTGCTGCTTAACACCACTCTCACCGTCAGAGAGGCCTCTCCCCAGAGTCACAAGGGACGGGGCTGGGAGATCCTTACCGACAGGATAATTGAGATCATTAACGAGAAGGATACTCCTGTTGTGTTTATGCTCTGGGGCGGAAATGCAAGAGCAAAGAAAACGCTTGTCACAAACAAAAATCACCTTGTTCTTGAGTGCGCCCACCCAAGTCCGCTGTCTGCATACGCAGGATTCTTTGGATGCGGTCACTTTGTAAAAGCGAATGCATTTCTTGAGAGTCGTGGAGAGCGTCCTATCAAATGGGAGCAGATTAACGATGCTGTTTAACTTTCACATAAAAAACGAGGCAATTATTTCGCCTCGTTTTTGTTATTTTTATCCTTTGGCTGATACTGCATTTCCTTTACTGCATATACGGTGACAAATGCCTTTGAATCGGTTATTCTGATAAAATCCATAAGCTTTCTGTACTCGCCCTTATCAACGATTGTCACAATCTCCTTATGGGATTCATTACCGTATGCGCCGTAGTTTTCATATATAGTTGCACCGCTGTGAAGATCGTTGAGAATAAAGCTTTTAAACTCATCCAGCTTGGGCGAGATTATGCATACCTTTTTCTTCAGTCTCATACCAAAAATAAAGTAATCAAGCACCATTCCGCCAAAATACGTACCGAGTACACTAAGAACAACCGTCTTTGTGTCATACACAAATGCCGAACTAAGGGCAACGGCAATTCCTGCCAATGAGCTTGCCTCGCCAAGCTCCATCTTGAGATATTTATTCATTATCTTAGCAACGATATCAAGACCGCCTGAGGAGGCGTTTCTGGAGAAAAGAATAGCCATTCCCATTCCCACCACCAATATGTAACACATTACGTCAAGCAACGGGTCGTCAGTCAGTGACTTGAAATCGGGTAGCAGAAGCTCAAACATACCCATAAACAGAGGCACCATTATAGCGGCATACACCGTCTTTGCACCGAACTCGGGACCGATCAGAATAAAGCCAAGGATAAGCAGAATTAGGTTTATCGCCAGGCTGATAACCGAGATAGGCAAAGGAATAAAGTTGCTGAGTATCATAGCAAGTGCCGATCCGCTGCCCACCGCGACGTGGCTGGGTATCATAAAGAAGAATATCGCCGCAGCGGATATCAGGGCGCCGAGGGTGATTATTATAAAATCAACAATAGCAAGCTTAATTTTATTTCTTTTCTGTGTCATATTATTTTTCCTCTAATTTTAGATCCAAAAGTAGTGAAAAGCTCTCAGGCAATACAAGTCGCCAGGATTCCTCGTTGTGAGGCTTCTTTAAATCGTAGCTCTCAAAGATTTTGTCACCCGAGTAGCCGTAAGTCACAAGAGTAGCCTTCATAGCCTTTACCGAGGGAAGCAGCATCTGCTCAAGCGGATCTCCTCCGCCGCAGTAAATATGTATTCTCGGCAGCTTGTCCGTATATTTTTTAAGATCAATGATCTTAAACAAATTCTCAAAGGCGCTCATCTCATAAAGTCCGTACGCAGGAGAATAGGACAGCACGTACTTATAGAAGCCCATCTCGTAAAGTCCGCAGAAGAAGGAGGCAATGCCGCCCATTGATGAACCGCCAATTCCGATATTATCCTCTTTAACGCAGTATTTTTCCTTAATAAAATCGTGCAGAGTGGTCACCATAAAGCCTGAGAGGCTCTCAAGATATCCCTTTGAGAAATTATCATCTGGAATATCTGTCGCAAGTGGCGTAAGCTTTCCGAATCTCTCGGGATTCATAAACAGCTCGTGGCTTCTGTACATATCCGCGTTATCAATGCCAACGACTATGATATTTTTACCATACTGACGGTGAAGCTGCGAAATAACCAGATCAAGCTGCCATGAGCCATAGGGATCACTGTTCTCGGTATATTCTCCTGCCATACAGAATAGATTCTGCGCATCGAAGAAATAAAGTATATCATGGGGTGTCACTCCGTCGTAGCTCTCGGGAAGAAAAACGCTGATTTTCTTCGACTTATCCTCTCTGTAATAGAGATTTTTCTCATCGCGGATAAGGTGATTCTCCACCCTGCCCGTCTTGGTAATGTCCCCGGCGGAAAGATATAAAAGCTCCCTGCCCATTTTTTTATTAAAACATCGTTCAACATCTAAATGTAGCTTATTACTGCTCATAATAAAAACCTCTAATCAAACAAAGCTCTTAATCAAAAAGTAAATAATAACCAAAAGTCCAAGCCCTATACGGTAATAGCCGAATATCTTAAAATCGTGGCGCTTTACGAAATCCATAAGGAACTTGATTACGAAGAATGAAACAAGGAAGGAAACGACCATTCCGATAAGCAGAAGAATAATCTCCCCAACGCTTGCCGTGAAGCCCTCGAGAATAAACTTCAGTACCTTAAGCCCCGATGCGCCAAGCATAATTGGGATAGCCATAAAGAATGAGAACTCCGCGCTCGCCTCTCTCGATACACCGCTGATTATTCCGCCAAGGATAGTTGAGCCCGAGCGGGACGTGCCGGGTATAAGAGAAAGGGTCTGAAACGCGCCGATCTTCAGCGCGTCGATATATGTCAGGTTTTCGACCTTTTCAATACGAAAATTCTTTTCTGCCTTAAATTTTTCCACGAAAATAAAGGCTATGCCATAAACTATAAGCGCTATGGAAACAACAACATAATTATAAAGATAGGCGTCAAGAAGGTCGTCAAGAAGCAGACCGATCAATGCCGCGGGTATTGCTCCGACTATTACCTTGCCCCACAGATTAAGGACTCCGCGTCTTTCCTCGGGGCTTTTCTTTTTCGACAAGGGCCAGAGCCTATCCCAGAAAAGCACGGGAACAGCGCATATTGCACCAAGCTGAATAACGACGAGAAACATCTCAAGAAACGCCTCGGACACGTCCAGCTTGATAAGCTCGTCGAGTAATATCATATGCCCCGTTGAGCTTATGGGAAGCCACTCGGTAATTCCCTCAACCGCACCAATAATTATAGCTTTAAGAATTTCTAAAATAAACACGGCAATTTTTCCTTACTTTGCGCGAAGAATATCTCCCTCGCGTATTTCAAAAGGTACTTTCATATAAAACTTCATATAGGGGTGAGGGGTGCTTTCTATTGGATTCATATTCTCATCAAAAAGCTCACCAACCGTCAGTTCCCTACCGATCTTACCCGGAGTTAATATTTCAGCAGCATCGCCAAAGCACATTTTATTGCGCTGGGTAAACTCTGCAAGCCCGCTTTCCGCATCATAAGAAGTAGCAACCGCAAGATACGCCTTATCCTTGATATAGCCGTTATTAGATGCAAGATTTGCATCAGCGTGAGAATCGGTAAAATAATATCCCGTATAATAATCTCTGTGGCTCACCGATTCAAGCTCGCGATACCACTCGGCATCGTACTGATAATTGCCCGAGAAATAGGAGTCGAGAGCCATTTTATAGGCATTCGTCACCACGGCGGTGTAGTAGGCAGACTTCATTCTGCCCTCTATCTTAAAGGAATTGATGCCCGCCTCCACAAGCTCGGGAATATGCTCTATGGTACAGGTATCACGGCTTGCCATAATAAAGGTCTCACCGTTGATCTCCTCTACGGGCATCCTGCAATCGGGGCGCTTCTCCTCCTCAATCTCGTAATGCTTTATGGTGTAATTCCATCTGCAGGGCTGAGCGCACATTCCGCGGTTCGCATCTCTACCCACCATATGATTAGACAGCAGACATCTGCCGCTGTAGGACACGCACATTGAGCCGTGAACAAAGCACTCGATCTCAAGCTCATCGGGTATTCCCGCCCTGATAGCCTTGATTTCGTCAAGGGTAAGCTCTCTTGCAAGCACAACGCGCTTTGCGCCAAGGGCATACCAGGCAAGGCAGGCAGCCGCGCTTGTGGCATTTGCCTGAGTGGAAATATGGATCTCCATATCGGGAAGCATCTCCTTGACAAGCATAAGCACGCCAACGTCGGCAATTATCATCGCATCAATATTTATATGCGAAAGATCGCTTAAATATTTGCGAAGCGCGGGATATTCATACTCCCTCGGCATAGTATTAAGGGTAAGATACACCTTTACACCGCGAGCATGGGCATACTCAACCGCCTCGGCAAGCTCCTCGATGGAGAAGTTATCCGCTGCGGCACGCATACCAAATATATGTCCCGCAAGATAGACCGCGTCTGCTCCGTAAAGAATAGCCGCGCGCATCTTTTCAAAATTACCTGCGGGGGATAAAATTTCAGGTCTTTTCATTATCTGTTTCCTTTCAGATTTACTGCAATAAGGTCAATTTCCCAGGCGGGAAGGCATCTGAGACGTCGAAGATAAAGCTTATAATCAGGATACTTCTTTCTGACGTAATTAACAAGCTCGAAAATATCGCGGCTTCTGTGATAAAGTGAGATGAGCAGCGTGGGATTATCACGAAGAATTGTATTCCGCGAGCCATCGAGAGCCTCTCGCTCAGCCCCCTCAACGTCGTACTTAATATAGTCTATCTTTTTATCGGTTAAGCTATCAATTTTCACCATCGACACCCGATCCTCGCTATGCTCAAAGGATGCAGTTGCGACCGCCGTTGAGTTGCGATTTCCGCTGCCGTAAAACAGACCGCCCGTGTTATCGCTCCAGGCTGCTGCATTAATTGGAATTATGTTAATATCAGGTTCTGCCTCGGAATATTTAACGAGTTTCTTATAATTCTTCTTGTCAGGCTCAATAGCATATATCTTCTTAAGATTAGGAAAATACACCTTTGCCTCCCTTGCCGTGTCGCCGTTATATGCTCCTGCATCAACAGTATTGATAAAGCTTTCGGTGGGCATTAGAGAGTATATTTCATCCCTCGTTGAGTAGCAGGACAAAAGGTAGCTCATTCTGCCGCTCAGCTTATAGTTTATAACCGAGGAAAATATAGCGCGGGAGTCATCGTCCTCAAGGCTATCGTATGCCTTGATTATCTCATCGTAATGGGTGTTATAAAAATTCTTGTCAAAATATTCGTTCACATCGGCAACCGGCATATCCGGCACGTACATATCGTTTTCCGCGTTGATGCGGAAAAGCATATCAACGACCTCTTCTCTGTTAGAGGCAAAGGAAAGAAGGATCACGAAATCCTCGTATTCAGCCTTTATTTCCGACAGAGATTTTACCCTGTATCCGCGGAAGGAATGACCGCGCACAAAGCCGTCTGAGGCAAAGACATCGCTCACCTTAACTCCAAGCTGTGCAAGTCGCTCGAACAGCTTATCGGCACCGTTTCCCATACCGTAAACAACTATAGGACGGCTTTCTTTTTTCAGTTCTTCCCACATATCACTTTCCAGCGGAAAGCCGGGCAAAGGAAAAAGCTTATATGGCATATCTACTCCAAAATATTTGATATATAAATATTATACCAAAATGAAACAAAAGTCAAGAAATTATATAAAAGTATTGAAAAATAATGAAAATTATGTTAATATAATTATATAAATGTTAATGTGAGGTGTAAATTTATGGATTGCATATTCTGTTCAATTATCAAAGGAGATATTCCCTCGAAAAAGGTGTATGAGGATCAGTGGTGCTATGCCTTCCACGACATCAATCCCCAAGCTCCCGTGCACTGCCTTGTGATACCAAAGCTTCATATTCCCTCGGCAGATGAGGTCAACGAGGAGAATGCCGATTACCTAAGAGGAATTTTCACTGCAATTCCCAAGATCGCCACAGAGCTTGGACTTTCCAAGGGATACAGGGTTATTACCAACATCGGCGAGCACGGGGCTCAGACGGTTAAACATCTGCACTTCCATGTTCTCGGCGGAGAGCAGCTCCCCGAAAATATAGTATAAAATATAAAAAGCAGGATGCAAAAGCACCCTGCTTTTTATATTGGCATCATAAGGATTAGTTAACCTTTTCCTTAACCTTTGCTGCCTTACCAACTCTGTCGCGAAGGTAGTAAAGCTTAGCGCGGCGAACCTTAGCCTCGCGGAATACTACAACCTTCTCTACGTTGGGAGAATGAAGGGGGAAGGTCTTCTCTACGCCTACACCGTAAGAAACACGTCTTACAGTAAAGGTCTCGGAGATGCCGCCGCCGTGCTTAGCGATAACGGTACCCTCAAACATCTGGGTTCTTTCCTTCTCACCCTCGACGATTCTAACGTAAACCTTTACGCCGTCGCCGATACCGAACTTAGGAACGTCGGTCTTAAGCTGCTCACTTACAAAAGCCTGGATCTTTTCCATTTTGGGCCTCCTTTTAACTTCGGACGTTCGTACAGAGCATCGCAGAGGACCGTCCTGATAATATTACTGTTTTACCGATAGGCATAAATATAGCCATATGGGCATAGTCACAGATGTAGTCATTATATCACAAGCTTTTAAAAAAATCAAGTACTTTTTTACATTTTCTGCATTTTTTTATTTTGCTATTGAAATGAGCTCTCAAAAGTGGTAGAATAATCCTAAACAAAGTATTTTAGGAGTGACTTATGAAGCTACTGATTGCATCCGATATTCACGGTGATCTTATCGCCGCAGAACAAGTGATCTCTTTCTACAAGAAAGAGAAATGCGATAAAATATTACTGCTTGGCGACCTGCTCTACTTCGGTCCGAGGAACTATCTTACCGAGTCCTATAACCCTCAGGGTGTTATCAAGCTTCTGAACGAAAACAAAACCCATATTCTTGCCGTTCGAGGCAACTGTGATGCAGAGGTTGACCAAATGGTGCTTGAGTTTCCGATTATGGCAGACTATTGCTATCTTTCGCTGGACGGTCTTACGGTTTTTGCCACCCACGGTCATCATCATAACACCACCACTCCCCCACCCCTACGCAAGGGTGAAATTCTACTTCACGGACATACCCATGTCCTTAAGTGCGAGGAGTTTGGAGATAAAAATTTCTATCTCAACCCCGGCTCTACCACCTACCCCAAGGAAGGCAATCCAAAAACCTATATGATTTATGAGAACAGATGCTTCACCGTCAAGGATTTTGATGGGAATGTGGTTTTCTCAAAGTTTTTTTAATATTTTAGCCCGACGAACGGTCGGGCTTTTTTGTTTTAACCGCGCATCATCAGCCCGAATATACTGTTAAGTATAAGGGAGGTAGATTTATGAATTCCTATGCTTATTATAATGGTAAATTCGGTAAAAGAGAGGAGATATTTATACCGCTGTCTGACAGATGCATTTTCTTTGGTGACGCGGTATACGACGCGGTGATAGGCTCCTATGATCGGATAATGTGGGAGAATGAGCATATCGACAGGCTGCTTGATAACGCGAAGAAAATGGGCATCAAGCATAGCTATACAAGGCGTTTTTTGTCCGATTTGCTCAGAGAGATCGGTATAAGGTCGATGATAGACACGTATATGCTTTACGTTCAAATATCGCGGGATCTTTCCACCCGACGCCACTCGGCTATAGGCTGCGGCGCAAATCTGCTTGTGACGGTTGAGCCGATAACTATTGAAAAGGATCCAAGACCTATGAAGCTTATCACCTTTCCCGATAAAAGATACGGCTACTGCGATGTAAAAACGGTAAATCTAATCCCTGCCGTTTTATCTGCAACGGCTGCAGAAAAGGACAAATTTGACGAGGCTGTTTTCATTAAAGACGGAATAGTGACAGAATGCACAAAATCAAATATTTCGATATTAAAGCAGGGCAGACTGATAACTCATCCCAAATCCGAACATATTTTACCCGGCGTTGTAAGAGCACATTTGCTTTTTGCGTGCAAGCATTTTGGGATACCTTTCGAGGAGAGAAAATTTACGAAAGAGGAGCTTCTTTCCGCGGATGAGATTCTCGTCACCAGCACCACGAAGCTTTGTAAGACTGCAGATCGGATCGACAATTACTCTGCAGGCGGAAAGGATCCAAAAAAAGCTAAGCTGCTTTGCGATTTTCTTTACTCTGAATTCGAGAAAAATTGTAAAATATGAATATTATTCAACAAAAAGCTGCAAGGGATTGATATTATTTTGTCATTTTTCTGTTTTTTACTATTGATTTTTAAAGTTTTGTGTGTTATAATTTTAAAGATGTTATGCGCGTGCAATACGCGTAAAGTATAAGGAGGAAACAAAATATGCTTAAAAAGCTTTCCACTATTCCCTTCGTGGGAACTGCGGAACAGGAAGAGCAGCTTACCCGTGTTATTGAAAAATACAAGGGTGACAAGAGCCGTCTTATGGCAGCAATGCAGGAGGCTCAGGGAATATACGGCTATCTTCCCATTGAAATACAGAACAAAATTGCCGAGGGTATGGAGGTGCCGCTTGAGAAGGTGTACGGTGTTGCAACCTTCTATGCACAGTTCTCTCTTTCTCCCAAGGGCGAGAATCACATTGCTATCTGTCTTGGTACAGCCTGCTATGTAAAGGGCTCGGGCGCAATTTACAACAAGTTTCAGGAGCTTCTCGGTATCGGCGGTGACGAATGCACTCCCGACAGAAAGTTCTCTCTCTCCGCATCCCGTTGCATCGGCGCATGCGGTCTTGCTCCCGTTCTTACCGTAAACGAGGACGTATACGGCAGACTTACCGTAGCTGACGTTGAAGGAATTATTGCAAAATACAACTAAAGCTTAAAGCAAGGATAGGACAATATAATGAAAATAAGTAAAATGCAAGAGCTTCTCGATGCCGACGTGCTTTGCTGTGAGGAAAACCTCGGTAAGCACGTATATTCCGCCTTTGGCTGCGATCTGATGAGCGATGTGCTTGCATACGTGACCGACCAGGCAGTGCTGCTTACAGGACTTGTTAATCCGCAGGTAATTCGCACTGCTTTGATGATGGATATGACCTGCATCATCTTCGTACGCACTAAAAAGCCTAACGATGAGATGATTCAGCTTGCAAAGGAGCACGGTATCGTAATGATGAGCACCGCTATGACTCTTTATACCGCATGCGGTACGCTGTACTCCAACGGTCTTATAGGCACGAAAGAGGTCGGAAAATGAGTGATAATTTAATTTTTCGCTTCGATGTTCAGGGAAACGACTTTACCTCTGCAGGTCAGGCATCCGTACAGGTAAAGAAAAATCTGCGTCAGCTTGGTCTTGATGCAGATACAATAAGACGTGTTTCCATCGCAATGTACGAGGGAGAAATTAATATGGTCATTCACGCAGGCGGCGGAGTAGCCGAGGTTATCGTCAGCGAGGAATATATTGAAATAATTCTCGAGGACCACGGTCCGGGTATAAAGGATATTGAGCAGGCTATGCAGGCGGGATATTCCACCGCATCCGAAACTATCCGTTCCTTAGGCTTCGGCGCGGGAATGGGACTCCCTAATATGAAAAAAAACACTGACTCTATGGAGATTACGTCTACTATCGGCGTGGGAACACGCATAGCAATGAAAGTAATGCTATAAGGAGGACAAATGATGACGGGCTACGAGCATTCGGTACTTCTCGACGAGAGCAAATGCACCGGCTGTACCACCTGTATCAGACATTGCCCCACCGAGGCAATAAGAATAAAAAACGGACGCGCCGTTATTCAGTCAAGCAAATGCATTGACTGCGGTGAATGCATCCGTCACTGCGACCACGGTGCAAAAAAGGCTGTCAGCGACAAGCTGTCCAATATGGATCGCTTCAAGTGGAAGATCGCTCTTCCCGCCCCTACCCTTTACGGTCAGTTTGACAATCTTGACGACGTTGACTACGTACTGAACGGACTTCTGAAAATCGGCTTCGACGACGTGTACGAGGTTTCAAAGGCTGCGGAAATGGTTTCTGCATATACGAGGATCTATTTACAGACCGAAGGCGTTAAAAAGCCTGCTATCAGCTCTGCCTGCCCCGTAATTATGCGACTTATCGCGCTGAGATTCTCCTCGCTTGAGGAGCACATTATACATATGCTGCCGCCTATGGAGATTGCCGCAAAGCTTGCGAGAGCAAGAGCCCTCGATCAGCACCCCGAGCTTTCTCCCGAGGATATAGGAGTGTGCTTCATCACCCCCTGCCACCGCCCGAGGCGATAGCTGCGTCAAATCCATCACAGTTTATGCCGCTAAGGTACTCCTCAAAAGGAAGAACGTAATCAAGTGCGCTGGTCTCTCCAACGTCACGGCCGTCAAGGAGTATGT
>JAZNZI010000109.1:0-7454 GCA_045594865.1 Eubacteriales bacterium | reverse complement strand
TGTGGCTGAATTTAATTCAAGGCACCGCAGATTCGGTGGTCTTGATTCCGAGGACCAGTAAAGTGAGGCAATAAACAATATAAAATGAAAAACAGATTATTAACGTCAGCAGGAATTATAATTGTCGGTCTGCTGTTGGTTATTTTTTCAGAGCACATCGTTTTTCCGATCGCTCTTGCGGTGCTTGCCGTTATTGCATTATTTGAAATTTTAAGAGTTGTGGGAGCGCACAAGAAGTGGGCGCTGTCTATACCTGCCTATATTCTCGGCGCATCCTTTCCGACTCTCGCTTATTTTGTAAGGGGAGAGAACACCTTGATATTCCTTCTCGCTCTGGCGGCAGCTATGTTTGTATATATGATGTGGCTTATGGCGGTCAGCGTGTTCTCAAAGGGAAATATTCCGTTTTCGCGCATATCCGAGGCATTCGTTGCGGTGCTTTACGTCACCGTTTCCTTTACCTCGCTCTCTCTGATCAGATATCTTGACCGAAGCGTTGGAGTATATTTCGTAGTTCTCCCCTTTGTGATCTCCTGGATCTGCGATGTTTTCGCATATTTCACGGGATCTCTTATCGGCAAGCATAAGCTTATACCCGAGGTCAGCCCCAAGAAGACGATTGAGGGCGCTATCGGCGGCGTGGTATTTGCCGCTATCGCCTGCGCGGTATACGGCCTTGGTCTTGATCTTTTCATCGCAGATATGAAGGTGAACTACTTGACCCTCGTTCTTTTCGGCTTGATTCTCTCGGTCGTATCCCAGCTTGGCGACCTTACTGCCTCGCTTATTAAGCGCGAGTACGGCGTGAAGGATTACGGCAGAATTTTCCCCGGTCACGGCGGAATTATGGACAGATTTGACTCGGTCCTTGCGGTGTCCACCGTTCTACTTATACTTACGCTTATTTTTCCACCCTTTACACTCGCATGACAATAAAGCGCCGCTCTTGCTTATACCATTAGGCAAGTGCGGCTTTTAACCCCGGAGCTTTTATGACGAAAACAATTGCCATTCTTGGCGCAACCGGCTCTGTCGGTATGCAATCTATTGAGGTTGCTCGCCAAAGAGGATATAAAATAGACTTTTTCAGCGCGGGTAGAAACTCCGCCCTCGCAGAGCGACTTGCCCGTGAGATTCGTCCTTCGGCGGTTGCTATGGCAGATATTCGCGCCGCCGCCGAGCTTAAATACCGCCTGCGCGACACCTCTATTAAGGTGCTTGCAGGTGAGACGGGCATCTGCGACGGAATAGCGAGCAGCTCTGCCGATACAGTGGTTAATGCTATACTTGGTAAGGCGGGACTTGCCCCCACCCTCGCAACTATCGAGGCGGGGAAGCGGCTCGCCCTTGCAAACAAGGAATCGCTTGTTATCGCAGGTAACATCGTAATGAGTCACGCTCGTAAAATGGGCGTAAAGATCATTCCCGTTGACAGCGAGCATTCCGCCATATTCCAGTCGCTTCACGCAGGTCGTCCCTCGGAGATAAGGCGACTTATACTTACCGCATCGGGCGGACCGTTCTATGGAAAGAGCAGGGCAGAGCTTGAAAATATCACCCTTGCCGACACCCTCGCACACCCCACCTGGAAAATGGGTAAAAAGATCACCGTAGACTCTGCCACTCTTATGAATAAGGGCTTTGAGATCATCGAGGCAGCCCATCTGTTCGGTGTCTCTCCAGATAAGATAGAGGTGGTCATCCACCGCGAGAGCATACTGCACTCCGCCGTGGAATATATTGACAACAGTATTATAGGCGAGTTCTCTCTGCCCGATATGCGTATGTGCGTTCAGTACGCCGTCGATTATCCCGAGAGATGTGAGAGCGCGGCTGCTCCACTCGACCTGTTCGCGCTTGGCAAGATGACCTTTGCAAAGCCGGATACCTCGGCGTTTCCCCTGCTTGATATGGCGCGCCGCGCCTACTTCGCGGGTGGGGCCTGCCCCGCGGTGCTTAATGCCGCAGATGAGGTTGCCGTTGCCGCATTCCTTGAGGAGAAGATCCGCTTTGCCGACATACCCCGCGTCGTAATGAACACCTACGATATGATGGGTGGCGCAAGATATGCCACCTCGCTTTCGGACATCCTCGCCGCCGACAAGGAGGCAAGAAGGATAGCCGAGGGTTATATAAAATAAATTTCAGGAGAAAAACAGTTGAATTTAGTACAAACCGTAATCATAGCTATCTTTGTTTTCGGCTTTTTGATATTCATCCACGAATTTGGTCACTACATTTTTGCAAGAATCTTTAAGGTCACTATCACCGAGTTTTCTATCGGTATGGGACCGAAGCTCGTTTGGTACGATTCCAAGAAGACGGGCATCAAGTACGCTCTTTCCGCCATTCCATTCGGTGGCTACGTTGCCATGGTTGGCGAGGACAGCGAAAGCGACGATCCCAACGCATTTAATAAAAAGCCCGCCTGGCAGAGACTTATTATCACCGTAGCAGGTGCCACGGTAAATATTATCGCGGGCTTTATTGCAATTATTATTCTCGCCTCTATGGTGGATTTTGGCGGTACAACCGTTGCCGCTTTTCCCGAGACCGAGTATATTGTTTCCTCTGCCGACTCGGGACTTGAGGTTGGCGATGAGATAGTCAAGGTAAACGGCAAAAGAGTCAGCATCCTTGACGAGCTTTCCTATGAAATTATGCGAAACGGACATAAGCCGGTTGACCTTACCGTTATCCGTGACGGAAAGGAAATTACTCTTGAGGACGTTAAATTCCCCACCGACACCGAGCAGGAGCAGCTCTTCGGTATTATGGATTTCCAGGTCTATGCCGAGAAAAAGACCGTTGGCAGTGTGCTGGGCTATTCCGCGTCAAAGGCGGTGCTTATCGTAAGAATGTGCTGGGAGTCTATCTATGATCTTATCACAGGCAGATATACCGTTGCCGCAGTGTCAGGTCCTATCGGCATCGGAGAGGTTATCGGCGAGGCGGCAAGTCAAGGCGCAGCGCCCCTGCTCAGCATTGCCTCACTTATCAGCATCAACCTCGGTGTAATGAACCTTCTTCCCGTTCCTGCCCTCGATGGTGGCAGATGCCTTCTTATTCTCGTTGAGATGATCACGAAAAAGAAGCTTCCCGCTGAGATTGAGGCAAAGATTAATGCCGTCAGCCTTGCAATCCTGCTTGGCCTCTCAGCGATAATTATGGTAAAGGACGTTATCGGACTCTTTAACTGAAAATATGAAATATAACGATTACAGAAGACAGAGCAGAGCGGTGCGGGTTGGCAGCCTTACTATTGGCGGCAGCTCCCCGATCTCTGTTCAGTCTATGACAAATACCGACACCCACGACGTAGAGGCAACCTATAACCAGGTGCTTCGTCTTGCCGAGTGCGGCTGTGACGTGGTTCGCATCACCGCTCCCGATATCGAGTCGGTAAATACCTTTCGTCTGCTCCGTGAGAGAGGTATAACTATTCCCCTCGTGGCAGATATTCACTTTGATTATAAAATAGCCATCGCCGCAGCGGAGGCTGGGGTTGATAAAATACGCATAAATCCCGGCAACATAGGTAGCCGCGATAAGATTCGCGAGGTGGTAAAGGCCTGTCGCGAGTACTCCGTGCCCATCAGGATAGGTGTAAATTCGGGTTCGCTTGAGGAGAGTATTTTGAAAAAATACGGCTCTTCCACAGCCGAGGCTCTCGCCGAATCGGCGCTCTACCACGCGTCCCTTCTTCGCGACTTTGACTTTGAGGATATTATCATATCGGTAAAGTCCTCGGACGTACAGAGGATGATAGGAGCGAATCGCATTTTAGCCGAGAAATGTGACTATCCTCTCCATCTCGGTGTCACAGAGGCTGGCGCGCGTGAGCGCGCGCTTATTAAAAGCAGCATCGGTGTCGGCACTCTTCTTGCCGAGGGCATAGGCGATACTATTCGCATATCCCTGACCGACGATCCCACCGAGGAGATTCGCGCTGCAAGAGCTATTCTTGACGCGCTCTCCCTGTCGGAAAAGCGCGGTATGGATATCATTTCCTGTCCCACCTGCGGAAGAACTAAAATTGACCTTATCAGGCTTCTTTCGGAGTTCGAGAGCAGGGTAAAGCAGGAAAAGCTTGAAAATAAAAACATAAAGGTCGCCCTTATGGGATGCGCGGTAAACGGTCCGGGCGAGGCACGCGAGGCAGATATTGGCATCGCAGGCGGAAAGGGCGAGGCTCTCCTCTTTAAAAGGGGCGAGATCATAAAGAAAATTAAGGAAGACAGCCTTATTGACACGCTTATTGACGAGATCAAGAGAATGTAATATGGCGAAAAGTATAAAACGGGAGTAGAAAATGCAGGGAGATAAGAAATTCTTTGACGTTTTTTCAAGATATAAGCCCTCCGAGGAGAAGCGCGAGCTTCTTGTGCGGGGGCATTCGATGCGCCTGAAGGTGACAAAGGATCGAAAACGCGCGGAGATCGACCTCTCCTTCGACAGCCACGAGGATGCCGAGCTTATCTATGAGATAGAGGACGAGTGCCGCGAGCTTTATTCTATGGAATCCTTTAAGATCCTGCCTCATTTTCCCCCCGAGAGCTTTGATATAGCCAATTTTGACGAGATCGCCTTCGAGGCGGCGATATGCGGTGCTGTCACAAACGGATTTTTCAGCGGCGCAAGATATTCCGATGACGGCGAGACCGTCACCGTAGCTATTCCTTTCTGTGATGCGGGTGTTGATTTCGTAAAGCACTCGGATACCGAGACTATCCTTTCCGCCATTCTTCGCAGCCGATATGGAGTTAATCGCAGTGTGTCGGTTGTTTGCGGTGAGGGAGCAGAGGAGCGCAGCCGCCGTCTTGAGCTTGTCCGCGAGCAGAAGCTTGCCGATGCCGAGAGGGAGAGCCGCGAGCGCTTTATTGCCGATCGTGAGAGAATGGCGAGAGAGCAGCAGGAGCGCGCACGCGCCGAGGATCCTACCTACGATTTCGAGGCAAAGGCGGGTATTTCCGCCGCCACAGGCACTGCCGAGGCTATCGGTGATACGGTGTACAGAATGGGCGCTACCACCTATGATTTTTCGGGTGGCGAGGTTATTTTTGGCGAGGATTTTATGGTAAGCTCGCCGACACCCCTTTCCGATGCGCCAAAGTCCAAGGGACGTGCTATATTCCTTGGCACAGTCTTCGACGTTGCGATGAAGGAAACACGTGCTGGTGATAAAAACAACTGTACCATAGGCATTTCCGATGGTGCTTCGGCTATATATGTAAAGAAAACTTTACCAAACGAGGAGCTCGATTGGATAAAAGGGCTAAAAGCAGGCACCCACGTTGCCGTGCTTGGCAGAGTTCAGACCGATAAATTTGACAACGAGCCATACCTTTCCCCAATATCTATAAAGAAAATTTCCACCGTTCTCCGCACCGATAGCGCGAGGGAAAAGCGCGTGGAGCTTCATCTGCATACCAATATGTCCCAGATGGACGCCATCATCACTCCAAAGGAGCTTGTTGACACAGCACTTCGCTGGGGACATAAGGCAATTGCGATCACCGACCACGGAAACGTTCAAGCGTTTCCCGAGGTTATGCTTGCGCTGGAGAAGTCAAAGTCCGACCTTAAGATCCTTTACGGCACCGAGGCGTACTTTGTAAACGATACGGCAAAGTGTATTTTCGGCAAGAATTATCCCGCCTTCAACGACGAGATGGTCTGCTTTGATATCGAGACCACCGGTCTTTCCAACCGCACCTGTAAGATCATCGAGATCGGTACAGTCAAGATCAAGGCGGGCGAGGTCGTTGACAAATTCAATATTTTTGTCGATCCCGAAACACCTATTCCCGAGGAAATTACTAAACTGACCTCCATCACCGATGAGGACGTTAAGGGCGCGCCCAAGGAGCGCGAGGCGCTGGAGCAGTTCCTTGCATTTGCAGGGGACGAGCTGCTTATAGCTCATAATGCCAGCTTCGATATTGGCTTTATCCGCGTGGCAGCCGAGAGACAGGGGCTTCCCTTTAACAACTCCTATCTTGACACCGTCGGACTTTCAAGATACGTAAACCCCGAGCTTAAAAATCATAAGCTCGATACCATAGTTGAATACTACAAAATCGGTGATTTCCATCACCACAGAGCCTCGGACGATGCCGAGGTGCTCGGTCGCATCTTTATCGAGATGCTTTCAAGACTTGAGAAGGAGGGTATTCGCGACTTCGACAGCGTTCTCAGTGCAATGAGTGAGTCTGTCGATCCCGTAAAGCTCAAGGCGCATCATATGATAATCCTGGCGAAAAACGCCGAGGGACTGAAGAATCTTTATAAGCTGATCTCATACAGCTATCTTAACTATTACGGCGGCTTCGGCAGACAGAAGAAGGTGCCGAGAATTCCCAAAACCGTGCTTGAGCAGCACAGAGAAGGTCTTATTATCGGCTCCGCCTGCGTGTCGGGCGAGCTTTACGACGCTATTTTAGAGGGCAAAAAGGCAGAGGAGATCGAGGAGATTGCCGATTTCTACGATTATCTCGAGATCCAGCCCCTATGCAACAATCGCTTCCTTATTGACGAGGGCAAGGTTGCCGACGATGAGGCTCTGCGTGATATCAACCGCCGCATACTCGCCCTTGGACGAAAGCTTGGCAAGCCCGTCTGCGCCACCTGTGATGCCCACTTCCTTAATAAAGAGGACGAGATATACCGCCGCATACTCCTCGCGGGTATGAAGTTTAAGGACGCGGACAGGGAAGAGCCTATTTACCTTCGCACCACCGACGAGATGCTGGAGGAATTCTCCTATCTCGGTGAGGAGGACGCCTATGATGTAGTCATCACCGCGCCTAACAGAATCGCGGATATGTGCGAGAAGATCCGTCCTATTCCCGAGGGCAGATACGAGCCCGACCTCCCCGGCGCAAAGGAGGAGCTGGTAAACTCCTGCTGGCAGCGCGCTCACGATTGGTACGGCGACGATCTTCCCGATATAGTTAAAAACCGCCTTGACAGAGAGCTTACCTCTATTATTAACAACGGCTTTGCGGTGCTTTATATGATCGCCGTTAAGCTGGTTGCATATTCCGAGAGCCTTGGCTATCAGGTCGGCTCCCGCGGCTCGGTTGGTTCGTCCTTCGTTGCCACGATGTCGGGTATATCTGAGGTTAACCCTCTGCCACCCCATTACAGATGCCCAAAGTGCCGTTATTCAGAGTTCTTCACCGACGGCTCGGTCGGTTCGGGCTTTGACCTGCCCGATAAGGCCTGTCCCGTCTGCGGCGAGATGCTCTATCAGGACGGCCACGATATCCCCTTTGAAACCTTCCTTGGCTTCTACGGTGACAAGTCCCCCGATATCGACCTTAACTTCTCGGGCGACGTGCAGGGCAAGGTACATAAGTACACCGAGGAGCTGTTCGGTCAGGGTCACGTTTTCCGTGCGGGAACGATAACCGGTCTTGCGGATAAGACTGCATGGGGATATATTGCGAAAT
>JAZNZI010000108.1:0-13104 GCA_045594865.1 Eubacteriales bacterium | reverse complement strand
CCGCGGTTTTATCCGCGGCGGCTTTTGTTATATATAATAATCAACTCTTTTTTCTTGCAAAATTACAGGTTGACATTAATCAAGCATTAAGTCTACTATTGTATTCCTCCTTAAGTTTCATAAGCTTTTCGGATAATTCTGATTGCATTTCCTCTATTTCTTTATGCTCGGGTTCTGCTTGCTTTTCTCGGGAGTCGTTTTCCAATTTTTGCTCTGCTAAAAACAATGCATCCTTATAGTTTATTGCTCTGCCGGTAGACATATATTCAACAACGCATTCCAATATTTTAGAGTTACCGGCTGCCCGGGTTGGTAAAAACTCTTTTGAATATTGCTCTAGTGTTTTCTTATCATCAATATATATTTTTTCAAGCTTCTTGTGATTTTCGATAAGCTCATTATACTTTCTTTGCAGCTCATCCTTTCGATCCTTGTAGCTTTCCTTGAAAATCTTATTCATTGGAGGAAGAAGTTTTTCTTTGAAGCTTTCTTTGTAATAGTCCATACATTCCTGTGTTTGCTTCTTTACTTTATTATTCATTTTTTCCGGAGTTTTTTTGTAGTGCTTGCGAAGAATTATGGCAATGATTAGAATAGCAATATACAATATTGTAATAAAGTTAGTGAAAAAGGATCCGGTCAAAAATTCAACTATAGACATATTATCCTGATAGTACATAAAAAAGGGTATTATTCCCGAAATCAAATTATATGTCATTGCTATTATCAAAAAAGTGCAGAACCCCTTTTTTATTTTTGCTTTTTTAAGCTTATGGTCAACATTCAGTTCTATTTCTAATGAACGTTTAAAATATTCCTCTAGGCTGTATCCGTCATCTTTTATCATTTTTTCATTAGGTGTTTCGATAAACATTTCGTAGGTTTCATCGAACCAATTATATACTTCTGCTTCAAAATCATCGTAGCTTGGATATTCTGTATAAATTTCTTTTGAAATATTATATAAATCTTCTTCCGCCTCTAAGCATTTTTTTGCGGTCAGAGCATCCTTTAATATACCGTGTTGCGTGTTGTATACCGTTTTATTGTCCGAATCAGTAGGGAATAAAAAGTAATCCTTATCAATTTGGTTCGACTTTTTTGATATAATGACGTTTAGCATAGGACTGATATAGGACTTAACAGAAGCGATATTGTCTGAAAAATAATTAAATACGTTATCAAATATAAAGATCATTCTTTTTAGTTCATCAGCAATATCAGGCATATGCTTTACCACATTATTAGCATAATTTAAAATACGAGAATCTTCCACAACATATCTTGCATCTTTAGAATATTTACTCTTATCCATAAAAACTACACCTTTCATAATTATTCCGTTTTGGAATTATTTACATTATAATTCTTTTTTGGAATTTTGTCAAGCGAATTGTGGTATATAATTCTAAAAAAGAATAAAAAGTGAGTTTTTGTTATGAAATTGAGAAAAAAAGAATACGGCAATGCTAATATGGTGGGAAAAAATATAGAGAGGCTACGTAAGGAACGCGGTATAAAGCAGAAGGATTTTATTGCCAAGATTCAAGTTATGGGATGCGATATGAATCCTACAAGTTATTCTAAGTTAGAAGGACAGTTGAGAAATGCTACTGACAAGGAGATATATACAATTTCTAAAATCTTAAATGTTAGAATGGAAGAACTGTTTGAAGAATAAAAATGGGATGTCAATGACATCCCATTTTTTGTTTATGCCTGCTTTTTATTTTTCTTTCTCTTTACGAGTATCACGGTGATAACCACCGTCTGAATGATTACAAGAGCAAGAAGAATGATTATCTCAATGCTGATCTTGAGGTTGCTCTCAACCACCGCCAGCTCAACCGTCTCGCCCGAGACGTTGAAGGTTAGATAGCTGCCGAATTCCTTTGCCTCGACCTGCTGCCATACGCCGTCGGTCTTAATATAGATCTTGCAGTTCTCGCCACTCGGCAGGAAGTGCAGATTGTTAATATCAAGGTTATCCTTAGGGATCGTCAGCGTCCAGCTCTCCTTGAGTCTGTCCTCTGTGAAGGCATTTCCCTCAAGCATAAGAGTGGTGGTATCGCATCCGCGCTCGGCAATGATCTTATCGGTGTCGGTAAATTCGCCGATAAGGAAGAATACCTCTTTGCCGCTCTCGCGGTTTTCGTCGCTGTCAATGGTAGTAGTGTAGGGCTTGTAAACCACGCTTACGGTGGTGTCAAAGCACAGCTTTGTCAGCTCTGTTCTGTCCCATCTGCCGTAGTGTCCCTCTTTTGCGGGGATCTCGGGGAA
This sequence comes from Eubacteriales bacterium, assembly GCA_045594865.1. GTDB lineage: Bacteria > Bacillota > Clostridia > Oscillospirales > CAG-272 > UBA1740. The sequence continues at coordinate 10,824 of JAZNZI010000108.1, read as the reverse complement.
TACCGAGCTGTCAAAGGATGCGCCGTACTCAAACTCAACCGAGTGAATAACCTCACCGTCTGCCACAAAGTCAAGCGTCAGACTGTAGAAGTCGTCGGGAATGCTTCTTCTCTTTACCAGATCCTCGTAGGTGATAGGCTCTGCCTTGCCCGCGTAGCTTACGCGGTCAATACCTGCAAGAGTGTCGGAAACGAAAAGGTTTTCGGAAAAATCACCGACATTCGCGCCCGAGATCGCGCCTGCATACTGTGTGAACTTAACTATCTCAACCATAGAGTAGCAGTTTCTCACCGTACTGCAGCTGCCCGAAAGGCTTTCGCCAACGCCCGAGCCAATGATACCGCCAACGTACTTTTTACCCGAAAGCGAGCATTTTGCAAAGCTCTGTGAGATCAGTCCCGAGCTAACGCCTGCAATACCGCCGACGTAGCTGCCCGCCTCGCTCTTTACCGCGCCGTAGTTTTCCGCGCCGTAAATTAAGCCCATATCCATCTTACCCACGATACCGCCCGCGCCGTCATACTTGGACACAACGTCACCGTAGCTTATGCTTGCGTGGATCACCGCGCGAAGCTTATACTGCTTTTTCTGAGTAAGTGAAAGCTCATCCGAGCCGTCATCCTCGGGATCAAGCGAATATTCAATGCCCATAGCGCCGCCGATACCGCCTACGTTTCTGTCACCCTGAACGTTGCCCTCGTTCTGACAACCGTAGATCTTTCCGCTCGTCACGCTGTCGATCTCATTCTCGCTGATCTCGCTGTCGATAAGCTGATCGTCAAGACCGTAGATCATATCCACGATATTGTCGCTCATCTCATTGAAAATGTTGTTAAGCTTGCCGACACGCTCCACCATATCGCTGCTAAGCTTGGTTATATCGGCGTTAAGCTCCTTAAGCTCGTTTTCAATTACCGAGATGTAGATAAACAGTCTGTTTGCCTCCTCAGTGACACTCTCGTTAAGAGAGGGGATCTGTATGGGATCAACCCCATCAAGATAACCCACAAGGCGGTCTATCTTTTCTGACATAGAGGTAATAAGTCCGAATGCATCTGCAAAGTGACCTATAGCTTCCTTAAGGTCTGCAACCGTCGCAGGCGCATACTCTGCCGCAAGGTCAAGGTCCGCCATCGCATCCGAAAGATGTGCAAAGCAGTCCTTTATAGCCGCCGATGCATCCGCCATATCGCCAAGTCCATCGCGTATTAAGCCAAGACCCTCGCTTGCCGCATCCATATCAAACTTTACGTTGGCTCTCAAAGCGTCAACGCCACTCTGAACCTTTGTAAGCGCCGCCGCCATCTGGGACATCGCGTCGGTCACCTTGCCTGTAGCCTCAAAGAGCCTGTCGCTCCAGAGCTTTGCTTCCTTTAAGGTCTCGCTGACCTCTGTCATAAGCTGCGCCAGCTCCTGCATAGAGCCGATGATCTCTCCGAGCGCGTCGTAAGCCTGATCAAGCGCGGCATTCAGCTTATCCTCGTCCTTGATGTCAACGGCATCGTTTGCCGCTTTTATTGCTTTGTCAAGGGCGGTCATCCCCTCGCTGAGCGCATCAGCCGCATCTCTCATCTTTCCGATGGATACCGACAGGTCGTCAAGTCCCTCGATAACGAGAGCGCCCCCAGCGCTGAGCTTGTCATTGTCAATTTCAAGATTATCAAGCAAGGTAGATATGCCACCGAGCAGGGTGGTGAGCGAATTGCTCGCCTGCGTTCCCGCCTCTGCAAGATCGCCAATCGCGCCTGCCGCATCACCGAAAACGTCACCGAGATTTCCGCCTGCCTCAAGCTCTGCCATAGCATCGGAAAGCTTGTTTAAAGCCTCGCCGGCCTTTGCTGCCGCGCTGATAAGCTCGTCAAAGCCTGTTCTTATCTGCCCGATCGCGCCCTCTACTGCAAGGGAATCGTTTATGCTTACCGACTCCAACAGCATTTCAAGTCCGTCGCTGATTTTCTTTACACCCTGATCCATATAGTCAAGAGCCTCGGTGAGAGCTCTCGTTGCCTCGGCCATATGACCGATAGTATTGCTCAGCTCCTCGCTCGCCTCGGTGATCTTGGACCAGTGAATATCTATATTTTCCTTTATCTCGCTCGTAGTCTCGTAAAGCTTGGCTACCGAGTCGGTAATGTCGGAGAATATCTTTGCAAGGGCAGAGAACTCCTCGATTCCCTTATCAACCCACGCCGCATCGGAGAGAACGTAGTTCACCTCTCCGATCGCACCCGTAAGCTTTTCAAAGGAGCCTACAAGGGCAGAAAGTCCGTCTGCCACCGTGCCAAGCGCCGCCTCCACGGCCGCCTTGTCCTCTACAGTGATAGCCTCCTCAAGCCTTGCAAGACCGCCATCAATAGATGTAAGGCTCTTGCTTATATGATCAAACGCAGACGATGCATCGTCCGCCGCCAGCTTCAGATCCTCAATGGATTCCTTGCCTATGGTCGCAATGCTTTCGAGTCCCATAAGGGCGCTTTCAAGCTCGGAAAGTCCGTTCTCAAGCATTCCCGAAAGCTTCGGTATATCCTCGGTAATGCCCGACAGCTGGGAGATAACCTCGCTCAGCACCTCGCTGACTCTGTTTATCTCGCCCGTCACACCGTCCACGTAGTCGGTGCCGTTATTAATGAGAATATTCAGCGAATCCGTCGCGCCGTCAAGGTTCTCGAGAATAACGTCAAGTCTGCCCGAGATCTCGGGAATACCTCCGCTGCCCTCGTCAACCGCGCCGCCGATAACCGCGCTCATCTCGTCAAGCTCTGCCTTCAGAGAGAGCAGCAGATCCTCGGAGAGATCGTAGCTGATATGGGGCTCTATCTGACCGACGATACCACCTACGTCCTTGCGTCCGAATATATCGCTCTTGTTTGTATTTCCGATAAGATGACCGTTGCTGCGGCCTGCAATACCTCCCACGTTGTATCCAATATGAGGATAACCGACTCTGCCCTCGTTGACACAGCCCATTATCATACCCGTGCAGTAGCCTGCGATTCCGCCGCTGTCGGTCATAGTCAATTTGTTGTTAAAGAGGGAGGGAAGCTTGCTTATATCAAGAGTAAGATCGAGATTTATATCCTCAAGCGAGAGGGAGGGATCAACGGCAACCGTGTTTACTCTCGACTTGCTTTGCGAGGAGGAGATAAGTCCGTCGCTTGTGCCTGCAATACCGCCCGTGCGGCTCTCACCGATTATTTCGGCATCGCTGACACAGCCCGAGATGCTGCCGCTTACTCTGTTAATGCCTGCAATACCGCCCACGTCGCACGCGCCGATCACGGTACCGTTAAAGCTGCAGTTCTCAATTTTGCCGTAATTGTCACCGACAATACCGCCAACACAGCCCTTGTCACCCTCGGGAGCAATTACCGCAGACAGCTTGAGGTTCTTTATCTCGCCACCTTCGGTGAGAGTTGCGAAAAGTCCCGCGGGAGCAAAGTATCCCGTGACCTCAAGACCGCTTATGGTATGCTCTCCACCGTCAAAAATACCACTGAAGGAGGGAATTGGCTCAAACGCCACACCCTCAAGGGAAATATCCTCGGTCAGAACAACCGTCTTTCCTTTGGACCAGGCGTCATAGGAGCATTTTTTAGCAAAATCAATCAGATCCTCTGAGTTGTTTATATAAACCGTTTCGTCGCTTGCATAGCTCACTATGGGGGCAGATACTCCCATAATCAGAGCGAAAAGCATTGAGAGGACAAGCACAAGGCTGATTTTTCTATTCATATTTTTCATTTTAATCAACCTCCTTTTCCTCGATTAATTCCCCCGAATGTAAATTCAGGCTTACGTTTCCGTCGATTACAGCATCAATATCGCCCTCTATCCAGCCGCATATCTCGCCGCTGACACGACCCGAAACGTGAACTCTGCCGTCGCTCTCCTGCGTCTTTTTTTCCTTCTTCTTGAAGAGCTTGAAGCTGGTCTTTTCAACAAGCTTGTCGCTGACGAGAAGCAGGGAGGGAAGCACGAAGAGAACGAGGATAATAGAGATTATAGTTCCGCGTCCAAGGTTGATACCAAGGCTTGAAATTGTAGCCTCGGAGGACATATATCCGATAAGCAGGGCGGTGATGGACATTATCGTACCCGATGTAATAACCGTCGGGAAGGCAAAGTTCATTGTTTCGATGATTGCCGAACGCTTATCCATCTTGTGCTTCAGCTCGTTGTATCTCGTTGCGATTACTATCGCGTAGTCGATATTCGCGCCCATCTGCATTGCGGAGATGATCGTGTATCCAAGGAAGAATATAGGCGTCTGCATAAGCGAGGGGATAGAGAAGTTTATCCATATCGAGCCCTGAATAACGAGGATAAGTATAATCGGCATCGCAACCGATTTGAAGGAGAACAGCAGAACTATAAGTACGATAACTATCGATACTGCAGTCACGATAAAGTTGTCAAGCTGGAAGGATTCTTTGAAGTCCATAGAGGTGGTGGACATACCTACCGCATAGACGTCACCGTCACCGTAATAGCTCCTTGCCATATCCTTCATTTCTTCGATGAATGCAAAGGTCTCGTCACTGTCATCTGGAAGATTGAGGTAGATTACCATTCTGCTGTAATTTTCACCAACCGTCATAGACAGCGCAGTGTCAAGCAGCTCCTTTGCCTCACCGAGCAGCGCGGCGGGATCGCTGGTGTCGATCATACCGCCCATACCACCCATATCAATGCTGCCCATATCATCCATACCGCTCATATCCATACCCTCAAGATCAATAAGACCCGAGTCTATCTGATCGACGGCAAATACCACGATGTCGATAAGGGGAACCTCATATTTTGATATATCATTTATGATGCTGCCGTAATTTTCGTTCGATGCCGCATACGCCGCGTAAATTACACCCGCCAGCTCGTAGTCAAGGCCCACAAGCTCGGAGAATTCTCTGGGACTGAGCTTATCGGTCAGGGCATAGCCGTTGATAATCTCCATGCTGGCGATACCCATTGTGCTGCCTACCTCCTCGCGAGCTTCAAGCTCTGCAAGCAGAGCAGCCTCCTTTTCAAAATCACCCGAGGGAACGAGCAGGGCGATCATATTTGTCGCGCCGAAGTTCTGGGTTATCATCTTCTTTGCCAGAGTCTGATCGTTAAGCTTCGCTGCCTCCTGGTTCGTGTAGCCGTAGGAGAAGGGACAGGCGTTGGAAATAAGCATAGCCGCGATTACAATAACAACGAAGATAGGAGCAACAACCTTCCTCGCCTTGTAGGCAAACTTTCCGATAAACGAAACGTTGGGCAGCAGGCTCTTGTGCTGGGTTTTCAGCAGAGCCTTACCGAATACCATAAGCATTCCCGGCATAAATACGAATACCGACAGCATAGCGAAGAGTATTGATTTGATAAGGCACATCGCCATATCGGGACCGAGCTTGAACTGCATGCACATCATTGCCGCCAGACCGCCTATGGTGGTAAGCGAGCTGCCAAATATCTCGGGCACCGATTTTTCAAGAGCCTCTATTACCGATTCCCTGAGGGGAAGTCGCTTGCTGGCATCTCTGTATCTGTTAATAAGTATAACCGCGTAGTCCAGCGACAGCGCAAGCTGAAGCAGACTGGTGACGGAGTTGGAAACGAAGGATATCTTGCCGTATATGAAGTTTGTACCCATATTCAGCACCATCGCAACCACGAAGGTGAGAAGTATTACGGGCACCTCGACTACCGACTTGGAGGTAAGCAGCAGCATAATCAGAATCATAACCGCCGCTACCGAGATCATCAGAACGATCTCCTTGTCGAGAATATCTCCGATCGGGTTTCCGATATCCGAGCTTACGTATGCGTCATAGCCCGACAGCGTTGCCTTTATCTCGTCAAGAGCAACCTCGCACCTCGCGTCGCTCTGGGGATAGTCAAAGGTCAGGGTATAGCAGGCAGAGGCGTTGTTGTAGAAGGACTTATCCTCCCCGAATACAACCATCTGCACGCCGTCTATCGCTTGCATCTTATCTCTGATCTCCCACGCCTCATCGAGAGAAACGTTGGCAACCATTATCTGCGCCATGCCCATAAGGGTAAATTCCTCGAACATGACGTCCGCTCCTATCTGTGAGCTGGAGCCGTCGGGCAGGAATTTGGTAAGGTCGTTTTCAACCTCCACCCATCCGACGGAAAAGGCTGAGAAGATCATAGCCAATATTACTACAATGAAGATAATACCGCGCTTGTCAACAATGATTTCGGACACTCTGTGCATAAATGCGCCCGAATGCTTTTTTGCTTTTTTCACCGCTTGCCTCCTTGTATTTCGTACGTACTTGACATTTTGATGATTTTATATTATAATAACAGCAAAATGAAGTCAACGACTAAATTTATTTCAAAATGCAATTTTGGACTCAGCGTCTTAAATCGTCCAAAAAGTTCGATAAAGGATGTAAAAAAATTATGAAGAAAGAATATAGAAATTCCACCCGAACCAAAAAAATGATCCGCACCGCCTTCGTTGATCTTATAGATGAAAAGAAGCTTATAGCCAATATCACCGTAGCCGAGCTTGCCGAGAGGGCGGATATAGCGAAAAGCACCTTCTATAATCACTACGAGGACGTTTACGCGGTGGCTGACGAGATGATGCGCGAGCTTCTTGCCGAGCTTGACAGTATTATAGACGCTATGGAGGCGGATAAAACAGCAGATTACCGCGTTTATCTCAAGAGCATCTTCGCGTTTCTCAAGGAAAACGAGGAGATCTACAGCAAGGTTGCCGACTCTCCCGATGCGGTGTTCTTTATCGATAAGATCAAGCACGTTCTTGTAAAACGCGTGCTTGAAAAGATCAAGTCCCCCCTGCTTTCAAATAACAAGACCGTCCGTCACCTGCAAATAAGCTTCGTTGCAAACGCCTGCGTTGATACTATGGTAGACTACTTTAAGGGCAACCTTAATATGTCCTTTGACGAGCTTGAGGATAACGTAATTTCCATTCTTGAAAAGATGATATAATAAAAGCACCGCCCGAGTTTTTTTGCAGCTCGGACGGTGTTTTTTTATTGGTATTTGCAGCCTTGACTTAACCCTTGAAGCTGCATTTTGTAAACAATAGTATTAATTATCTCGTTTTTTGCCCTGTTCCACTGTGGTGCAACCAACCGATCTCTCGGGCAATCTCCCGTCAGCCTATGCACCGTTATATCGGGTTTTATATGTGTCAGAATATACACGGCAGACTCAACATACTTCTCCATCGTGGGCGGTGTGTACTCCCCTGCCTCATACATCGCGGCAAGTCTTGTATCACGCATAACGTAGATCGAGTGTATCTTGATACCGAACAGCTCAAATCGGTTTATGTACTCGACCGTATTTTTCACGTCGTCTATGCTTTCATCGGGCAAACCTACTATAAGATGCACCACCACGGGAATATCGTATTTTTTCATCAGCTCCATAGCTTTTTCAAAGGCATCTCTGTGATAACCCCGATTGATAATATCCGCCGTTTTATCGCTTGCGGTCTGAAGCCCGAACTCCACCCACACGTCGCACCTATCCTTGTATGATGCGATAAGCTTCGCTATCTCCTCGTCAATACAGTCGGGACGGGTTCCGATAGCCAGCACTTTGATCCTCCCGTCGATCAGCGCCGCGTCATACCTTTCTTTTAATATAGATACGGGCGCGTAGGTGTTGGTAAAGTTCTGGAAATACGCCACGAACATATCCTCAGCCTCGGCGTCTGCAAGCGCACCTCTTACCTGCTCACCAATAGAGAGCGTAGGATCGATATGCTCTCCCGCGCCTCGCTCACCGCAGTAAATACAGCCGCCCTCGCCGCATCTTCCGTCGCGGTTAGGGCAGGAAAAACCGCCATCAATGCAGATCTTGCTAAGCCGTCTGCCGTACTTTTCTCTGAAATATCCGCTTAAATTGTTGTAAAGCATCAAAATGCTCCTTATTTTTTTCTGATGCTATTTTATCATATTGCAAAGGAAAAATCAATAGCCACTCATAAACGGGCGAAAAAAGCGCAAAATAATCTTACCGAATATGAAAGGAGCCTGAAAATGAGTAAAAATAACGATAAAAAAACTACCGACGTCACCGAAAAGCACAATGTGAGAAACTACCGAAAGGACGCGCCCGGTGCGGTATCGGGTATAAACAACCCCGGAATCGAGCTGCCTGCCTTCAATCCCCCTGTTCCCAACCGAGCTTGGACTGCTATGCGTCAGGGCCTCGACATTGATAATCTCACCGAGGAAGAGAAGCGGGATATGTACTACGGCAGAGACAGCCTTCTTTAATTATATTATTGTAGAAAAAGGCTCGGAATCGGGCCTTTTTCATATTTCTGTTGAAAAACTGCTCGACCTGTGCTATAATTGATGTAAAATCACAAGGAGATGCAGTATGATAAGAGAGTTTTCGGTAAAACCAAAGCCATCTAATAACAAGGCGCGCGCAGCATTTATTATTTCTATGCTGCTGTCATTTGCGCTTATACTTCTGTCCACGCTTATAGAATCCTATAAAGGAATAATCGGTCTCGGAGGCGTTGCGTTCCTCACCATTGCTATGGTCTTTTATACAAAGTATATATCTCCTATCTGGTTTTACGATATTACCTTTGACTCGGACGGTACCCCTGTTTTTGTTGTCAGACAGCAGATCGGAAAAAGGCAGACAACCCTCTGCCGTATCGCACTTTGTGAGATAGTTAAGATCGAGCGCGAGGATTCCCGTGCTCGCCGCGAGCATAAAACATCCGCAGGAGTGATCAAGTATTCCTATCTTCCCACCCTTGATCCAAAGGACAGCTATTGCATCACCACCTCGGCAAGCCACGAGAGGGCAGAGCTGCTTATCGAGTGCAGCGAGGAGTTTGCGTCCTTGCTTCAAGCCTACTCCGTTGAGGCAAGAGAAATAAATACCGATACCGACGAATATTGAGAAAAAAAGGGCGAAAAGCCCTTTTTTCTATAACAAAATAAACATTATGATGCGTTTTTTGACGCTTTTTCAATAACTAACCCCTTTGCCTTTTTCAGACAGTACAGCAGCATCACGGCGGGAATTATCAGCGCGACCGCACGCCATATCAGCCTCTCCCGAAGCATATATATCAGTACACCGAACGGCGCAGAAATCAGTAATGAGATGGCAATGCCCCTTGGGTCTATCATATCCCTTTCTTCCGTTCGTAGCAAAAGCGCTATGCTCAACACCGCTCCCACCGCCTGGCAGATAAGGAATGCAAGTCCCGCCCCGAAATAACCGAATTTCCCGATCAGCGTATAATTAAGAATAATGCAGGAAATTCCGCTCACCGCTGATATTATCATCGAATAGCCTGTCCTTCCCGAATGCACTATGCCCACCGTCGCCACCGTGGATAAAAAGAAGAAGGGCGTCGATAAAGCGATGGGTAGCAGAGCAGGGAAAGCCTCGAAATACTCGGGAGGGGCAAGTATGGCGAGAGCCTCGGGCGCGGCGGCAATAAGGCATAGTCCGAGGGCGGAGTAGCCAAGCACCATAGGTGAGATCAGCTCTGCGATCCGTCCCCCCTCGCCTACCTCAAGCCTTCGTATTATCCAGGGCGACAAGGCGGAGCCTATTGCGTTTACGATAAACTGCAGGGCTATTCCAAGCGAGAAGATTACCGAGTATTTTCCTAGTGCCGTCGCCCCCAAAAGTGCGGTGATTATAAGCTTGTCCGCTTGGTTAGTCACGGCTGTTAATACCGAGTGGGGAAGCATTGGTGATGAAAATTTAACTACCTCTTTTATTAATCCTATGCTTGAATTTTTCTCCTCACTTTCCCTTGTCCGAAGCAGCTTTATCAGCGCAAAGAGTGCCGCAAGCACAGAAACGAAAAGAAGTGAATATATTCTTACCGAATAGCCAAAATCACCCCTCATAAGTATAATAACTGAGATAATGGGCGGCAGCACCGGGGTGGCCAGACTGCCCGCCCCCACCGTCTTATATCTGTAATAATATTTCTCCGCACCGAGCAAAACGGCTACTATTCCGTCGCACGAAAGCTGGATTGTCAAAGGTAGGATAAAAATGCGACTTAGCTCTAAAAATGGTAAAAATGCAAATAATAGTAGACAAAACAGTAGAGAAGTAGCCACTGAAACCGCTAATGTGGCTTTTAAATACTCCTTTTTTTTGTCACCGTTTTTCCTTAGTCCGTTGTAAAGCGCGCTGCCCGAATTAAAAGCCGAGCAGATAACCGATCCGCCGCCGAGCAAGCTCATATAAAGAGCAAACTGTCCGTATTCCTCTCCGTCAAGCAGTCTTGTAAAGAATGGCATCGTCAATACGCTCATTCCCTTGGTTATCAGGCTGACGGCAAGATAGCATAGCGATGCGCGTGCAGGCAGCTTGATCATTCCTGTTTTGATTTTTTCTTTCATTTTTCCTCTTCTGCCGCACTTAGTTTATTGACTTCACCGCATATATTGTCAAAATATTGCAAAAATCTATTGATTTTGCGCCTTCTTTGTGCTATATTTTTAGTAAGTAAATTTTTCTTAGGAGATGCCTTATGTTCAAATTACAGTATCTTAACGAGCTCATGGAAACGGTCAGAAGACGCAACCCGGGTGAGCACGAGTTTCACCAGGCTGTTCTTGAGGTTCTTGAATCCCTCGAGCCCGTCCTCGAGCAGAGCCCCGAGTATATCGAGAGCGGCGTTCTCGAACGCCTCGTCGAGCCGGAGAGAATAATAAAGTTCCGTGTGCCCTGGACCGCCGACGATGGCAAGGTTATGGTAAACCGCGGATTCCGTATTCAGTTCAACAGCGCTATCGGTCCCTACAAGGGCGGACTTCGCTTCCACCCTTCCGT
>JAZNZI010000107.1:0-13481 GCA_045594865.1 Eubacteriales bacterium | reverse complement strand
GACTTATATCCCTTGAAAGCGCATTTTATTATGTCTCGTGAAAAAGTCGAAAAAACTTATTTAAATGTTTACAAAATTTCAATACAAGCTTCCATTTCATCTGCTATAATAAATGGTAGCTTGTATTTACGTCCCAAAAAGGACGGCGATACCGTTTATTACGGCGGTATGACGCATAAGCTTAAGAAGCTGTTCTCGGACAGGAAAATTCCTCCGTCTAAGAGAAGGCTTGTTCCCGTGCTCTGCGATGACAGCGGAGTAGTCTGGGTTCCTGGCTTCGGAGTCCGTGATGATCGCGAGGGAAAAGAACGGGGAAATGACCTTTACGTTTTCCTTGGAATTACCCCCGATGATGATTCGGATAGCGACAGACTTTACTTAGGTTCTGAATTCAGGTCATAAAAATTTTATCTTTGATAATAATATTAGTGGTATAGTAAGAAAGGCGTGGAAGACACTTAATGAAAGCAAATTTTAAGAATATTATAATTTTCATAGTAATTGTAGGTCTTGTCATCGTCGGCTCGTCCTTCTTTATGGGTCAGTCCCAAAAGGATGATAAGTTCCTCTACAGTGACCTTCTCGATCTGTTCGAGGAGGATCTCGTCCGCGATTTCGTGGTAGACGAGAATGCAACGATAAAGCTTAATGCCTACGTTGCCACGAAAAACGGTGACGGAACCTATAACTTCGAGCTTGACGATAAGGGCGAGAAAAAGGTTAAGGAATACACCTACACCTTCAGCTACGAGCTTCAGCTAAATAAGATTATTTCTATCGTAGAGGAGAATATCGCCGACGGTGAAACTAATCTTGTTCAATATGATTTTGAGCCTGCTCAGCAGACTCCATGGTATCTGGCATATCTTCCTTATATTATCACCGCACTTCTGTTCCTTGGCTTGACCATATTCCTTATGCGTCAGACCTCCGGCGGTGCAGGCGGTAAGATGGGCAGCTTCTCTAAGTCTAAGGCAAAGGTTGTATCAAGCGACAAGAATGCCGTTAAATTTGCTGACGTTGCAGGCGCAGATGAGGAAAAGGCAGAGCTTGAGGAGGTAGTTGAGTTCCTTAAGGATCCTGAGAAGTTCGTAAAGCTCGGCGCAAGAATTCCGAGAGGTGTGCTTCTCGTAGGCCCTCCCGGTACGGGTAAAACTCTGCTTGCAAAGGCTGTTGCGGGCGAGGCGGGCGTTCCTTTCTTCTCAATCTCCGGTTCTGATTTCGTTGAAATGTATGTCGGTGTCGGCGCTACCCGTGTAAGAGATCTTTTCGATAACGCGAGAAAGTCACCTGCCAGCATTATTTTCATCGACGAGATCGATGCTGTCGGCCGTCACAGAGGTGCAGGTCTTGGCGGCGGTCACGATGGGCGAAAGCAGACCTTGAACCAGCTTCTCGTTGAGATGGACGGCTTCGGCACCAACTCGGGTGTTATCGTTATGGCGGCTACAAACCGTCCCGACATTCTCGACCCCGCGCTTCTTCGTCCGGGACGCTTTGACAGACAGATCACCGTTAATTACCCCGATATGAAGGGTAGAGAGGAGATCCTTAAGGTTCACTGTCGCAATAAGCCTCTTGAGGAAACGGTTGATCTTAAGAAGATCGCTCAGACCACTATCGGCTTTACAGGCGCAGAGCTTGCTAACCTTATGAACGAGGCGGCTCTTCGAGCTGCTAAAAAGAACAAGGCTCTTATCGGTATGGTTGATATCGAGGAGTCCTATATGAAGATGCTTCTCGGTCCTCAGAAGAAGACTAAGGTCAGAACTGAAGCCGACAACAAGCTTTGTGCATATCACGAGGCTGGTCATGCGGTCGCATCCTACTACTGTAAGCATACCAATCCCATAAAGCATATTACAATTATCCCTGCAGGTAGTGCGGGCGGTGTCACCGTCAGTGTTCCCACCGAGGACAGAATGGGTATGACTAAGGGACAGATGCTTGACGATATCGTATACGGAATGGGCGGCCGCGTTGCAGAGCAGCTCGTTCTCGAGGATATTTCCACAGGCGCGTCGGGTGACATCAAGCAGGCCACAGCCCGTGCGAGAGCAATGGTGACAAAGTACGGTATGAGCGATCTGCTCGGTCCTGTGCTTTACGGCAATTCCCACGGCTCCGACGAGGTATTCCTTGGCAGAGATTTCTCTTCCTCTCCCGATTATTCGGGCAAGACTGCCGCGCTTATCGACGAGGAGGTAAGACGTATTATCACCGAGTGCTATCAGCGCTGTGAGAGCATTCTCACCGAGCATATTGATAAGCTTCATTTCGTTGCCGAGTTCCTTCTTAAGAACGAATCTATGGATGAAGAGCAGTTCAGAGCTGCTATGGAAATGGAGAATCCTACCATCGAGTCTATAGAGGATATCGCCTTCCGTAAGAAGCAGAAGAGCGATGAGGAAAATGATATCGCTCACGAAAACAACCGAAAGGCTGAAGAGGAGGAGCGCCTTCGTCGCGAGGAGCTTGCCAAGAAAATGGCAAACGGCGAGGACCTGACCGATGACGTTTTAAAGGAAATATTCGAGAAGAATCATACCGCAGGCGCTGATTCCGAGGATAACAATTCCGATAATAAATAAAAACAAAAAGAGGATAGTCGATAAGGGCTATCCTCTTTGATTATACAGAAATAAAAACTGCCGCAAGTTAAACGGCAGTTTTTTTGATTTTTAAATGCTATGAATACCGTTCTTTGCATCAGCCTTGTCGTCAAGGTTGTACTTCTGTTGCTTTCTCCAATCGAAGAATTTGAGAGCAACCTGCTCGAAGAGAGCAAGCGAAAGAAGGTCCTCATCCTGCTCACTATACGGAGCAACTCTCTGTCTGAGGGAATCGATCTCGGGAGCAATCTTATCAGCGGGTCTGTAATCAATAACGTCGTCCTCGCCAATGATCTTTCTCTTGAAGGATTCGTCAATGGGAGCAGGGCACTTGCCGTACTCGCCGCGAACGAGAGCCTTGAACTCCTTACTCACGCGAGCATATCTGCCCTCGTTAGCAAAGAGAACGTTGTTTACCGCCTGTGTGCCGACGATCTGGGAGGTGGGAGTGACAAGGGGAGGAAATCCTGCGTCTGCTCTAACGTGTGCAACCTCCTCAAGCACGGCATCAAGCTTCTCGCTCTTGCCTGCAGCCTTCAGCTGACTGATAAGATTGGAGAGCATACCGCCGGGAACCTGATAGCGAAGTGCGTTTACGTCAACCTTAAGCACCTTTGTGTCGATAAGTCCGCTTTCAAGATACTTCTCGCGAATTCCGTTGAAGTGCTTTGCAACCATGTCAAGCTTCTCAAGCTCAAGACCCGTATCGTAGGGAGTACCCTGAAGAGTAGCAACCAGCGATTCGGTGGGAGTGTGAGAGGTTCCCATCGCAAGAGGGGAAATAGCCGTATCTACTCCGTCAACGCCTGCCTCAATTGCCTTCAGGAGTGTCATAGAGCCAAGGCCTGCGGTATAGTGGGTGTGAAGATGTACGGGAACAGAAACGTTGTTCTTGATGGTCTTAACAAGCTGATATGCCTCGTAGGGCTTAAGAAGTCCTGACATATCCTTGATGCAGATGGAGTTTGCACCCATCTCCTCAAGCTGCTTTGCATATCTTGCAAAGCCCTCGTTGGTATGGAAGGGAGATGTGGTGTAAGAGATAGCCGCCTGAACGTGTCCCTTTTCTCTTATAGTAGCCTTAATAGCGGTCTCAAGGTTTCTCGGATCGTTGAGCGCATCGAATATACGGATAATATCAATGCCGTTTGCAATAGACTTTTGAACGAAGTACTCAACTACGTCGTCAGCGTAATGACGGTAGCCGAGTATGTTCTGTCCGCGGAAGAGCATCTGAAGCTTAGTATTTTTAACTCTGTCTCTGATGGTACGAAGTCTTGCCCAGGGGTCCTCGTGAAGGAAACGAAGGCAGGCGTCAAAGGTTGCGCCGCCCCACGCCTCAAGAGAGTAATATCCAACCTGGTCAAGTGCCTCAAGAGCGGGAATCATCTCCTCGGTGGTCATACGTGTTGCCGCCAGCGACTGATGAGCATCTCTGAGGACTGTTTCGGTTATTAAAACTTTTGACATTGTTTGAATTTCCTTTCTGTTATCTGCCTCTTATCTGAAGAAGCTGAGGAATATACCTGCCGCAACGGCAGAGCCGATTACACCCGCAACGTTGGGGCCCATAGCGTGCATAAGCAGGAAGTTGGAAGGATCAGCCTGACGGCCTACGTCCTGTGCAACTCTCGCTGCCATAGGAACGGCAGAAACACCTGCCGAGCCGATAAGGGGATTGATCTTACCGCCGGTCACCTTGCACATAATTTTACCAACGAGCAGACCGCCGCAGGTGGAGATAATGAATGCAATAAGTCCAAGGCAGATTATGAAGAGTGTTTCAATCTTTAAGAAGTTTGCCGCGTTGGCAGTAGCACCAACCGAAACTCCGAGGAATATAGTGATTATGTTGATAAGCTCGTTCTGTGCAGTTCTGGAAAGACGGTCGGTGACTCCCGAAACGTTAAGCAGATTTCCGAGCATAAGGAAGCCGATAAGAGGAGCCGCGTCCCTGATAATAAGACATACGATTCCCGCAACGACGATAGGGAATATGATCTTCTCGGTCTTGGAAACGGGACGGAGATTGGTCATCTGTATCTTTCTCTCTTCCTCGGTAGTCAGCAGCTTCATAAAGGGAGGCTGAATAATGGGAATAAGAGCCATGTAAGAGTACGCCGCAATGGCAATCGCACCGAGCAGCTGAGGAGCAAGCTCCTTTGTAACAAGGATCGCGGTAGGACCGTCTGCGCCGCCGACGATGCCGATAGCACCCGCCTCCATGGGAGTAAATCCAAGGAGAAGCGCAAACATAAATGCAGCGAATACTCCAAGCTGAGAGCCAGCGCCCATAAGAAGTGACTTGTGATTGGCGCTAAGGGGAGAGAAGTCGCTCATAGCACCTACACCCATAAAGATAAGCGAGGGATATATACCAAGCTTAACTCCAAGGTAAAGAACGTCTATAAGCCCTCCGTTATTAACTACCTCTTTAATGATATGCGACATACGGATGTGAACCACTCCGTCACTGATCGCAGCGGCATCACCGAGATAGAAATCAAAGAGTGAGTTGAAGGATGCAAGCTGTTCCGCACTGAGATCCTGAAGATTGAAGATAAGCGAATCCTCGGTCAGTGTATACAGATTCGACAGTCCGCTCGACGAAAGTGTGCCGAGAAAGTTTGCCATATGTGCAGAAAGCGTTCCCGTAAGCTGTCCGTTTTCAACCGAAATATAATATTCATCAAAGAAGAATTCAAGGTGCATAAGCTCTGCACCGGGGAGGTTGGCAAGCAGCATACCAAATGCAATAGGCATAAGCAGGAGCGGCTCGAATTTCTTAACTATAGCAAGATAAAAGAGCGCGCCTACGATGACGTACATTATGAGATACTGCCACCACGCCGTGTCTGATTCGGCAGAGAACATATGCGCTATGCCCGTGTTGCCGAGGAAGTTTGTGATAGCGTCTAACATTTGTCAGTACCTATTTCCTTTGGTATTTTAGTTAAGAGATACGATTACTTCGTTTGCAGCAACGGAGGAGCCCTTCTGTACGTTTACAGAGGCGACAACGCCGTCGCAGGGAGCTGGAATATCATTCTCCATCTTCATGGCTTCAAGCACGCAGATAACGTCGCCCTTCTTCACAGCCTGACCAACGCTGACCTTCACGTCAAGAATAGTGCCGGGCATAGGAGCAATAACCTTGTTCATACCTACAACGCCTGCGAGAGCTGCCTTAGGAGCTGCCGAGGAGGCTGCGGGAGCATCTACGGGAGATACGGGAGCGGAATATACGGGAGTACGGGTATAAGAGCCGTCAACCTCCTCAACTGTGACCTCATAGGTGGTACCGTTTACGGTAATGTTATATTTTTTCATTTTTATATCCTTTCGTACTGATCAAACAATTAAACTTTTCTGAATGATACGACTCGGAACTTCATACCCGAGTGCTCGCTTTCAGCCATTGCAATAGCCGCCGCAATTACGGCAACGATCTCACCGTCATCCGTGGCGGTTTCCTCGCTTTCTTTATCTACCGTAGTAATAACAGGTGCAGCCTTCTTCGCGGCGCGCTTAGCGGGAAGCTCGTGGAAGAGAAGCTTGAAGAAATAGAGGAAAAGCCAGAGAATACAAAGCACGGCGAATACTGTCACCATACCGATAAGCAGCATAGATGCGCCGAACAGAAGCGCATTGCCAAGCTGTGCTATGTCGAAGTTAGCAAAATCAACTATAGGCTTGGAATAATCTTCAATACCAAACATACCGTCCTCCTATTAAAGGGGAAGAACCTTGCGGCGTGCGATAGCCGAGGCGTCACCCTTTGCGGAAAGCATAAGAAGTGCAGAGCAGATTCTCGCTCTCATTTCATTGATGCTGATAATATCGTCGATCTCACCGCTGGCAGCCGCGTTCGCGGGAGAGGAAACAGAGGTTCTCCACTGCTCGATAAGCTCCTCGCGGGTGGTTTCCTCGGTGATGTACTTATCCCAGGCGAAGGCAACACCGCTTGCTGCTGTAAGTGCGCCGATCTCCGAATTTTCAGTCGCATATACAAGATCTGCGCCCAGCGCCTTGGAGCCGAGAAGCACGAATGCTGCGCCAATCGCGTGACCGTTAATAACGGTGATCTTGGGGCATGTAGAGGCAGCATAAGCCATACCAAGCTTTGCAAGCTCGGGAGCAAAGAGCCGCTCGTTCTTCTTGTTTATAGCAAGACCGAGAGAGTCAACGAGAGTGACTACGGGAATTGAAAAGCTGTCACAGAGAGTGACGAACTTAGAGATCTTTCTTGCCGCCGAAACATCGATTCTACCCTCGTTTACGGAATAGGAGGTAGCAACTACGCCACATCTTACACCACCGATAGTAGTGAATGCCGTGGTAGCGGTGGGAGCATATTCCTTAGTAAGCTCGAGGAACATACTGTTATCTGCGATAATAGAAATTATCGAGAGAGCATCTCCGCCGAAATCAAGGTTGCCAAGCTTTCTGTTAAGATTATCCGTATAGATCTCGGATGCCTGAACACCAACGGAGGAGTTGGAGGGCAGGAAGGAAATAAGGCTAACGATATATCCGATGCACTCTTCCTCCTCTGCTTCAAATGCCACGATAGCATCCTGAGCATTCTTCTCACCCGTAAGGGCAGGGGAGTTTACGTAAAGAGATGCATCCTCGCGCTTTACGACTATGTCAAACATAGAAGCAATAGCAGCACAGGTGCCTATACAGTTGCCTGCAACGTAGGCGATCTGAGGAATAACACCGGAAGCCTTGGTAATAGCAGACATAATCCTGCCGTATGCCGCAAGACCCGCAGTCCCCTCGAAAATATCCGCACCGTTGGAGTTGAAAATACCGATCACGGGTGCGCCGTTATCAAGAGCCATTTTGTAAAGATCGGTGATCTTCCTTGCGTGGCGCTCGTCAATTGCGCCGCCCATTCTTGAGGCATCCTCGATGAATGCGAAAACAAGTTTGCCGTCGATAGCACCGTAGCCGCAGATAACACCCTCAAGCTCGTTGGTCTTCTCGGTTGCTAAAAAGTCCGAGTACGCGCGCTTTGTGTATGCGCTGATTTCAACGAAGGTATCGGGGTCGAAGAGCTTTGCGATCTGACATCTTGCTTCAGCGCCTTCACCCGCTCGGAGTGATTCGCGAAGCTGTGCAGCCGTTGGAAGACTGCAGAAGGTTGGTTTAGTGTATTTGTTCAAAGCGAATTCTCGATTTGCTAATGAGCAAATCTCTCCTTCCTAAATATTCGAAAACTTAAATAAATTTAAAATATTTCATTTTTCACCAAATATAATATACCACCAAATTAGATTTAAGTCAATAGTTTTTAGTAAATAAATAGCAAAAGAGCAGTGAAAGATGATCACTGCTCTGTATCGGTATCAATTTTTCTACTCTTAATAATTACGTCGGATAGGGGATTTTTGTCCATTGCCTCTTCCATATTTTTGCTTACGAGGTGAGTGTATATCTGTGTGGTATTAAGCTGCTCGTGACCGAGAATATCCTTAAGAACGCGAATATCGACCTTTCCGCTCTGGTACATAAGGGTTGCTGCCGTGTGACGAAGCTTATGGACCGAGTATCCCTTTGAGCCAAGACCTGCAAGACCGAGATATTTGTTAACCATCCACTGTACCGTCTTAGGAGAAATTCGCTGTTGCCTTGTGCTGAGGAAGAATGCATGGTCGGAGGTACGGATATATCGGGGATCAAGCCTCTGCTTAAGATAGGAAATAACCGCATCTCTTGCAGCATTATTCAGGAATATAATCCTCTCCTTGCTGCCTTTACCCATAACCTTGACGAAGGTGATCTCGGGATCAAAGCTCTCGAGATTCAGTCCGCAAAGCTCGGAAAGACGCATTCCTGTGTTGAGAAACAGGGCAATAATAGAGTAGTCGCGCTGCCTTGTTTTCGACTCTGTATCCGAGCTTACCGCCTCAAGAAGTCTCACCGCCTCTTCAACCGTCAGATACTTGGACAAAGTCTTGCTTTTTTGTATTCCGTCGATGTCTGCCGCAGGATTTCTATCGATTAAATGCTTTTTGTTATAAACGTGACGGAAAAACGACTTGATCGCGCTCAGCTTTCTGTTGCGGGTTGAGGAGTTGTTTTTGCGCTCGTTTCTGGTATATGCAATAAAGTCTACGATAAGCTGTGTATCTACCTCGGCAACGTCGCTGATTGTCAGATCTTGTATGCTGATTTTGTCAAGCTCCTCGATAGGCAGATCAAGATTCTCACGTGTCATAATAAAATATCTGAAGAAGGTCCTCAGGTCAAGGAGATACTCGCATATGGTTTTCTCACTCTTGCCCTCAACGGCAGAGAGATGGTTTGCATAATCGCGCAGAAAGCGGGGAAAGTTTCTGAACTCCGGATTATCGTTTCTGAGCCTTAATGTAGCCATAATAAACCTCCTTAATTTACTACTTCTATTATACAAAATTTTAAGGAAAAATAATGAACAAATTGTAAACAATATAGCATTTTATTTCATATTCTAACCAAATAGCAGGGAAACGCTAAATTCCGCTCCGCCTGTAATAAATAAAAGTGAAGTCCCATAAGATTGAATAAAAAACGGAGGGGTTATGAAAATTTTTGTTTTAAATCTGGTAAGCAAAAGAGTAAGAGTCGTTTTTACGAGTCTTATTCTTGTTCTTTTGGTGATTGCGGCATCGGTTGTCGGTGCTATCAGCGGAATTATAAGCGAGGAGCTGGTCGGTGTATCTGTAGATAATATTCCGCAGGGAAAGATAATTATTATTGATGCAGGTCACGGTGGTGAGGATCCTGGCGCGGTCGGTGTGACTGGGGTGCTGGAAAAGGATCTGGATCTTCAGATCGCTCTTGAAATGGGCAGAATGCTTGAGGAAAAGGGCTACGTTGTGGTCTATACACGCACTGATGACAGACTTCTATATACAGAGGAGGAGAATATTCACGGTATACGAAAGATTTCCGATCTGAAAAACAGATGCAAGGTAGCTGCTCGCTATCCCGAAGCCATATTCGTCAGCATACATATGAATTCCTTTGGTAGCAGCAAATATTCAGGGCTTCAAGTTTACTATTCTGAGAAAAACGAAAGCAGCCGCGCCCTTGCCGATACCATTCAGAACAGGGTTGCGACAGATCTGCAAAATGATAATAACAGAGTGCCGAAGGCAGGGAAAAGCATATACGTGCTTGAAAATATAAGCAATGTTGCCGTCCTTGTTGAGTGCGGCTTTTTGACCAATGAGGCAGAGTGCAAAAAACTTTCTGAAAAAGAATATCAAAAAGAATTGAGTTTTTCGATCATTTGTGGTATTATAGAATATATAGAAAATAAAAACGACTAAAATTTACATAAAAGGAATATGAAAAATGAAAGGTCCAAAGGTAATTTTCGTCTGCAGAGAGTGTGGAGCTACAAGCCCGAAGTGGCTTGGAAAATGTCCCGACTGTGAATCATGGAACTCGTTTGACGAAGAGACAGTTGTTGAAAAACCTCAAAAAAGCACCATAAACCGCGGCAGAATTGGAGAAACAACAAATAAAGCCGAAAAGTTCTCCGAGCTTGAGTTGCCGAAATATATGCGTACTCAAACGGGTATGGGCGAGCTTGACAGAGTGCTTGGCGGCGGTCTTGTGGACAGCTCGGCAGTGCTTCTCTCGGGTGAGCCTGGAATAGGTAAATCCACCCTGCTTTTGCAGATTTGCTCCGAGCTTGGCAAGACGAGAAAGGTGCTTTACGTCTCGGGCGAGGAATCCAAGGGACAGCTTAAGCTACGCGCGGAGCGTCTTGGGATAAACGGCGATTCCATCTATCTTCTGACCGAAACCGATACCGACGCGATTCTCGAGGAGTGCCAGCGGCTTTCTCCCAACGTCATCATTATCGACTCGGTACAGACTCTTTCGTCAATGAGATTTTCCTCCGCGCCGGGTAGCATTACTCAGGTGCGCGAGGGAGCTATGGCGTTTATCAACTACGGAAAGACCGCAGGTGCTGCCGTATTCCTCGTCGGCCACGTTAACAAGGAGGGCGGAATATCGGGTCCGAAGATACTTGAGCATATGGTTGACGCCGTGCTTTATTTTGAGGGCGAGCGCACCAATTCATACAGAATTATCCGCGCGATTAAGAACCGCTACGGCTCTACCAACGAGATCGGTGTGTTTGAGATGGGCGACAATGGACTTGTGGAGATTCCCAATCCCAGCGAGGTAGTTATGGCAGAGCGCCCTAAGAATACAAGCGGCTCCTGTGCCGGCTGTGTAATGCAGGGAACAAGACCTATCATTTCCGAGATCCAGTCGCTTGTTGCCAAGTCGGTTTACGCAAACGGTAAGCGAACCGCTGACGGCTTTGATTATAACAGAATGTGTCTGCTTATTGCCGTGCTTGAGAAGCGTATGGGGCTTAAGTTCTATGAGAACGACGTCTATCTTAACGTGGCGGGCGGAATTCAGCTCGACGAGCCAAGCGCTGATCTTTCTATTGCTATGGCACTTATCAGCGGTATTACAGACAAGGTTATCCCCGACGATCTTATCGCCTTCGGTGAGATAGGACTTTCGGGAGAGGTCAGGGCAGTGTCACATATTGAATACCGTGTAAAAGAGGCAGTAAGACTCGGTTTCACGAAGATAATTCTACCCAAAAAGAACATTACAAAGGGGCTTAAGGTTCCTGACGGTGTGGAGCTTTGCGGAGTATCAAATATCTATCAGGTTCTCATTCATATGAGGGCAAAGGACAATGAAAGCTATAATTAACTTAATATTTTACGGCGCGATTTGTTATTATTGCACAAAATCGCGCCGTTTTTTTCTACATAGGTGGTCAAAATACTTAAATTTCAAGTCTTGAAAAGTTAAATAAAATATAGTATAATAAAATAGTGTTATAGCGATTTATCGCATTATTAGCAAATTAAAAACAAGGAGAACCTCTTATATGGAAAAGGTTTACACAAAAAGCATTAGAAACGTAGCACTCTTAGGACATAGCGGCGGAGGAAAGACATCTCTCGCTGAGTCTATGCTCTATATTTCAAGACTTACCGACCGTCTTGGTAACGTAACCGACGGTAACACTATATGTGACTACGATCCCGAGGAAATTAAGAGAGGTTATTCGATTTCGGCTGCATCCGCGCCTCTTCTTTGGAACGGTGCGAAGATCAATATTCTCGACACTCCCGGCTTCTTTGACTTCGAGGCTGAGGCAAGACAGTGCGTAAGAGCTGCAGACGCTGCTATTATCGTTGTTGACGGTAAGGCTGGCATCGAGGTTGGCACCGAGCTTGCCTGGAAGCTTGCAAGCGACGCGGGTATTCCCAAGGCATTCTTCATCAACCGTTTTGACGACGGTGAGGCAAGATTCCACAAGGTATTCGGCGCTATCCGTGAGAAGTACGGCGTTAACGTTTGTCCCGTTCAGATTCCTATTATCGACGGTCCCGACGTAATCGGCTTTGCTAACCTTGTAGAAATGTGCGTTTATACCTTCGAAAAGGCTACAGGTGAGTATTCCCGTAGCTCCATTCCCGCAAAGTTCGCAGAGGTTTGCGAGGAGTATCACGCAATGCTTCTCGAGGCTATTGCACAGACCAGCGACGAGCTTATGGATAAGTTCTTCAACGAAGAGCCTATCTCCAGAGAGGAAGCTCTTGAGGCTATTCACAACGGCATTATCACAGGCGACATCGTTCCCGTATTCTGCGGCGCAGCTCTTAAGAACTGGGGTATCAAGACCTTCCTTGATACTATCACCGAGTCCTTCCCCAGACCTACCGCACGTAAGGTTGAGCAGCTTGTTGACGAGGAGGGCAATCTCTCCGAGATCGCTATTGATCCCGAGTCCGACGTTACATCCGTATTCGTATTCAAGACCGTTGCCGATCCCTTCGTAGGTAAGATGTCCTTCTTCAAGGTTATGAACGGTAGTCTTAAAAAGGATATGGTTCTTAAGAACACAACTAACGGCTCCTCCGAGAAGTTCAACAAGATATTTATGCTCAGAGGTAAGAAGCAGATCGACGTTGAAGAGCTTGCTTGCGGTGACATTGGTGTTGTTGCTAAGCTCTCTTCTGTAAACACCAACGATACTCTTACCAGCGGCTCGGCTGACATCAAGTACGCGCCTATCTCCTATCCTATGCCTTACTATTCTATGGCTATAAGACCTATGGCAAAGGGCGATGAGGACAGAATTTCCTCCGGTATCGCAAGACTTCTCGAGGAGGACAGATCCCTTAAGTACGTAAATAACTCCGAGACCAAGCAGCTTACTATCTCCGGTCTTGGTGACATTCACCTTGATATCGTTGTATCCAAGCTTAAGAATCGCTTTGGCGCAAACGTTGAGCTTATCAAGCCTAAGATCGCTTATCGTGAGACCATTA
This sequence comes from Eubacteriales bacterium, assembly GCA_045594865.1. GTDB lineage: Bacteria > Bacillota > Clostridia > Oscillospirales > CAG-272 > UBA1740. Next base: position 496 of record JAZNZI010000107.1, on the reverse strand, counting down.
AGAAAAAGGTTGACGTTGAAGGTAAGCATAAGAAGCAGTCGGGTGGTTCGGGTCAGTACGGTCACGTTAAGATTACCTTCTCTCCCGGCGAGGCAGAGGGCCTTACCTTTACCGAGAGCGTATTCGGTGGCGCAGTTCCCAAGAACTTCTTCCCCGCAGTAGAGCAGGGACTTAGAGAGGCTATGCAGAAGGGTGTTCTTGCAGGTTATCCTGTAGTTCATCTTGCAGCTAACCTTTACGATGGTTCTTACCACGACGTTGACTCTAACGAAATCTCCTTCAAGCTTGCTGCAAATATTGCATACCGTGACGGTCTTCCTCAGGCTAACCCCGTTCTTCTCGAGCCTGTTGGCGAGCTTAAGGTTTACGTTCCTGATAACTACGTTGGTGACGTTATGGGTGACCTTAACAAGCGTCGCGGCAGAGTTATGGGTATTGATCCTGCAGAGGAGGGCACTCAGGTAGTTCTTGCTGAAGTTCCTTTCTCTGAGATGAC
>JAZNZI010000106.1:0-6878 GCA_045594865.1 Eubacteriales bacterium | reverse complement strand
ATTGTAAACATAAGATTACATATGATGAGTTTTTGGTGTTAAAGGGACTTAATATTATATATCAGAAGAATCAATAAAACTGAATATTCATTGCTTTCGTGTATTACTCATCTTCGTGAGAATATAAATAAATTTTATGCGTTGTACTTCCCCAGAGGGAGACGACAGCAAGGAGGAATTTATGAATTCTTTAAGCAAACAAAACAAGAAAGGAATGTCAACCGAGAGACTTGTGCTTTTAGCTCTGCTGACTGCGCTGGTGGCTATACTGTCTTATTTCGGTGGCTTTATCAAGATCGGCGGTCTCGCATCTATATCGCTGACGCTGGTCCCCGTCGTTATCGGAGCGGTGCTTTGCGGTCCTCTGGCAGGCGCGTGGCTCGGTGGTGTATCCGCAGTAGTATTCTTTATGACGGTAGATGCGGTGTTCTGGTTCGGTCTCAGTATTCCGGGAACTATAATTACCGTACTTGTAAAGGGTATTATGGCAGGTTTGTGCGCAGGTCTTGTGTACAGGCTGCTTGAAAAGCACAATCGCTATCTTGCGATCTGTGTCAGCGCAGTGGTTGCGCCCGTTGTAAATACGGGTATATTCCTTATTGGATGCCTTGTCTTCTTTATAGAAGCGGTGCAGTCTATGGCGGCTGCCGAGGGAATGAGCATCGGCGCCTACCTTATCATCTTCTTCGTCGGTCTGAACTTCGTGTTTGAGCTTATCGTAAACGTAGTGCTCAGTCCTGCGATCTCAAGAGTAATCGAGATTGCCGAAAAGACCTTCGGGAAGAATAAAAAGAAAGTAAAGGTACATATTGAAGCCGACGTCACCGCAGAGATTGAAAAACCCGTAGAAGAAAACAATACTGAAGAATAAAAAACGCCCCGAAGCCCATCGCTTCGGGGTGCTTTTTATTTATAAACAAATTACTTAACAGTCACGCCGGTGATATGGGTGTTAACGCCCTCATACCAATAAAGGAAGCCCTCGATATCAACCACGTCGCCAACCTCAAGAGCCATAACAGCCTTATAAAGATCGCTGTCAGGACCTGTGAGATAACGCTCTACGCAGAAGGAATATGTAGCGCCGCCATAGCTTACGCCAACGTAGATGTCATCACCGGGCTCGCCGTTCTTATATTCGATGGAAGCGATGGTGAGACCGCTGAACTTAACAAACTGGTTCTGGAAGTCGATAAGCTCGTCGGTGCCGAGATACTCAGTCACGTCCTTTGCGGTAGCAAGGTAAGGATCTGCCTCAAGGAACTCGAAGGTAGCATCCATAATCTCGATCTCGCCAGACCACGCGCCCTTGTATCCGTAAACACGGATCTTGGTGCCTGCGGTAAGCTTAGCTGCATCCTCCTCGGAGCAAGCCATTTCATAGAGGTAATAACCACCGTTCTCGTCAGCAGCATAAACGGTGATCTTGTTATCCCACCAGGACTGATGCGCCTGAACGTACATATCAACAATAACGTAAGAGTCGAGCTCTGCAGCGGCATACTCATCGTAGGAAAGAACGCCTACCTTGGTCACATCGGTGATGTGGGTATTAACGCCCTCATACCAATAGAGGAAGCCTGTAACGTTAACGATATCGCCTGCCTTGAGATTGGCAACGGTCTGATAAACCTCGGTATCTGTACCGGTAAGGTAAACCTCAACGCAGAAGCTATAATCCTGACCATTCTTGGTGACGGTTACGTAAATGTCATCGCCACCCTCGTTCTTGAAGCTGATCTCCTTAACTGTGAGAGAATCAAAGTATGCAAGTTGGTTCTGATAATCAATAAGCTCGTCTGTGGCGAGAACATCGGTAAGGTCAACGGGCTCTGCAACATAGGTATCACCACCCTCAACGAACTCGAAGGTAGCGTCCATGATCTCAACCTCGCCTGCCCACTCGCCCTTATAGCCCTTAACAGCTATCTTTGTGCCTGCGGTAAGCTTAGCCGCGTTCTCCTGAGTGCAAGCCATTTCATAAAGGAAGTACGCGCCGTCCTCGTCGGCCGCGTAAACGGTGATCTTGTTATCCCACCAAGACTGATGCGCCTGAACATAAGCCTCAACATATACGGGATCGTCGATCTCGGCAGCTACGTAATCCGCGTAGGACATAAGCGCAAGATTCTCAAAGGGATCTTCGTTGCCATCATCTGGCTGGTAATTAGGATCAGACTCACCGCACTCACACTTACCATCAACAAAATTATGCTGATGAACGCAAGCAACGAGAGCGACAAGCATAAACAAGCAAAGTAAACAAGCAAACAGTTTTTTCATTTTCTTTCCTCGCCTTTCAGCTAAATATTTAGAATACACTTATATTATACACGATTTTTCCGTCTTGTCAATATCTGTGTTTAATTTCGGGAACGGCGTTTTTTGAAATAAGACACGCCAACGTAGGTTATTATGCCCACCCAGGTAAGACCTATACCGCAAAGCAGGGCTACCGAGGTGGCTGGAAGCTCGCCAAGCCTGAGCTTGCCGTCGAAGGAGCCGATCTGATCAAGTCGGTAAAGGGCGGTCACGTCGTCGTAAAGCTTGTCAATATACTTATCGTTGACGTTTTTCTTTCTCTTTACAGCCTTCGCCACGTCCTCGATCATCTCACCTGCCGCATTTCTCAGCGAGGTGGAGCCGTTGAATACGGGAGTGGTAAATGTGCATTCGGTATAATCCATAAGCATCTTTGTAGCGTCTATTTTGATACTGTAATACTTATCGTTATCCTCCCCTGCCCTTGCAAGATAGTCCTGATATTCAGCGGACTGCTGTGCCTTGCTTGTGACGGGAAGATAGCCCTCGGTCTGCGAGTAGGCTATCTGCGTTTCATTGGACAGAAGATACTGAACAAAGAGCCATGATGCCATAACCTCGCCCGTGTCTTCTTTATTGAATACACAGAGGGACGGCCCCTGTGAGATCATTTTGGGATTGTCAACATCGTACTGAGGAATGGGTCTTACCACTGTTTCAAAATCAACGACGCTGCCGTGATGAACGTCGCTCAAGGGAGCATCGCTGCCCATCCAAGTGGATCCTGCGGTGGAGTCAACAGCGAAAATACAATGTCCTTTATTAAGATGGTTTGCAGGATAGCTGGCAATGCCGAAGGTGGAGAATGCGCCAGACTTTGTATTAGTCGCAATAGTTTTCAGGATTTCTCTTGTTGTATCGTTAAAAATCTGTATACTTCCCGTAGCATCCGAATAGCCTGCGTTCTGCTGAGCGAGCATCTGGATCATCATATTGTCTGTGGACTTATATATAAAAGGAATCATAACAGACTGACCGTTCACCTTGTACTTTCCGTCACGGTCCTTTTCAAGCGCGGCATCCGATACCTCCCAGATATAGTCCCATGTAAGAATATCGGGTACCTCATATCCGAGAGCTTCAACGTAGGTCTTGTTAATATAGCAAGCCTCGGTGGAGCGCATATAGGGTAGCGCATAAAGTCGGTCACCGATATAGCATTCGTCCATAAACTCGTCTACCATTTCATCGTAGGTGGGAGCATCAAATCGCACCTCGCTGCCTCCAAGACCGTATTTTGCATCAAGGACAAGATCGTTTAGCGGAACGACGGTGTTCGCACCCGAAATATAGGTAGCAATATGATCGGGATAGGTGATACAAACGTTAGGAGTAGTTCCCGTCTGGATATTCGTGATTACGTCGTTGTAGATATCGTCGTAATTCGTATAGTGCTTTATAGTGACGTCAATGTTGGGGTAAAGATCCTCAAACTCCCCGATTGCTCTGTTATATACCTCTCTTTGACTACTATTGTTTTCATTTTTAGCCCAAAATACAATTTTGTACTCTTTTGTAGCATCAAAGCTCTCGGGTATTTCAAATGCAACCCGTTCCTCCGAGCCGTGACAGGAGCAAAGGACAAGAGCGAGGAGAAGGAGGGTGACAAGCAAAATGATTTTTCTCATCCCTTGGTACCTCCTCTCGCAACGCCTGCCATGATCTTCTTACGGAAGACGAGGAACAGAATAATAAGCGGTACGGAAATAACTACGCCCCCCGCCATCATAGCGGGGATATTCTCACGGCCAAAGCCGTTCTCGCGGATCTGCTGAATACCGTTTGACACAAGGAAATAATCCTCGTCGTCGGTAATAAGTCTTGGCCACACATATGAGTTCCAGCACTCGATGACCTTAACTATAGTTATGGTGATTATGGTAGGCTTACAGATAGGGACCATAACTTTCATCATATACTTAAAGTCGCCCGTGCCGTCAACCTTTGCCGCGTAATAAAGCTCATCGGGTATCTGGGCGAAGTTTTCCTTTAAAAGATAAATATAGAATACCGAGGTGACCGAGGGGAGAATAAGTCCCGTAAAGGTGTTTCGAAGTCCAAGCTCGGTGATAGTGACGAAATTGGTGATAATAACCAGCTCGTTCGGTATCATCATAAGCGACAAAAACAGAACGAAAAGAATGTTCTTGCCTCTGAAATTCATTCGCGAGAAGGCAAATGCCGCGGGGATAATGACGATCAGCATTATGGCTGTGGTCGCGATGGTGAAAATCAGGGTGTTCAGGAAATAATCAAGCAGAGGAACCGAGGTAAAGGCTATGATATAGTTCTCCACCGTCGGATTCAAGGTAATAAACTGCGGCACAGACTCTGCGTTATAGTCGCCGTAGCTTTTAAACGAGCTGAGGAGCATCCAATAGAATGGAAAAATGACTACTATCGCCCAGATTCCAAGCACAACGTAGATGATTGCTTTTTTTATCATTTTACGGTTTTGCTGCTTCTCGCGCGTCTTTGCGTAATCAAGCGAGCCTTTCATTGCATCCTCCTTTTAATAATGAATTTTCTTCTTGCTTACAAGAAGATTTATACAGGTTATAGTCAGAACGATGATGAAGAGAATTATTGCCGCGGCAGAGGCAAAGGACGGATATCCGCCTCCGTCGCCATAGAGCATATCGTAGATGTAGCCTACTATGGTATTCATCTCGGCGGAGTTAAGATTGGTGCCGAAAAGGGCTACCGCGTCGCTATACGCCTTGAACGCGCCGATAAAGCCTGTGATAACAATGTAGAATATAGTGGGCGAGATGGCAGGGAGAGTGATGTGCGTCAGCATTCTTCTGTCGCTGGTGCCGTCTATGCGCGCCGCATCGTAATATGTCTTCGGCACGGAGGCAATAGCACTTGTAAAAATAAGTATCTTAAAGGGCATAACGACCCAGATGGTATATAAGCAAAGCACAAACATCTTTGCCCAGTAAGGACCATTAATAAAGTCGATCGGCGAGACACCGAACACACCGAGAAAGGCGTTTACAAGTCCGTCGTTATACACTGTAGGCTTAAAGAGTATCATAAACACAAGACCGACCGCCAGAGTGTTAGTCACGTAGGGCAGGAAGAATATGGTCTGGAAGGCATCGCGCAGCTTATCAATCGAGCAGAGCGCAAGAGAGATAAGGAGAGAAAGTACCGTGGAGAGCGGAACGGTGATAAATACGAGTATCAGGGTATTCTGCACTGCCTTCAGGAAATAGGGATCGCGCAAAACGTAGCTGTAATTGTAAAATCCGATGCCAAAGAAGGTCTGAGATGCCGAGTTATAGCCCTCCTCAAAGGAGTAGATAAGCACGTCTATCAGGGGATACACCATAAATACCCCAAGGAAGAGTATTGCGGGCAAAAGGTATAGCCAGGCTTTCGGATTGTTTTTTTCCATATTAACGCCCCATCCTTTCTTTTAGCGGTATTATTCTGCAATAAAGGTTTCTTTTGAATAAATTATAGCACATCTTACAATATTTATCAAGATAATTGCTTAATATTTTGTTTATAATAAAATGTCATATTTTGTTGACTTTTAGATATAAAGGTGTTAGAATAAAATAGGTATAAAATTTAATAAAGAAAGAGGACAGACCAATGAACAAAAGCACATCTACCCTTATCCGTCTGATCGCGCTTCTTCTTCTCGTTGTTATGTCACTGTCGATGGTTGCCTGTGACAAGCTTCCCTTCGATTTCGACGAGATCTTCGGTGGTGGTCAGAACGACGACAACAAGGATGACGAGAACGAAAAGCCCGCATGTCCCCACGAGCTTGTAGTTGACGGCTACTGCTTCGACTGCGGAGAGTACCTTACTATTACTATTGCAGAGGCTATTGAGCTCTGCGGTCAGTATCCCGACGGTACAGCAGATCGCTACTACATCCGCGCTAAGGTTAAGACTATCGCAAATCCCGCATACGGTGAGATGTACATCACCGATGAGACCGGCGAGCTTTACGTATACGGTACATACAGTAGCGACGGCTCTCTTACCTTCCCCGAGATCGACGATACTCCCGTTAAAGGTGACGAGGTGCTTCTTCACTGCATCCTCAGCACATATGACGGTGAGCCTCAGGTAAAGAACGCACGCCTTATCGAGGTAGTTCACGATGATACTCCCTTTGATGCATCCAATTACACCGCTATGACTATCGCAGAGGCGAGAGCTGCCGAGACCGGTGCGAAGGTTAAGGTAAGCGGCGTTGTTGCACGCATCACCTACGCTAACGGCAAGATCCCCAGCGGCGTTATTCTCGTTGACAATACCTCCTCCATCTACGTATATGACGGCGACATCGCAGGTCAGGTAGAGATTGGAAACAAAATCGAGGTTGCTGCAGAAAAGACCTATTGGGTGCTTGGCAGCGAGTCCGAAAATGCAAACAAGTTTGGCTACAAGGGTGCAAATCAGCTTGACAACGCTCACCTTATCTCCAATGACAAGGGCAACACTGCTTTTGACAAGTCCTGGATCACAGAGTCTACCGTTAAGGAGATCATGGATACTCCCGTGACCGAGGATATCACCTCCAAGATCTT
>JAZNZI010000105.1:0-2820 GCA_045594865.1 Eubacteriales bacterium | reverse complement strand
CGACTTGCCCCAAAACTATGGAATCAAAAATTGTCCCCGGCCTGTATTTCGCCGGAGAAATAATTGACGTTGATGCATATACCGGCGGCTTTAATCTGCAAATAGCCTTCTCAACCGGATATTTGGCAGGAAAATCCGCGGCAGAAGCCTATTAACTAAAGAAAATACGAAAATCCTACAGGAGTTTTTTTATGATACGAATTGCAATTGACGGCCCGGGTGGCGCGGGTAAATCCAGCGTTGCGAAGGCTGTTTCCAAGGCTCTCGGCATTATTTACGTAGACACGGGAGCGCTTTACCGTAATATCGGTTTATTTATGCTTGACTCGGGCATTGATCCCAAGGATGCCGAAAGAGTTGTTCCCGCCCTTGAGAGCATCACCCTCGAGCTGAAGTTTGAGGACGGCAGACAGATCATTCTGCTGAACGGAGTTGACAGAGGCGAGGAGATAAGAACTCCCGAGGCTTCTATGGCGGCATCTGCCGTAAGCGCGATCCCCGCTGTTCGAGACTATCTGCTTGATATGCAAAGAAACACCGCGAAGAAGAACAGCGTCATTATGGATGGACGCGATATCGGCACGGTCATTCTTCCCGATGCAGAGGTTAAGATCTTCCTCACCGCGTCGGCAAATGCGAGAGCCGAGAGAAGATACAAGGAGCTGCTTGCCAAGGGCGAGGAGGTCACCTACAAGCAGGTTTACGACGAGATGGTTGAGCGCGACAGAAACGACTCCACCCGTGAGGTTGCTCCCTGCGTCAAGGCAAAGGACGCGGTGATTATCGACAACTCCAAGATGACCGAGAGCGAGACGGTTGCAGCAATACTCAAGGTCGTTAAGAAAAAGACCAAGAACACCTATCCCCTTTACAGCTTTTTAAAGCCTATCGTAGGCCCGATTTTCCGCCTTCTGTACAACGTTCGCGTCGTCGGCAGGGAAAACGTACCTAAGCAGGGCGGCGTGCTTCTCTGCCCCAATCATATCTCTGCCGTTGACGTTATTTCCATCGGCGCGGTATGCCCAAGACAGATCACCTGTATTGCGAAGAAGGAGCTGTTCTCCATTCCCGTCCTCGGCTCGATCTGCAGAGGTCTTGGCGCGGTGAAGATCGACCGCGGAGGCTCTGACGTGGGAGCGATAAAGGCGGCAATTTCTGCTATTGAAAACGGCAAAACGGTCACCATTTTCCCTCAGGGACACAGATGCCCGGGCGTTGATCCCAGAACCACCAAGATCCACAGCGGCGCAGGCCTTATCGCCTATCACGCAAAGAGCGATATTATCCCCGTTTGTATCAACATCAAGGGCGGAAAATACCGTCTGTTCCGCAGGACCGAGATCATCTTCGGCAAGCCTATTAAATACGCATCCCTCGGCTTTGAGGAGAACGGCCGAGACAAGTACGATATTGCGACCCGAATTGCCTTTGACAAGGTGATCGAGCTTGGCGATTTTGAGGGACTCCCCCCCTACGATCCCGCGAAGGATACTATCAAGAAAAAGCGCAAAAAGAGGAAGTAAGCCTTGGAGATAATTCTTTCAAAAAACGCAGGCTTCTGCCCCGGTGTCAGACGTGCCGACGAGGCTGTCAGAAGGCTGATAAAGGATAGAGAGAAAAACGAGCTTATCTTTACCCTCGGGCCGCTGATCCACAACGGCGTATACGTTTCATCGCTTGCCGATCTGGGTGTGCGCTCGGTGAATATTCCTGACGTGCCCTATCTCGTCAATAGCAACGGGGGCAAGAAAATCACCTTCGTCATCAGAACCCACGGCGTGTCTTTGGAGGACGAGGCGTTCCTTCGTAAAATCGAGGCGGAAAATGAGGAAGTCACTATACTCGATATGACCTGCCCCTCGGTGAAGCGCATACACAAAATAGCCGCCGAAAACACGGGTGATGACAGCTATTTTATCCTCTTCGGCTCGAAAACCCATCCCGAGTCGGTGGCAACTCTTAGCTATGCTAAGGGCAAAAAATGCATTATTTCCTCCGAGGAAGAGCTGCGAGCGCTTGATTTACAAGGCAAAACGCCCATTTTATGCGCTCAAACGACAGGAAATTTATTGCAATTTATACAAATTAAAAATTTTTTAAAAAAACTATATACAAACGCTATTTTTTTTGATACAATATGTAGTGTCACTGAAAATCGTCAGTATGAGGCTATCGACATAGCCAAACGAGCCGACGTAATGATCGTCATAGGCGGTAGGGACAGCTCGAATACGCAGAAGCTCGCGCAGCTCTGCCGTGAGGTCTGCCCCAAGGTTTTATGCATTGAGACGGCGGCGGAATTATCAACTGATTTTCCTGACAGCGCAAAATGCGCAGGAATAACCGCAGGTGCTTCCACGCCTGACGGTATAATAATGGAGGTTTTTAAAGCAATGGAAAACTTTAGTCAAATGTTGGAAGGCTCACTCAAAACTTTACATACAGGAGAAACAGTTACCGGTACCGTGTTCACAATCGGCCAGAACGAGATCAAGCTTGATCTTGGTGCTAAGTTCACCGGCGTTCTTACCAAAGAACAGATTACTGATGATCCCGACGTAAAGCTTAACGAAATGTTCAAGGTTGGCGATCAGGTTGACGTCTTCGTTATCAGAGTTGAGGACGGCAAGGGTATCGCAACCGTTTCTAAGAAGAGAGTTGACGCTGACAACAGCTGGGTAGTTCTCAAGGATGCATTCGACAACAACGTCGACATCGAGGGCAAGATCGTTTCCGCTATTCGCGGTGGTGTTCTTCTCTCCTACCTTGGCAACACCGTGTTCATTCCCGCATCCCAGACCGGCATCGCAAAGGGCGGTG
>JAZNZI010000104.1:0-6158 GCA_045594865.1 Eubacteriales bacterium | reverse complement strand
ACATGGCTACGATCCGACTTTAGGCGTGGGTACGCAGAAACCGAGGAAAGCATAAACGAGCTTGTGCATACCTGCCTGTCTATAATGCAGGACGACGAAAGACGGCTTAAAATGAAGGAATGTCTTTTCGAGGGTGAAAAGCAAAATTCGCCCGAGGTTATTTATAACAAAATGCAAGAGTTATTCAGCTATAAGAAAGGATAAGACCATGACCAAAATTGTAATTGATACGAAGGGTGCTGACAAGGGAGCGGGCACGCTTATTAAGGGCGTTTCGTTAGCTCTTGAAAGGTTTCCCGACGTAAGCTATCTTCTCGTGGGTGATGAGGAATACATAAGGGAACAGTGCGAGGAGCTTTCGGTTCCTATGGACCGTGTTGAAATACTCGACGCGCCCGAGGAAATAACGAACTACGACAATCCCGCCGAGGCTGTTTTTTCAAAAAGAAATTCCTCTATGGTAAGGTCGCTTGAGGCTCTGTCAAAAAGAGATGACCTATTTGGCTTTTTATCCTCAGGAAACACGGGCGCATTGCTCGTCGGTGCTATGAGATATTTGCCGATGGAAACGAAGGTAAGACCTGCTCTTGCGGTTCTGCTTCCGTCACAGGAAGGAGGCTTTACCTGCCTTGTTGATACGGGCGCGACCGTTGACTGTACTCCCGAGATTCTTCATCACTTTGCACATCTCGGTCGTGATTTTATGAAAGACGTTTACGGCATTGAAAATGCAAGAATAGGACTTCTTTCCAACGGTTCGGAGGAGAGCAAGGGCAACAGTCTGGTAAAGGCAACCTTCCCCCTGCTTAAAGGGGATGAGGGCTTGAATTTCATCGGAAACGTTGAAGGCACGAACGCTCTGTCGGGAATATGCGACGTGCTTGTGTGCGACGGCTTTGCGGGAAATCAGGTGCTTAAGGTTACTGAGGGTACGGCGAAGAGAATCATCTCCGACGTGGTAAAATATGCGCGCAAAACAGGCAGCGAGGACGTGATGGGGCTGGTAAAGCAGCTTCTCGCCGTATACGATATGGAATCTCTCGGTGGCGCAAATCTGCTAGGTGTAAATAAGCCCTGTATAAAAATGCACGGCAGCAGTACCGAGCGAACGGTTGTTGGCAGCACTGAGATGCTGCTGAATATGGCAAAAAACAAGGTTATTTTTGAGAGAGACAAATTTAATATATAGGAGATAAATAAAATGCTTGAAAGATTAAAGGAAATACTTTCTAAGGTTCTGCCCGACGTTAATATGTCAGAGGTTACCGCCGATACAAGACTTAAGGAGGATTTGGGCTTTGATTCGCTTGCAATGATGATGATGTCAATGGAGCTTGAGGAAGCATTTGATTTTAAGTTTCTTGAGTTTGTAAAATTTGAGACGGTAGGTGACGTTTCTGCCTATCTTGAAAGCCGTATTTGAGGGGAAAATTAAAATGAAAAACGTAAAAATAATCACCGATTCTTGCGCAGATTTAACCGCAGAGCAGCTTGAAAGATATAACATTGATTATGCAAAAATGACAACCGTATTCGAGGGTAAGGAATCTCCCGCAAAGCTTACCTGGACAGCCGAGGAGGCGCACGCGCTTTACAACATTATGAGAGATGGCAAGCGCATCACCACCGCGCAGGTTTCCGTAGAGGAGTTTACCCGCGTTTTTGAGAGCTATCTCACACTCGGTATGGACATCGTTTACATAGGCTGCTCCTCAAAGCAGTCCGGCTCTGTAAACACAGGCTTCGTTGTTGCAAAGAAGCTGATGGAGAAGTACGAGGGCAGCAAGATCGTATGCATCGACTCGCTTAACGCAAGTATCGGCGAGGGTATGCTGGCTATTGAGGCTGCAAAAATGGCAAACGAAGGCGCATCTGTAGAGGAAATTGAAAAGCACATTCTCTCGGTTCGCAAAAAGGTAAACGAATACGTCACCGTTCATTCGCTTGATGCTCTTAAGCGCGCAGGTAGAGTCAAGGGCTCTGCAGCCTTCTTCGGAAATCTGATGGGAGTAAAGCCTATTCTCATCGCTGACGCCAACGGAGATCAGGTGGCGTATAAAAAGGTAAAGGGCAGACAAAAGTCCTTTGAGGAGATCGTAGCGTTGCTTAAAGGCACTATAATCGAGCCTGAAAATCAGGTAATCTATTTCACCCACGCAGACTGTCCTCAGGAGGAGGTCGATGCTTTGGTGGATCTTATCAAGCGCGAAATTCCTTGCCGTGACATAGAGATCGGTCTTATCGGCCCTATCATCGGCGCATCAATCGGCCCCGACGCAGTAGGAATCTGGGCATTTGGACAAGAGGTCACCTATAAAAACATAGACTAATATATTAAAATGAAAATTTTAGTTGTGTGTGACGTTTTGGGACAAGAGAATAACGGAACAACTATTGCCGCAGTGAATCTTATCCGCTTCCTCAAGGCGAGAGGCCACGAGGTGCGTATACTTTGCGCGGACCAGGATAAAAAGGGAGAGGAAAACGTTTACGTCGTTCCGAATCTTGATTTTGGAAGGCTGATCAATGCTTACATTGCAAAGGTTGGAGTAACTCTTGCAAAAGCGGATGAGACTGTTGTGCGGGAGGCGATTGACGGGGTGGAGCACGTTCACATTATGCTGCCCTTCGGTCTTGGAATGAAATCTCTGAAAATAGCACGGGAGCTTGGAATTCCGACAACGGCAGGCTTCCATATGCAGGCTCAGAATTTCACGTCATATATCAAGCTTAATAAGATAGGCTTTTTGAATAAGGCTGTTTACAGATTTGTCTATAAGCATTTTTATAAGGACGTCGATGCCATACATTATCCGACTCGCTTTATCCAAAACGTCTTTGAGAAAAACGTAAAGCACAAAACAAACGGTTATGTTATTTCTAACGGAGTGCATAGTTATGTAGAAAAGAGAAAGTGCGAAAAACCGATTGAATTTCAGGATAAAATCCTCATTTTGACAACGGGGAGATACGCCCGCGAAAAGTCGCAGGATACCCTGCTTAAGTCAATAAAATATTCTAAATACAAGGATAGCATACAGCTTATATTAGGCGGTCAGGGCGTCAAGGAAAAGTATTACAGGAGGCTTGCAGCAAGGCTTCCCGTGATGCCCGTGTTTAAATTTTATTCAAGAGAAGAAATTATCGACGTTCTGAACTACTCGGACCTATACGTTCATCCCGCAGAGGCGGAGCTTGAGGGAATATCCTGTCTTGAAGCCATAGTGTGCGGCAAGCTGACTATAGTTTCAGACTCCAAGCACGCAGCAACAAGCGAGTTTGCAATAGACGAAAAGTGTGTGTTTAAGAACCGATCCCCCAAATCGCTCGCTCAAGCGATTGATTATTGGATAGAGCATCCCGAGGAAAAGGCTGAATATGAGCGTAAATATTTAGAGAGCGCGGTAGCCTTCAGACAGGATGATTGTATGCTTAAAATGGAGTCCATGATGCTGGAGGTTGTCAGTGAGCATAGAAAAAAGGACGATTTATTACGAGGATGAGTTAAACGACGATTTCGCAGGCACCTGCATTGATCAGTGCAAGGTAGACGAGAACTTTAAATACGTACATACCAATCCCCTGTGGAGAGCGTGTGCCTTTTTGCTATATTACCTTGTGGCTTTTCCTCTTGTATGGTTTTTTGAAAGAGTAATAATGCGTGTCCGCTTCGTGAATAAAAAAGCGGTAAAAAAATATAGAAAAACCCCTTTTTTCCTTTACGGAAATCACACGGGGTGGTATGACTCCTTCACGGCGAATTTGATTTACTTTCCCGTGAGGGGCAGTATTATCGTATCTGCCGATACCGTTTCAATAAAAGGGCTTAAGAATATCGTACAAATGCTTGGAGCAATTCCTGTGCCCTCGACGGTCCGAGGCTTTAGAAAATTTTCAGAGGCTGTTGACCTATACCACCAAAGCTCAAATATAACGATATTTCCCGAGGCACACATATGGCCGTATTACACGGGCGTCAGAAATTTCTCGGATGCATCGTTCGGGTACGCCGTTAAGCACGGGTGTCCGGTTTTTGCTTTTTTTACGGCATACACAGCACCGAGGGGTTTTCTTTCCTGCTTCAGAAAGGCGAATATCACCGTTTATGTGAGTGATGCTATTTTCCCCGATGAGGGGCTTTCTGACCGTGAGGCACGCAAAAATCTGCGTGACAAAGTATATAATTTTATGACCGAAAAGTCGAAAATGAGCGACTACGAGGTATACGAATACGTAAAAAGGGATTCGCATACCGACCCCGAAGCATCCAAACAGCCCATTGCGAGCAGATAACGTAAACCCTCGTGCTGTCGGTACATCGGGCTTTGATAGCAACTTATTAAATGGAGACTGAATTATGAAAACTTTGGACGGAATTCTTTTTGCACGAATGATAAACTCGGGTGCTGCCAACCTTAAGGCGCACGCGCAGGAAATAAACGATCTGAACGTATTTCCCATTCCGGACGGAGATACGGGAGATAATATGCTCCTTACTATAATGGGCGGTGTATATTACGACACGGTATCCGAGTCGCTGGATGTGGCGGCTGACCGAATTTCAAGCGGTATGCTTCTCTCTGCAAGGGGAAATTCGGGCGTCATTCTCTCCCAGTTTATCGAGGGCATTAAAAACGGATTTGCAGGTCTTCAGGCGGCAGATGTGACAGAAATCGGCGAGGCTTTCAGACAGGGGGTGAAGCAGGCGTATAGCTCTGTTATGACACCCACCGAGGGTACGATTCTTACCGTTTTGCGAGAGGCGACAGAGTATGCCTGCCGGCAAAATGCCGAAACGCCCGATGCTTTTCTTGAGGCGTTCATTGACGAGGCAAAGCGTTCTCTTGAAAGAACCCCCGAACTGCTTCCCGTTCTTAAGAAGGCGGGTGTCGTTGACTCGGGTGCTGCGGGACTTATCTACATCGTTGACGGTATGATGCGCGCGGTAATCGGCGAAGACGTTGAGGGCGTAGGCGTCGTATCCGAAAAGACGCAGGAGCTGAACCTTGATGCCTTCGATGAGAACAGTGTATTGGAGTTTGGCTATTGTACCGAGCTTCTCCTTCGCTTGCAGAATGCCAAGACGGATATATCCACCTTTGACGTGAAGATGATTGCTGACTTTCTTAAAATTATAGGTGATTCTGTTGTTATTGTTAAAAGCGGAAGCATCGTAAAGCTTCACGTTCATACTAAAACACCTCAGAGGGTGCTTGATTTCTGTCAGCAGTACGGAGAATTCCTTAAAGTAAAGATAGAAAATATGTCGCTCCAACACAACAACACCGTTCTTCCCGAAAAGGAAAGCAAGCCAAAGGCTGAGCGCAAAAAATACGGTGTGGTTGCCGTAGCCTGCGGAGAGGGACTAAAGGACACCTTCCGCGAGAGAGGTGCCGATGTTATCGTTGACGGAGGACAGAGTATGAATCCATCTGCCGAGGATTTCATTTCCGCCTTTGACGAGGTAAACGCTGACACAATTTTCGTATTTCCGAACAATTCCAACATCATTCTAACGGCACAGCAGGCAGCTCATTTGTACGAAGCGTCTGACGTTCGAGTAATCGAGAGCAAAACGGTAGGCGCAGGCTATGCATCTCTTGCTATGCTTGATACAAATCCTGGCGATGCTGACTCTATTGTAGAGGATCTTACAATGGCGATGGATGGGGTCATAACCGCCGAAATATCCCACTGTGTCAGAGATGCCACGATCGACGGCGTGGAGCTTCACGTCGGGGAGTATATTGGCTTTGTGGGCAAGGAGCTTATTGCCGCAAACGATAACCGCCTGAGTGCAACCCTTGAAACTATTGACAGGCTCGGTCTACCCTCACACGACGTTTGTATAGTTTTCTGTGGCAAGGAGGCAACCGACGAGGAAGCCACCCTGATAGAAAAGCATATTAAAGAAAATTACATAGGCAAGGAAGCCTATATTATCAATGGCGGTCAGGACGTTTACGATTACATAATAATAGTGGAATAGTAGACGGGTGGATAAAAAACAGGTACTTTGTAAAGTATACATTGCATTTTGGCGAATATTATCGCGTTTTAGACGCCGATTTATAAATTGAACAACAAAGTCGGATCGTAGCCATGTCGTTCTGTGAGCCAAGGAGTTGGCTGTGGGTGTTGTCTTCCTAAGACCGCTT
>JAZNZI010000103.1:0-24677 GCA_045594865.1 Eubacteriales bacterium | reverse complement strand
TATATGGGCTCTGCCCGCGAGGTGGTGTCAAGAATGCTGAAATACTTCGCCTCCGAGGGACTTATCACTGCCTCAAGAAGCGAGGGTATCAGAATCATTGACAAAAAGAGGCTGAGAAAGATAGCCACATAACCGCGAGGTAATAAAACGTCCAATAGAAAAGAGGCTCTGTTTAAGAGCCTTTTTTCTATTATACTGAAACAAGTTCCAGTATCTGTCCCTTGCTTCTCGCGCCGCTGACCTGCTTTACTACCTCGCCGTTCTTCATAACCACAAGCGTGGGGATAGAGTATACCTTAAACTCCTTTGCAAGATTCGGGTTATGGTCAACGTTTACCTTTGCGATAAGCAGGTCCTCCCTCTCGGACGCGATCTCCTCCACTATGGGAAGCACCATACGGCAGGGGCCGCACCAATCTGCGTAAAAGTCGATAAGCGAAATACCCTCGTGGGATCTTACCTCGTTGAAATTGCTTTCGTTTATTATCTTTGCACTCATTTGCGTTTCTCCTTCGTTTGTTTTGTGAGCCTATTATAGCAGAGAAAGAAAAAGAGTTCTGTGATAAAATCACAAAAGGAAAAGCGGCTCGGGTGAGCCGCTTTTAAAGTTTAATCCTCAATGCCGAAAAGCCACTTGAAGAAATCTACTATAGCTTTCCAGATCCTCTCGAAGAAGCCAAGCTCCTCCTCGGGCTCATCGTCCTCGGGGTTCTCGGGGTCGGGTATGGGATCAGGATCGGGCGTAGGATCGGGATCGGGTGTGGTATCATCCTCGGGAATATAATCGGGATCGTCGATGCCGCAGTTCACGCAGAAGCCGTCGGAGAAATCGTGGCCGCTCGCCTCTACCGTCTCGGTATAG
Source organism: Eubacteriales bacterium (assembly GCA_045594865.1). Lineage (GTDB taxonomy): Bacteria > Bacillota > Clostridia > Oscillospirales > CAG-272 > UBA1740. The sequence goes on along the minus strand of JAZNZI010000103.1, from coordinate 23,815 downwards.
CTGTCACCGCAGGAGCAGATATAGGTATCAAGACCCGCCTCGGTACAGGTGGCAGGATTGGTCTGCTGCCTTTTATAGCTGTGGGTATGAACCGCATTCGGAAGGAAGGACATATAGAACAAATTTATAGAATCGTCCTTTGTGACGGTGTGTCTGCCCTCGGCAACCTCGATGGTGACCGTCTGATCTGCGCCGATGTCATAGGACTTGCCGTCAAGCTTTATCTGCTTTCCCGCCGCGGAGGTGGTTCCGCCAAAGACGAGAATAAGCTTACCCGCCTCGGAGGCAAAGCCGATCTGCGTCTTGCTCTCTATTTTGAGACATACGGTGAGTGTCTCGCCGTTAAGAGTGACACTTCCCTTTGAGTCGGAGGTATTACAGTCCGTAAAGCTGAAGAAGCCCTCGGGATCGACGATGCCGTGTGCGGTAAAGCTGTGGGACTGATTTCCCGCGGGAACGATAACCTCGGGGGTGCCGCCTGTGCTGCCACTGCCGCTATCGCCGCCGCTGCCTGTGCTGCCGCTATCGTCGGGAGTATAGCTCTCGTGACCTCTGTGGCCTGCGTCTCTTGAAACCACCGCCTTCATCTCGGCGATGCTCTCCTGAATAATATAATCGCCCGTCGGAATATAGCTTACTGTGGAGTCAAGCTCAAAGCTTGCATATCTGTTCGCCGAGGATACCACGGTGCTTCTGTCACTTACGATAGTCGCGTCGTTATCCTTTGTGCAATTCACGAAGGAGTCGCCGTAGCTCTTTACCGCGCCGGACTTGATGGTGACGGGATTCTTGGAATTAAGGAACAGGTTGTACTCCGAGAAGATATATCCGTTTTCTCTCGGGTTCATACAGTAGGAGGTCTGTCCTTCAAAGATATTGTTGTACATATGAATGTTTGCCTGACGGGCAAGAGGACCGCGGGACTCACAGTTTTTCCAGTAATTATGGTGATATGTAATATGGAACTGCAGATTGGAGTCGGATGCGCCAAGCAGATTCGTCTTATGATAGCCGCTATAGAGGCAATAGGAGTTGGTGAAATACTGTCCGCGCTTGAAGTCGCAGGCGCCGTCACCGCCATCCTTATCACTCTCGGCAGGATTTGCGATCTTGGGGGCGTAGAAGGAGCAATGATGTATCCAGCAGCGCTCAACGGGAGCGGTAAGATTGCTTCCCGACTGTACGCCCTCCATACCTACGCAGTCCTCGGGCACGTTTCTGAAGGCGATGTTTCTGACCTCAAAGCTTCTGCCGAAGCCGCGGGAGTAATCGGAGGTCTGACACATAAAGTGAAGTCCCCAGCCGTCAATGGTAGCGTCATAGCCAACGCCCTCGATGGTGACGTCCTTACCGCCCTGCATGCGCGCCATAAAGCCGTTGTCGCCCTCGCTGCCGCCGTAGTCCTTCGAGTCAAAGGCGGTAAGTCCCTCGGGGGCGGTCACTCTGCCGATAATACGAACCACAAGAGGCGTGCCGTCCTCGGCAAGCTTACGGATTATATCCGAGTTTGTGTTGGCAATTCCGCCTGCCGCGGTCTTGCCGCCGCCTGCGCTCTTACCAACCGAGTTGAGAATATTTCCAATACCGACAACAGTCGTTCCGTCCTTCGATGTGACAGACACGGTGTTCTTGTTTTCCTCGGTGACGTAGAGGACTATGGCATTGTCCTTCAGCGTTCCGTCATCCTTATACGCGCCGACGCCCTCGGTGTAATTAAAGTGAGCATAGCCCGAGCGGTCATAAGGGAGAACGGTCACGCTATCGCTTGTAAGAGCGGTCTGCTCTGCTCCGTCGGCGATGGGAACTATCTTAAAAATATAGCTGCCCGCGCCAAGACCTACCGCATCCGCGCGGTATCCGCCCTCGGTCCTGCGAACGAGAGCCTCGTCAAGCAAAATCCAGCTATCCGAGCCGTCCTTTGCTATGTAAGCCTTATATCCGTCGGCGCCCGCGGTGGCTGTCCACTCTACAGAGGCCGACTCAAACCAGCCCTCCGTCTTTGTAATTTCTCCGTCAGCGGCAAGGCTACCTACCGCCATTACCGAAATCATAGAAGCGAGCATCGAAAGGGCTAAAATTATACTGATTACTTTACGGATAGTCATATTCATTTCCTCCGCGGTATAAAAATTTGTTATTTCTCTACTTTAGATCATATCATTATATTAACCGAATTGTCAACATTTTTTTATTCTGTTAATTGACAACGGAGCGACAGCTCTGTTATAATAAGCATTTTAATTTATAAAAAGTCAGAAAATGGCAAAAAAACACCAACCGCTCTGCCGAGAAAAGCGGGCGAAAGAGGTAAGGCGGGCGAAAATCGAGGGAACCTCGCAGACAAAAGCTTGGAAAATAAAATTCAGATAAAGCAACAACGCATTGATCTCTCCGCGCGGCGCACCATTAATGGCGTTTTTTTGTAAATAATTGTTGTCAAAACGGCTATCCAAGGCGATTTTTTCCAAGGATAGCCATTTTTGTTTGCTTTATTTTTTCAGCTTTTTGTTGATTGCTTGTATCGCACTCTTGCCCTGACCCGCCGCGATGGGCAGACCGCCCGGGGACTGCAGCCACTGGGTAGCGAGAAGCAGATTATCCACGCCGTCAACGCTCTGACTTAAAGGTATGGGCAGGAATTTCTCGGGAATGGCAAAGCTCATAAAGCTGCCAAGCCTTGAGCCGACGAATCTCTCGTAGCTTGCGGGTGTCCAGAAGTCGATAAGCGAGAGCCTGCCGCGAAGGGTGGGACAGTGATCCTCGATAAGATATTGAAGCACCGAGGCAAGTCGCTCGCATTTTGCTTTATACGCCGCCCTGCCCTCTCTGCGAAGTCTGATAAACTCCTCGCAGTCCTCGCCAAAGCAGAAGGTCATAGTCTGCAAAATATTCTTACCCTCGGGCGCATATGAGGGCTCGTGGGAAAACTCGCGGAGGATAAGCTGCTTTGTTCCCAGCTCCACCGCATACTCCATCGGTACGTCGAAGATAAGATCGCCCTCAAAGGGCAGCTCTGTCAGATCGCAGGCAAATGCCGCGTGATACGCGGAAAACGGACGGAGCTTCGGGTTATCATATTGCGCCTTCAGCTTCTTGGGCATAGGCATATCAAGGATTCTGCCAAAGGTTGCCGCGGGATCGGTGGTGAGGACGATATAATCCGCCTCAATTCTGCTGCCGTCGGTAAACACTACCGCGCGTGCCCTGCCGCCCTCAATTTCTACCCTTGCCGCCTCCTTTTTCAGATGAAGAGTGCCGCCAAGGGACTTAAATTTCTCGGTCATTCGCTCTGCCGCCCGAAGCGAGCCGCCCTCGGGGAGCGCGCCGTTTCTGCCGCAATAGGTGGCATAGACGTAAAGGAGGGCAAAGGCGCCGAAGTCGTCACCCCAGAAGCCTGTGATAAAGCACTGAAGAGCGGGATGCTTGAACCTTGCCGCCAGCTGTCCCGTAGTAAGTCCGTAATATTTAAGCAGCGGGCCGACTCCGCGGAAAACTCTGCCCGCGTTCAGCCCCTCATCGCAGTTCTCACCCGCGATGTTATCAACACCCATAAGGAATTCTACCGCACTACAGAATTTTCTTATCTCTCCCTCATCCTCGGGAGAAATCTCCATCATATCACGATACAGATCTCCGAGCGAGGGCTTTAAGGAAAGGCGGAATCCGTCTCTCTCGCAGGACATAAGGCTGTTTCCCTGCACTGTGCCGACACCATTGCCAAGCACGCCAAGGTCAAGCCACATCTGATGCAAGGGCGAGTGGGGATTTGAGCCCGTCAGCCAATGGATACAGTTGTCGATATGATAATCTCCTCTGTCCCAGCCCGTAAGATTGCCGCCCGCGATAATATGCTTCTCGCAGACTGTTGCCTCGTGGCCCGACATACGCGCGTAGATTCCTGCGGAAAGTCCGGCAACACCGCCGCCTATAATAAGTATCCTTGCCATACCCACGACCTCGTTTTCTTTGGTTTAATAATTAAATTATACTACCAAATATTAAATATTAGTTAATAAACTGTAATTTATTTTAGCTTTACAAGCTTGGCGGGGTTTGCTATAACGATAAGCGAGGAGTCGGCGGTAAGCTTTTCCTCGGGATTTATATTGACGTTCAGCTTTTCCGCGCGCTTGATAGCGACGACGTTTATGGCGTATTTTTTACGAAGATTAAGCTCCATAAGGTTCTTGCCAACCCATTCTGGCTTTACTCCAAGCTCTATCATCGAAAAATCCTTTGACAGAGTGAGCATATCCACGAATCCCGAGCTTAGCAGGTTCTTCGCCAGGCGAACGCCGCTCTCCTCCTCGGGAAAAACTACCATATCCGCGCCCACTCGCGTAAGTATCTTCTGATGCATCTCGCTTCCGCACTTGGCAATAACCGTCTTAACTCCTGCCTCCTTGCAGAGCGTGACAGCCATAACGCAGGCCTCAAGATTATCAGCCATAGCGATTATTACCACGTCAATACTTCCTATACCGAGCTGCTTAATAACGTCGGGATCGGTAATATCCGCGCACTTGCACACGGGAATGGCTGCCGCAGCGGCGTTTACCTTAGCCTCGTCAATATCGACCGCGATAAGCTCGGCTCCGCTCGCCGCAAGCTCTCTCGCCACAGCAGTACCGTATCTGCCAAGTCCAAACACGGCGTATGTTTTATTCGTTTTCATAATCTTCTCCTATCCTACGCTGATGTCCTCTGTAGGATTTTTCACAGCGTTTGTGGTTTTTTTGTTTCCGTTAAGGGCGAGCGCCAGAGATATGGGACCTACCCTTCCGAGATACATATTGATAATGATTATTGTTTTTCCTATAACCGAAAGCGTCGGCGTTATTCCCCTCGTAAGACCTACGGTCGCGGTTGCGCTCGCCGTCTCGTACAGCACGTCCATAAAGGGCGCGTCGGTCACCGCCGCTAAAAGCAAGGTGGAAATAAAAAGTATTGCAAATGAGGTCGTACACACCGCAGACGCCTTGCTTACCGCCTGCTTTGAAACAGTGCGGTTGAATAGAGTGACTTCATTTTTTCCCGTCACGCTTGCCATAGCAGAAGCAATAAGCACCGCCAGCGTGACAGTCTTGATACCGCCCGCAGTTCCAACGGGCGAGCCTCCGATAAACATAAGCAGTATGCTGATTATCGCCGACGGGTCTGTGAGATCCTGCTGCGGTATGCTCGCAAAGCCCGCAGTACGCGTCGTCACCGATTGGAACAAGGAAACCTGTATTTTATCAAAGAGTGAAAGACTGCCGATAGTAGCGGGATTATTATACTCAAAAGCAAATATACATACACCGCCCACAAGCACGAGCAAAAGTGAGACCGAAAGGGCGATCTTGCTATGCAGGGTAAGCCGTCTCAGCCTGTGCTTACCCTCCGTGCCAAACACTCTGATAACGTCCCACCAGACGATATATCCGATACCGCCGAGAATTATAAGAGCGCAGGTGGTAAGATTAACGAGGGGGTTCGTAGCATAGTCGTAAAGGCTGTTCTCTCCGATAATATCCATTCCCGCGTTGCAGAAGGCAGATACCGAGTTAAAGACCGATATCCATATTCCCTTAGCGCCGAAGTCCGATACGAAAACGGGCATATAAAGTAGCGCGCCCGCGCCCTCAATAATGAGAGTGCCCAGCAGGACCTTTTTGATAAATTCGCCAAGGCCCGACATAGTGTTGAGATTGAACGCATCCTGAATCAGAAGCCTGTCTCCAATGCCCATACGGTGATTAATAAGTATCATAAGTCCGCTCATTACCGTGATAATGCCCAAACCGCCGATCTGTATAAGCAGCAGAATAACGACCTGTCCGAACACGCTCCATGCAGATGCCGTGGTCACGGTCACAAGTCCCGTCACGCAGGTGGCGGTGGTAGCCGTAAAGAGCGCGTCAATATACGGCACGCCCTTGCCGTCCGCCGAGCTTACGGGCAGGGCGAGCAGAAAACTTCCGACAAGTATAGCCGCAAGAAAGCTGAGCATTATTATATGTGTGGTAGAAAGCCTCGGAGCTTTCATTTTTGTCAAGTCTGCCACCCCCAATACATCTTAATTAAATTTATTATATCACAAATTATAATTTTTTTCAATATATATTTTATTTAAGCAGTCCATCGCCTACCTGCGAGAGCTTTTTCGCAAGGAAAAGAAAAACCGTCGGGAACAGAGCCCCGTTGGTGGCTATCTGTACAATATAAAATACTGCGCCCCTGGCATAATAAATGGGTAGATTAATAAAATAATTCTCGTTTATTCCAAGATAAAAGGCGCAGTCTATTACCGAGGATATGACACCGAACATAAAGGTCATTCCCACCGCCGAAAGTGTCAGCCAAAGTCTGCTCTTTACACCTTTTTTCGCGAGGAGCATAAAAATCAGCGCCAACGAGGGCCAATAGATAATATAGGTTATCACCCAGCTTCCAAAGCCCCAGATAAGCGGTTCTATCAGAACAAAAACCACCGTGGCTATCACTCCGTAGATGCCGAACACGTAGCCGTACAGGGCGCAGAGGACGGTGACCACCTCCACGTTTGGCAGAGCCGCCAGCACAAGCTTTCCGCACTCGAGTGTTGCAGCCATAATTCCAACGAGTGCCACCGTCCGTGCCGCCGACAGTTTTGTATTTTTTCCGTTTTCCATTATTTCTTAGGATCAATAGGGCGACTTTTCAAGTCTGAAAAGTATCACCGTGCCTGCCTCTACAGTCATACTGCTGAGACCGACACCCGACTGATACATCGTTATGCCCTCGTAGTCCACCGTAGGCGCGCCCGCGTAGCTGTCGGCCTTCACCGAGGTGTAGACTATAACGTACATTCCCTCGCTCTTATTCTCTCTTATGCTGCCGATAGCAGTCACGTATGCGCCGTAGCCACCGTCGGTTGTCTCCACGTAAAGCCTATCGGCTCTCCACGACAGATAGTCAAGAACACCCGCCGCACCCTCGTATTTTTTCTCCACGAAGGCGAGATCAGCGGTAAATTTCGAAAAGCCTCCGTCGCTCTCCTCAACCACCACGGTGACCATTCCGTCGTCGGCAACATCGCCGAAAAGATAGTCGCAGGAAGAGAGCGAAAGCAGGCATATAGCTGCTAACAAAACGATAGAAATAATCCTGTTTTTCATTGTTTTTTGACCTCTTTTTCTTTGTTTTTTTATAGAAAAAGCATATCAATGGGTAAAAAACCGCCCGAGAGATCAGGCGGTAAGAAAACAATGCAAATCAAAGCCTATAAGCAAAGCTTATACGCCGTGAAAATATTGCCATTCTTCCTCCGTTTGCCCAAGGAATATGCGCTGTCAACCGCCCGAGCTTTATGGGCTGCCGACAATCGTCCGGCAGGCCTTCCGACTGAGAGCGTGGCTGCGTGAAAAAAACAAACGCTTTTCTCACCGCTCATCACGGCAATGGCTGTTGTGGCGGAGCTTCCCCGCGCTTTCCCTGCTTTGAATTAACGGACGATTTATTATATATTATTTTTATTTATTTGTCAATAGGGCCTCAGAAGTGCTTCTCGAGGCGGAAAAGTATCACGCTATCCTTATAGGCAGACATACCCGTGATGCCGAGTCCACTCTGATACAGAGTCATTTCCCCATACTCTACCACCGCTGCCCTGCCGTAGCTGTCAGAGGCAGTAGAGGTATAAACGATTATCGAAAGTCCCTCGTCTGCTTTCTGAGAAATTCCACCTATGGCGGCAACGTAAGAGCCGAAGCGGTTTTCCTCTATCGTAAGAGGAAGCTTGTTCTCCTCCCTCTCGCTCATATGCAAAAGCACGCACATAAGACCGTTCTGTTTGTTTTCTATATCCTCAAGCATAGCGGTGTATACCTGATATTCCTTCTCCGCCGTCTCAACGACCACGGTGATCTGTCCCCTTACCTCAACGACGCCGGTACGCTTTGTACAGCTAATCAGCGAGATCAGGGATATGGAGAGAATAAGCATTAATGCAACTGTTTTTTTCATTTTCTTTTCCTTTATAGTGTGTTAGTATTGCTCTCCCTTACTTGCGGGAGCGACCTTCCTTTGCCGCAAGATACATATTTATCGTGCTTTCCAAAGTATCCTTCAGAGCCAGACGCATCTTTTTGGGCAGGACATGGGTTTTTCTGTAAAGAGAAATAAGCTCAAGCTCGTCATCCGAAAGCTCGGAGCTGTCGGGACTGATGGGAATATCCATAAGCTCACCCACCGTGACGCCAAAGACCTCGGAAAGCCTGGGCAGCATATGCATAAAGGAGGCAGAGCGACCGCGCCGCCAGTTGTTCACCGTCTTTTCTGCAAGCTCCATTTCTCGCTCAAATGCGGCGTCGCTTGGAAACTCCGAGTCGATAAGCGAGAGCAGATGCTCTCTGATCCTCTCTATATCCTCTCTCATTTCTTCACGCTCCTTTTGCCGTGGGGTGCGCCCTTGTTTTTATCGGTGGGCTTTCTTTTCACCGATCTGCCCTTTGGCGCGGTGGCGTAAAAGGGCTTCTTTTCGCTCTTTTGGGGCTTATTTTCGGGAGATTTTGCAGATTTTTCTTCCTTTTTAACGGTCTTATCGGGCTTTGCCGCCTTTTTCGGCTTATCTGTGGAGAAGCCGAAGCGACCGACCACCTCGCCGAGCGAATAATACTCGCCGTGAGCGTATGCCAGCAGGTCTGCCCGCTCAAAGTGGAGCTTTCCCTCTGCATCAAGCAGGCTGTCGTGGCAGGAAACGCCAACGATATCCGCAATAAAAACGTCGTGGGTGCCCATTGGCAGAACCTCTGCCACCCGACATTCAAGGGCTATGGGACACTCGGCAATGGTGGGAGGCGCAACCTTATCGCTTCTCTGCTTCGTAAGTCCGCATCTTTCGAACTTATCCATCTTTGCCCCCGTGTAAATACCCACGAAATCCACCGATCGAGCAAGGCTGACCGATGGGAGATTTATAACAAACTCGCCCCTCTCCTTCAATATTCCGTAGGAGTGGCGGCTTGGACGCACCGAGATATATGTGCGGGGAGGCTGGGTGGCAAGTATACCCGTCCAGGCAATAGTCAGCACGTTTGCATTTTCGAAGTCACCCACCGTCACCATTGCGGGAGGAATTGGCGCTTCAAGTGTGCCGGGCGCGAGATTTATTCTTTTATTTTTCATAAAGATCCTTTCTTTATCAGGTCTTGGCAAATTTAGGAGAAAATCGCCGTTTGCGCTCGAAGGTGTAGAAACCTACTCCGAGAGTAAGAAAACGGCGACAGAAAAATTTATTTTTCGTTTTCGCCAAATTTGACAGACCTGTCCAACATACCGAGCCACATATGTGTCAGAATCGGATCTGGCACGATCTTAAAGAGCAGGTGCTGCAGCTTGGTGTACCAATTGGTCACGTACATCGTTTTCCCCTTATCGGATGCGCGAACGCAGCCCGCAACCACCTTCTCGCAGTTAAGCAGAGGCTTCATCGCGTTGTCGCGGGGACGGGTGACACCATCCTTTGCGGTAGCCTTGCCGAGAAACTCGGTGTGTACCCAGCCGGGACAGAAGCAGGTGGCGCGGATGCCGTATTTTTTTATCTCGTGATTTAAGGACTTGGTGTAGTGAAGCACAAAAACCTTGCCCGAGGAATAGGTATTGAAGTAAGGAAGGGGTGTGAAGCAGGAGCCCGAGCCAAGCTCTATGATTCTGCCGCCCCGCTCCATGAAGGGCACGACCATATGGGTGATAAGCACGGTTGCCTTTACGTTCAGGTCTATCATCATCTCGACCTTGCTCTCGTCTATCTCATCAAAGCCGCCGAAATCACCGAAGCCCGCCGCGTTTACGAGATACTTTACACTTGGCTTTTCGCTCTCAAGCGCCTCGCGGATAGCCTCGATGCCATCCTTTTTACAAAGGTCGGCAGAGATAACTCTGTATTTTACGCCGAGACTATCGCCAAGCTCTATCATTCTCTCTTTTCTGCGAGCAACCAGCCACAATTCATCAACCCTCTTGGCGTAATGTCTTGCAAACTCCGCGCCGATACCGCTCGACGCGCCTGTAATAATTGCAACGGTCATATTTTTTCTCCTATAAATACAATATTTTACAATATATCTATTGATTATTAATTTGAAATTTGATATAATTTTATATAATCATTTTAGCACCTACACTTTTATTTGTCAATCAAAATTCGTAAAAAATGCGAATTTTGTATATATTTACGAAAGGAATACAGAAATGAAAAGCAAAAACATACTTCGTCTTACGGCGGCGATAGTCATTTGCTGCACGCTTATGCTCTCGCTGTCCTCCTGCGTTATCGACTTTGGAATTTACGGAGATATTCTTGATATATTAGAGCAAGGCAATCAGAATAACAACGGCGGCGGCAACGAAGACAATAACGATAATTATAACGATGGAGGATATATTCCCGATCTCGGCGGCGGTAGCAGCGATATAGAGAGCGACAACTACGGTGACTTTATGGACGGAAGCGGCACGGGAAGCACCGAGGGAGTTTCGGGAATAAATAAAACCCTGCTCTCCACCGTCAGCATTATATGCGACTTCGGCGGCTCGGCAAGCGCAGGCTCCGGAGTTATCTACAAGGTAGACAGAGAAAAGGGCGACGCATATATCATCACCAACTACCACGTAGTATATATGTCGGGCTACGGCAGGGCGGATAGCGTAAAGCTTTATCTCTACGGAATGCATCTTGAGCCATATGCAATAAAGGCAACTATTCTCGGCGGCTCGGTCACCTATGATATTGCCGTGCTTAAGGTAAGCGGCAGCGAGGTTATCAAGAACAGCTATGCCACCGCGGCAAGCCTCGGCAGCTCTGAGGACGTGCGCGTCTTTGACAGAGTGTTTGCGGTGGGCAACTCCGAGGGTATGGGAATGTCGGCAACCGAGGGCATAGTAAGCGTTGAGAGCGAGAGCCTTGAGCTTGCGGGTGCGGACGGCTCGCTTGTTTCTCTGCGCGTTATGCGCGTGGATGCGGCTGTCAACCACGGAAACTCGGGCGGCGGCCTTTACGATGCAGACGGTAGGCTCGTAGGCATCGTGGTTGCAAAGGACGTAAGCTCGGACGTTGATAATATGGGATACGCTATTCCGGTGGATCTGGCGGTCAGAGTGGCAAACAACATTCTTGACAACTGTGACGGAGCAAAAACCACAAAGCCCCAGAAGGCTCTGATGGGCATTACCATAACCGCCTACGTTTCGGGACTTGAGATCTCTCCCGAGGGCGATGAATTCTACGAGGTAAATCTGGTTGAGGTCGTTGAGGTTTCAAGCGGAAGTCTTGCCGATGGTAAGGCGCAGGTTGGCGACACCATCAACTCTATAACGGTTGACGGCGTGACACACGAGGTGTGGAGAGTTCATCACGTGACCGACGCGATGCTTGAGGCTCGCGCAGGCAGCACCGTTATACTGAACGTCACCCGCGACGGCGAGGAAATTGACCTCACCTTTACCATAAAGGAAAGCAATTTAAATCCCGTAAGTTAACCTTAAAACAGAAAAACAACGCGTATTTGTAAGCCAATGTTTACAAATACGCGTTTTTTATTAAAGAATAGACACCGTATCACCGAGAGGTAATGAATAAATCTCAACACGCGAAGGAGTTTTTCCAAAGATCCTTTCGATGGCGAGTGAGTAAAGACCAAGCTGCATACTGTGGCTTGCGCGCAGCTTCTTTTCCGCAAGACTGCGATCTGCAAGCTCGGCTCTCGTCAATCGGTCGGTCTTATAGTCGCAGAGGATAAGCTGTCCGTCCTCGCCCTCTATAATGCAGTCGATAACGCCCTGTACGAGAATATTCCTGCCACTAAGAGCGCGGCGCTTTTCCTCGTCGGCGGTGAACTCGCCCGCGGGCAGATATACGTTAAAGCGAAGCTCGCGGTGTACCCTTTTCGCCGAGAGCATCTCGGTGATAAGGCCCGATCCTCTGAACAGCTCTATCTCGTTTACCCTCACGCGCGCGGCATCCTCGGGACTGATAAAGCCGAGAGAGGTAAGCCTGTCAAGCTCGGCGCGAGCGCCCTTCTTCAAAAGGTTATCAAGGTCGCAGAACTGAAGCACAAGGTGGGTTGCAATACCCCGCTTCGCGCTCTCGTCTGCATCTCCGCCAAGGGCGAAGGCGGGCAGCGTCTTTCGTTTTTCCTTTTCCCCTGTGGGATCGGTCGGCTCGTCGAGGGAAGCACCGTCAAGGGTTAGCTTCATCGCCTTTTCACTCTCGCTGCCGTCAAGGACGGTGGGTGACATAAGCGAAACCGACATCTTCTCGGGTAATGTAGTCAGGTGGGGCGTAGGATATTCAAAGCCGAAGCGGCGCACAAGCTCGCCGTACAGATCGGCATCCCTTTCCACCGTTTTTTCCTCGGCTTCGATCTTTTCTTCAGGCTCATCCGTCGATTCTTCAACACCGCAGAATGCCGCCTCGTCAAGCGCGGGACTTCCCTCGCAGGCGAGGATTACCTCAAGATAAGAGACGAGCGAGCGGAAGGAGTACTCCGATAGATTCTCGCGGATAATTTCAAGGCGGGAAAGGTATTCATCCCGCTTTACAGTCGGGCAAACACCCACCACGTATAGCTTCTCGCGGGCGCGTGTCAGGGCGACGTAAAGCACGCGTAGCTCCTCCTCATAGAGCTTTCTCGTAATTCTGTGATTGATGATATCCTGCACGGGATTATTCACCACCGCAAGTCCGGATGGAGTGCGCAGACGGAAGGAAATTCCGAAATCCTCCGAGAATGCAAGACGGGAGGTACGATCCTTGTTATATATCTTACCGTCCGCCTCAACCAGAAATACGATAGGATATTCAAGTCCCTTTGACGCATGGGCAGTGACGATCTTTACCGCATCCACACCCGAACGGGCGCGGGCATCGTCAAAGGTGGTCTTTTTATCAATAATGTTATTTATAAAGCTGATGAAGTTGTAAAGTCCCTTGAAGGAGCCCGCCTCGTAGCTTCGCGCATAGTCGTAAAGCAGGGTGAGGTTCTCCTTACCGCCCGAGCGGGAGGCAAGCGACATAAGCCCCGTCTCACGATAGAGCTTATAAATAAGCGTATCAACGCCAACGCCCTCGGCAATGGTGCGGTAATATTCCAGGGTGTTAAGGAAGGATGCGCCCTTTGCAAAATCGGGGTTGCTCTCCACGTACTTAACAAGCGACTCATAAAGGCTCTCGCCCCCCACCTTACCGATAAGATAAAGCTCGTCGGCGGTGAAGTCAAAGAGGGGTGAGCAGAGCAGACCTGCAAGGTAGATATCACGTCTCGGATTATCCACGGTGTTAAGCAGGCAGAGCGCCAGCAGTACCTCGGGAGAGAGGAAGAAATCCTTTGCGCCCGAGATACAGGAGGGTATTCCCCGTCTTTCAAGGGCGGCGGCGTACTCACCGTCGCGGCCTCTGGCATTACGGAGAATTATTGCAATATCCGAGGGGCGCACGCTCTCTCCGCTGTCAAGCTTGCCCTCGGCAAGGATCTGCTCGATCTTTCTTGCCACCGCATCAGGCGCATAAGATCCGTCCCCCTCCGATTTATCAAGCATACAGACGGTGGGATAGCTGTACTTCGGCTCGCCGCCCTCGTGAATTTTAGCATAGCCGAGGCGGTCGCTGTCCACGTAGCCGATGGACTCGCCGACCAGAGAGAAGGCGCGATTGAATATATTGTTTACGAAGTCCACTACCCCCTCGTCGCATCTGAAATTACGGGACATAAAGATGGAGGCGCAGTCGCCCTCGGCATCCTCGAGCCTTGGGAAAGAGGACTTCATCTGTGCGAAGATCTCGGGACAGGCAGAGCGGAAGCCGTAGATACTCTGCTTAATATCGCCGACCATAAATCTGTTGCTTGGTCGGGAGATGGCTTCAAAAATACGGTTCTGCAGGCTGTTTACGTCCTGGTACTCGTCAATGTAAATAGCATCGAACTGCGCCGCCACGTTCCTTGCAATATCGGTAGGCTCGCCGTCGCTTATAAGACACTTATAGGTATAGCGCTCGATATCGGCATAGGAGAGAGCGCCAAGACGGCGCTTTTCCTCGGTAAAGAGACGGTCGAACTGCACTTCAAAGCGGTAAAGCACCGAGAGAAGCCTGTACATAGAGGCAAAAAGCGTCTGCCACTGCTCGTCAGTATATACAAAGTAGTCGCGCATATCGAAAGCGTCGTCCTTGCACATATCGCGCAGCAGAGAGAAGCTCTCCATACGCTCGGTCTTATCCTTGCGGACGGTGGGCTTTCTTATAAATTCAATACCTCGTATAGCCTCTCTCGCCGCAGAATAGCTCTCGGCAGAACGAAGCCTCATCAGTGCGCATCTGTCGCTCTCGGCGCAGTCGAGGTATTTTTTCTCGGCGTCGGTACCGTTAGAAAAATCGCGGATATATTTGTCATAAGAGAAGATGTAATGCTCTGCCATCTCGTGCAGGCGGTCCATAAGATAAGAGCCGTATCTGGTGCTTTCCACGGGAGTGTCGGGACAGTTATAGAACTCGATAAGTCTGCCCAAGAGGTCAATACCCTCCTCCGCGCTGTCGCACTTCAGATGAATGTACCTGAACATCTCGGCGAGCTCCTCCGTCCTGCCCGAATCTGTAAGGCAGTCGGCAAGCTCCTCAAACTCCTCGGGTGAGGCGATCTCGGGAAGGCTGCCGTTATAGGTCGCCTCAATAAGTCCCTCGATAATGGAGATAGCAAGCAGCTCGCACTCGGCGGTGTCGGCAATGCGGTAGCCAGGTGTCAGCCCAACGCGGTCACAGTTGGCGCGCAGGATCTCGTTGCAGAAGGAGTCTATGGTGCGTATCTTTGCCGATGGAAGAAGGTAAAGCTGACGCTTTAAGTGCTTGTCCTCAGGGTTTTCCTCCACCGCTTTTGTCAGCGCGCGGGAGATCTTCGCCCGAAGCTCGCCTGCCGCCGCGTTGGTAAAGGTGACCACAAGAATAGAGTCGATGTCCATAGGAGAGTCCTTGTCGGTCAGCGAACGGATTATCCGCTCGGTCAGGGTTGCGGTCTTTCCCGATCCTGCCGCCGCAGAGACCAAGAGGGTCTTATCCCTTGTGTTTATCGCAGAAAGCTGCTCGTCGGTCCAGCGTGTTGCCATATTACTCTCCTTTCACTTTTTTATATATTTTATCATATTAATTTTGCTTTTTCAAGTTAAAATCCTTCATTCTATTGAAAAGAGGGGAGATTTGTGGTAAAATAAGAAAAAATGGAGGGAGGATATTGCTATGGGAATAAAGCTTGGCGGCATAGATATGCCCCACGGTCTGTGCCTTGCGCCGATGGCGGGATATACCGACAGGGCTATGCGACTTGTCTGCCGTGGCTACGGAGTCGAGCATTCGGTGACCGAGATGGTCAGCGCGAAGGCGGTGGTGTACGGTGACAGAAAGACCTTTGCCCTTGCAAAAATCCTACCCGACGAGGGGCCCGTTTCGGTGCAGATATTCGGCTCCGAGCCCGAGATCATGGCAGAGGCGGCGCATATTCTGACGAACACAATGGAATCTATGCCCCCCGTTGCCATCGACATAAATATGGGCTGTCCCGTCAACAAGATCTTCGGCAACGGCGAGGGCTCGGCGCTGATGAAAAACCCCGAGCTTATCGAACGCATTACAAGAGCCGTATCGAGCGCCATAAGCATTCCCACCACCGTGAAGATACGCGCAGGAATAAACAAAAGCAGCATCAACGCGATAGAATGTGCCCTTGCCGCAGAGGAGGGTGGCGCATTGCTTATCTGCATACACGGACGGACGAGAGAACAGATGTACGGCGGACTTACAGACCGCGAAATCATTAAAAATGTAAAGTCTGCTTTGCATATTCCGCTGATTGCCAACGGAGATATAGTAGACGGCGCGTCTGCACTTACCATGCTTCGTGACACGGGAGCTGACGGAATTGCCGTCGGACGAGGCGCTGTAGGCAACCCCTTTATCTTCTCCGAGATACTATGCGCTTTAGATGGCAAAGAGTTCACTCCGCCAAGTCTTGCACAGAGAGTAGAAGTTGCCCTGCTTCAGCTTCGTACCGCTGTAGAGGACAAGGGCGAGAGAATAGCCATACCCGAGGCGAGAAAGCAGATCGCTCTTTACCTTCGTGCCTTTCACGGCGCCGCGCGCATACGCGCAGAGATCAACCGCGCAACCGCATACACAGAGGTTGAGGCGGCTCTGAGAAGCGCTCTTTCCGAAGAATAAGAATCATATTTAAGCCGCTGCTTTTCAGCGGCTTTTTTCTAATGAATATATTTTTGTTGACAAAATGTGTTTATTTGTGCTACAATTAACGATGTAGATAGGTTTTATACATATCTAATTAATAAAAAGGAGACTTCGTTATGAAAAACGGAAAGCTCAGCGTTGCTACAAAGCTGAAATACGGCGTTGGCGACTTTGGTATGGCGGTCGTGACCGCGATGCTTCAGTTCTCGATGCTGTTCTACTACACCGACATCGTTGGCGTAAATCCCGCCCTTGCGGGAACTGCAATGCTGATCGGTAAAATCACCTGGGATCTTATAAACGACACCCTTTTCGGTTATCTCGAGGACAAGACCAAATCAAGATGGGGCAAGCGCAGACCTTATCTTATCTTTGGCGCACTTCCCTTTGCGCTCTCGTTCTGGGGTGTATTCTCTATCCCTCAGGGCATTGACAACGACCTTGTCTACGCGCTGCTTATTATCGGCAGCTTTGTTCTCTTCGACACCTTCCACACCCTGACCGCAACCGCATACTCTGCTATGACGGCGGAGATCACAGAGGACTACAACGAGAGGACCTCACTCTCCACCTACAGAATGGTGTTCTCGGTTATCGGTTATATTGCAGGTGCGGGCGTCAGCGGCACTCTTGCGGGTGTGTTCAGCGATATCTTCGGTGTGTCCATTCACCAGGGCTGGAGCCTTGTAGGTCTTACCTTCGGTGTTCTCGGCGGCATCTCTATGCTGGTTCCCGGTCTGTTCCTTAAATACGAGCCCGCGGTTGAGTCAAAGCCCTCTGAGCTTCCCCCCTTCAAGTCCATTATCTCCACCTTTAAGAACAAGCCCTTCGTCAGCTACATCATCGTCACCTCTATTATGTCTATAAGCTTTACTATGGTGACCGCGATGCTTAACTACTACATAAACCATCAGCTCCATATGGAGGAATCAGGCCTGCTTATTATGCTGGCAATGATGGGTACGCTTGCCGTGTTCCTCGTTCCCTGCGGAATACTGATGAACAAGATCGGCAAGGCAAAGGCTTATGCAGTAGGTCTTACTATTGCATCTGCTGCGCTTATCGTTGTATTCTTCCTGCCCACAGGTCCCAGCCCCCTTATCTTCGTGCTGGCAGCCGTTGCGGGCCTTGGCTTCTCGGCGCAGTGGGTATGCCCCCACTCTATGATCCCCGACGTTATCGAGTACGACGAGCTTGTGACAGGTGAGCGCCGCGAGGGCGTTTACTACGGTGTTCAGGCAACGGCAACAAAGGTGACCGGCGCCCTTGCATCCGCGGCGTGCGGCTGGGGTCTTGAGATCGGTCGCTACGTTGAGAACAGCGCAGAGCAGCCCGAAAGCGCGCTTCTGTCTATCCGTGTTCTCTTCGCTCTTATTCCCGCAATATTCCTCCTTATCTGCGTTCCTCTCCTTATCAAGTATCCCATTACCAAGGCTTCTCACGCTGAGGTTATGCGTCAGCTTACCGAGAAGAGAGCGGCAAAGTCCGAGGAAAAGGCGGAAAACGTAAAATGAAAATAAACATTATTGGCGCAGGCCTTGGCGGTCTTACCTTCGGCGCGCTTGCGGCAAGGGACGGCCACGAGGTGCATATCTTTGACAAAAACCGTAAGCCCGGCGGAGTGGTTGCGCTCCTTGAGCACGAGGGCTACAAGTTCGAGCAGGGCCCTTTGCTTATCGGTGATATGCTCCCGGGTGAGCTGATATACGACCTGCTTGACGAGTTGGGTATTCACCTGGACACCGTGCGCGCGGACAGAGATATCATTATGCCCGACTACGATATGATCACTCCCAAGGAGTACGGCGGTCCATATTGGCGCCGCGACAGGCTGAAGGAGCTGTTCCCCGAGGATGCCGATGGCATCGACGCATACTACAGATTCTACGACGACGTAATGCATCTGCGCTATATCGCTACGCAGAAGCCAAGTCCCCTGCAAAAGGCTCGCCTCGCCCTCGCCTTTATGAAAATAAAGAAGTACGCGGGTATGAACGCAGACGAGCTGACGCGTCATTTCTTTAAATCCGAGAAGATCTGCACCCTCTTTACAGGTATTTTCGCAGACTTCTGCGCAGATCCTTCCGAGGCAGAGGGACTCGGAGTGGTGTTCACAAACTTTGAGACCGCCTTTGACAAGCGTATTCCTCTTGAGAAAAAGGGCAAAAAGTACTACCCAGGCTACTGCTACGTAAAGGGCGGCTGCCAGAAGATACCCGAGGCTCTTGCCGACTATATCACCTCCCACGGCGGAGAGATCCACTATGGCAAAGTTGTGGAAAAGGTGCTTGTTGAGAACGGCGAGGCGCGGGGCATAAGACTTGCAGACGGAAGCGAGATCAGAGCCGATATGGTAGTCGGCTGTGGCGCGGGCAAGGATTTCTTTGAGGATATGGTAGGACGTGAGTTCCTCGATGACGAATACAGAGAAATTATCGACACCTTCAGACCTATGGAAGCGGTGTTTATGCTTCACCTCGGTGTGAACTATGATCCTATGGAGTATCTGCGCGCGGCGCTGGTCTACTGCTACGGTATGTACGATCTGCACTCGGCGACAGTGAAGCTTCGCTCGGGTGAGTACCACGAGGGCAACGACGGCTATCTTATCTTCGTTCCCTCCGACCACGCGCCCGAATTTGCCCCCGAGGGCAAGCACTGCGTGACCATTTACACCGTCGCTCCCGACACGCTGAAGGATGGCGACTGGGAAAGCAGGAAGCAGGAGTATGCCGAGAAGCTTATCAAGCTGGCAGAAAGGCAGCTGCCGAACCTGTCCGAGCATATTGAAACGATGAAAATTATGACCGCCCGCGACTACTCGGAGTACACTCATATGAAGAAGTCCTCCTTCGGCGGCGTAGTTCCCATCCGCGGACAGAAAAATCCGCCCCACAAGACACCCGTCAAGAACCTCTGGTTCGTGGGACAGCAGTCGGAGAACGCAGGCGGCCTCGGCGCAGTTATCGGCGGCGCAAAATCCGCCTACGAAAAGGCGTTTCCTAAGAAAAAATAAACTCTATCGGCAAAGCCGACGGAGCCACAAAAAACGGCGAGAATTTCTCGCCGTTTTTTATTCTTCATATAGGTTTATTACTTTCTTCCCACTCCGTTTTGCAATTGAAATCGAATTATACGCTCCTCCATACGACTTCTTTACATAGGCGATAACGATATCCGAATTTTTCATCATCCATTCATTTCGCTTAGAGATAGCATATTTCGGAGGTGTTTTTTCAATGGGTGGGTAAATAATCGAGTCGTACAGCCTGAGTTTAAGCATTTCATTTATTCGCTTTTGTTCGTTCAATGTAAGATAAGGCGTTACGTAAACTAATTCGGCACGAGGAAATTCGGCTTTTACTTCTCTGCAAGCTGTAGCGCAAAGGTTATCAAAATCTCCATACCCACCAAGATAAAAGTATATCCCATCTTCATTTGATACGCACGTTTTAATTTTCTCCTTGACCATGTTCTTTACATTAGTCTTATCGTATATAAATCGGTGTCCTGCAAAAGAAATTATCATATCATCCTCTTTTTTGTGGAATTCCACGATAAAATTATTATATAGCATTTTCTGCGATTTGTCAATATCGTGGAATTCCACGAGAGAAACAATTTATAAAAGCCTATAATAATTGTGGAACTCCACAAAAAGAGGACACAGTTATGAAGTTAAACGATGCAATAATCACCAGAATTAATGAAATATGCAAAGAACGCGGAACTAACGTTTGCGACGCTTCACTTAACGGCGGTATGTCGCCGTCAGCTATATACGACCTTATGAAAGGACGTACAAAATGCTCTAAAGTGATAACAGTAAAACGCTTTTGCGAAGGAGCGGGAATTACTCTGTCCGAGTTTTTTGACAGAGATTATTTCAACGACCCCGAAGAATAAAAAACGGCGAGAAATTCTCGCCGTTTTTTTGTTGCTAAATATTAGAATAAGACTAATAAAGGTCAAAGTAAGTATCGTGGAAATTTTGAGCAGTTTTTTTCGTTCTTCGACCAGAAGGCTAACCTCATCCACCGCCAAGGCGGTCCCCCTTCCCCAACACGCTTCGCTGGGGAAGGCTAAATCGAGCTTGGTCGAAAACGGGAAAAGATGCCAAAATTTGCCGGTAATTAGATTTTTTCTACGGATATAGTAACCTTCTCACCGTTAATATTCCACTCTTTTGCGTGAGTGAGAGTACCTTCAACGGTAAGCTCTACGGCGAGGGTCTCGTCCTTGATCTCCTCGGCGTTGCGCTCGGCAATAGCCGCGATGGTATCATTGCCTGTGAAGGCTACGCGGATGTTGTCCATAACCTCGAAGCCAGAGTCCTTACGCATAGTCTGGATCTTGGAGATGATCTCGCGGACGTTGCCCTCCTCGATAAGCTCGGGAGTGAGGTTCTTGTCGATTACTACGGTGACGCCACGGTCGCCAAGGCTCTCGTAGCCCTCCTTCTTGGTCATCTCGATAAGGAGATCCTCCTCGGCGAGAACTATCTCGTCACCGTTTACGGTGAACCTGATAGCGCCGTTTGCCTTCAGCTCGGCATAAGCCGCATTGCCGTCGATGGTGGCAAGGGTCTGTCTGATGCCGCCAAGGTACTTGCCGTACTTAGGACCGACGGTGCGGAGCTGGGGCTTGAAGTTATAGGTGGTGAAGTCGGATACGTTGTCGGTGAACTCAACGCACTTAACGTTAAGCTCCTCGGCAATTACCGAGATAAAGCTCTCGTCGGGTGTCTTATCCGCCTTAACGTACATCTTTGCCACGGGCTGACGGTTCTTGATAGCGGCTGCGTTACGGCAGGCTCTGCCGAGTACAACAACGTCAATAACCTCGTCCATATTCTCCTCAAGATCCTTGTCGATCAGGCTCTCGTCAGCCTCGGGATAATCGCAGAGGTGGATAGATATGGGCGCGGACTTGTCAACCGAGCAAACCAGGTTGCGGTAGATATCCTCGGTCATAAAGGGGATCATAGGAGCGGCAACCTTTGCAATGGTCACAAGGGCGGTATAGAGGGTGAGATATGCGTTTACCTTATCGGTGGGCATATCCTTTACCCAGAAGCGCTCACGGCTGCGGCGGACGTACCAGTTGGAAAGAGCGTCAACGAAGCTCTCAAGAGCGCGGGATGCCTCGGGAAGCTTATAATTCGCAAGGCAATTATCAACCGTCTTTACGGTGGAATTCAGCTTGGAAAGCACCCATCTGTCCATTACCGAGAGTGTGGACTTGTCAAGGGTGTACTTTGTGGGATCAAAGCCGTCAATATTGGCGTAAAGAACGTAGAATGCATAGGTGTTCCAGAGAGTACCCATAAGCTTACGCTGTCCCTCAACCACCGCGTCACCGAAGAAGCGGTTGGGAAGCCAGGGCGCAGAGTTGGAGTAGAAATACCAACGGATAGCGTCGGCGCCGTAAGCCTCAAGAGCCTCAAAGGGATCGACCGCATTGCCCTTGGACTTTGACATCTTCTGTCCCTCTTTGTCAAGCACGTGGCCGAGAACGAGAACGTTCTTATAGGGAGCCTTATCAAAGATGAGAGTGGATATAGCCATAAGAGAGTAGAACCAGCCGCGCGTCTGGTCAACGCCTTCGGAGATGAAGTCTGCGGGGAACTGGCTCTCGAACACTTCCTTATTCTCAAAGGGATAGTGCCACTGGGCGAAGGGCATAGAGCCTGAGTCGAACCAGCAGTCGATAACCTCGGGAACGCGCTTCATCTCGCCGCCGCACTTCTCACACTTAATGGTGACGGCGTCGATAAAGGGACGGTGAAGCTCGATATCCTCGGGACAGTTAGAGGACATAGCCTTCAGCTCCTCGATAGAGCCGATAGAATGCTTGTGTCCGCATTCACACTCCCAGATGTTAAGGGGTGTGCCCCAATATCTGTTTCTGGAAAGTCCCCAGTCCTGTACGTTCTGAAGCCAGTCGCCGAAGCGTCCCTTACCGATATTCTCGGGGATCCAGTTTACAGTGTTGTTATTCTTGATAAGGTTGTCGCGCACCTTGGTCATCTCGATGAACCAAGTATCGCGGGCGTAGTAGATAAGAGGAGTATTACATCTCCAGCAATGAGGATAATCGTGCTCAAACTTGGGCGCGGAGAAGAGCTTGCCCTCCTTTTCAAGATCGGCAAGGATCACGGGATCTGCCTTCTTGACGAAGAGACCCTCATAGGGAGTTTCCTTAGTCATCTGGCCCTTGCCGTCAACAAACTGAACGAAGGGCAGACCGTAGCGGCGGCCAACCTTGTTATCGTCCTCACCAAATGCGGGCGCAATGTGTACGATTCCCGTACCGTCGGACATGGTGACGTAGCTGTCGGCGGTAATATAATGAGCCTTCTTGCCCTGGGCGTCGGCGCTCTCCTTGGTGCAAGCCCAAAGAGCCTCGTAGCATCTGCCCTCAAGCTCGATGCCCTTCATTTCCTCAAGGATCTCGTAGGCGGGAGTTCCCTCCTCGCGCTTGATAGAGCCGAGAACCGAGTCAAGCAGAGCCTTTGCCATATAATAGGTGTAGCCGTCAGCCGCCTTCACCTTACAGTAGGTGTCGGTGGGGTTTACACAAAGGGCAACGTTAGAGGGGAGTGTCCAGGGGGTTGTGGTCCAGGCGAGGAAGTATGCATCCTCGTCCACACACTTGAAGCGAACGACCGCAGATCTCTCCTTAACCAGCTTATAGCCCTGAGCTACCTCGTGGCTACTAAGAGGAGTGCCACAGCGAGGGCAATAAGGAACGATCTTGAATCCCTTATAGAGCAGGCCCTTGTCCCAGATCTTCTTGAGCGCCCACCACTCCGACTCGATAAAGTCGTTGGTATAGGTGACGTAGGGGTTGTCCATATCTGCCCAGAAGCCAACTGTACCCGAGAAGTCCTCCCACATTTCCTTGTACTTCCATACGGACTCCTTGCAGTGAGCGAGGAAGGGCTCAAGGCCGTATGCCTCGATCTGATCCTTGCCGTCGATGCCGAGCTTCTTCTCAACCTCAAGCTCAACGGGAAGTCCGTGGGTATCCCAGCCCGCCTTACGAAGAACGCGTCTGCCCTTCATTGTCTGGTATCTGGGTACCATATCCTTGATAACTCTGGTAAGAACGTGGCCGATGTGAGGCTTGCCGTTTGCGGTAGGGGGGCCGTCGAAGAAGGTGTAGTTCTCACCGTCTTGGCGAAGATCGATGGACTTCTCAAAGACCTGATTTTCCTCCCAGAATTTTCTCGTTTGTTTTTCTCTCTCAACGAAATTCAGGTTCGTTGACACCTTTTCGTAGATTTCCATAGTGTTTATCTCCAAATAAAATTATATCTCCAAGAAGCCTTCCCTTGAGGGGAAGGTGTCAGGTATGCCTGACAGATAAGGTGTAAATAATAATACATTTTTGGAGATAAATTTATGGAAATCTACGAAAAGGTGTCAACGAACCTGAATTTCGTTGAAAGAGAAAAAGAAACCAGAAAGTTCTGGGAGCAGAACGGCGTATTCGAGAAGAGTATTGATATCCGTGAAAAGGGTGAATACTATACCTTCTACGACGGTCCTCCTACCGCAAACGGAA
>JAZNZI010000102.1:0-5419 GCA_045594865.1 Eubacteriales bacterium | reverse complement strand
CAGGAGATCTTGATGCCGCGAGCCTTAGCAGCCTTGCAAGCCTCTTTGCAGATCTCAACAACGTTAGCGCCCAGAGCGGGAGTGATACCGGTGAAGTGGAACCAGTCAACGCCCTCGAAGATTGCGTCCCAATCGAAGTCGGATGTAGAAGCCTTTGCGATAGAGGAGTTTGCTCTGTCGTAGATGCAAACGGAACCGCGCTGAGAAGCGCCCTTCTCGTTGAAGTAGATACCTACTCTGTCACCGCCGCGAACGATCTTGGTGGTGTCAACGCCGTATCTGCGAAGGGAGTTAACCGCTGCCTGACCGATAGCGTGTGCAGGAAGCTTGGTAACGAAGGAAGCGTCCATACCGTAGTTTGCAAGAGAAACAGCAACGTTAGCCTCGCCGCCACCGAAGGTGAACTCAACGTGGTCGCACTGAACGAATCTCTCATAGTTGTAGGGCTGGAGTCTGAGCATAAGCTCGCCAAATGTTACAATTTTCATTTTGGAAATCCTTTCGAATTAATTATTTTTTAAAACTTTGCCGCATATATTGTATCATATATGAAGTAGAAAATCAAGAATAAAATGTAAAATAATGCGAAAACAAGAAAAAAGGGGCAAAAAACCCCTAAAATACTTGATTATCTGTCCGAAAGCTCTCTGATGCAGGAGGCGCAGATATTTTTCTCCCTGAAGGAGCGAAGGCCCTCGGTGCTGCCGCAGAAATGACAGACGGGAATATATTTCTTGAGGATGATCTTGTCCTCCTCAACGTAGATCTCAACGGGATCGGTGTTTGCAATGCCGAGCTTTTTACGCAGTTCCTTGGGAACGACCACCCGTCCAAGCTCGTCTATATTTCTTACAATGCCGGTAGATTTCATTTTTACTTTGCCGCCTTTTTTGTTTGGTTAATTGATTTTATCATATGCGGCGGCTAAAGTCAAGGGTTTTTGACAAAAAACGGAAAAAATTACCAAATTTTTACCATAAAAGACGAAGATACACGGATGAGGGGGACAGGCCAAATGTTTTATTTAAGGCTGCTTGGCGCGGGGATTCTGCTACTCGCCGCCTTCTTTATCAGCCGCGAATATTCGGGCTACCTTGACAGGCGGCTTCGGGAATACGAGGCACTGTGCGCTATGCTCTCCCACGCGAAAGAGGGGGGCAGAGGAAGGGGGCGCTGGGCAGACTTTGCCGACGATTGCCTTGAGAGGTGCGGGATACTCTCGGCTCTGCGGGCGGGAAAGGATCTTTTCACCGCCTTTACCGAGGGGTGCGGCGGGCTTTCGCTGTCAAAGGAGGCGCGGGATCGCCTGTCCGAAAGGCTCTCCGACCTGCGCTCCGCAACAGCCGCCGAGGCGCAGAAAATATTGGGTGAAATAGAAGAAGCGCTACGGGCGGAGCTTGCCACCGAGAGCGAGCAGGCGGATAAAAACCGCCGAATCGTAAGAGCATTGCTTATCGGCGGCGCGCTTGCCGTGGGGGTTATGTTGATATAGTGCAAAATGCAAAATGCAGAATGCAGAATGCAAAATGCAGAATGCAGAATGCAAAATGCAGAATGCAAAATTCGAAATGCAAAGTTAAAAAACAGGTGTAAAAGATGGATGTTAATTTGATATTAAAGGTAGCAGGTATCTCCCTGATAATAACAATGGTCTGCCAGATAATGACGAAGGCGGGGCGGGACGATCTGTCGGGCGCGCTGTCGCTGTCGGGAATGGTGATGATACTGCTTCTCATAGCCGAGAGGGTGGTGCAGCTGATAAATACCCTGCGCGGAGCCTTCGGCTTATGATAATACGCACGGCGGTCTCGGCTATACTATGCGCTCTGCTTTGCGCCCTGCTTGACGGCGCGGGCTTTAAGTCAAAAGGGCTGTTCGCCACCCTCTGCGTGCTGATTATGTTCTTGGGGCTTTCGGACTCGCTATCCGATTTGTTCTCGGGAATAACGTCTCTGGCAGAGCGGACAGGCATTAGGGAGGCGGCATCCTGCGCCATTCGGGTGGTGGGGCTTGGCTATATCTTCGGCATAACTGCCGACGTCTGCGACTCCCTTGGAGAGCGGGCTCTCTCCTCGGCGGTCACCGCGGTGGGCAGGGTGCAGATTTTTCTCGTTTCCTATCCATATTTTGAAAAAATAATCTCGCTTGGTCTGGAGCTTATAGGATGAAAAAATACATAGTTTTGCTAATTATAGTTGTCATATTGCCACTTTTTAGCCTTTCTGTGTCGGCTGCAGACGAGGCTGACGGTTATATTTCCGAGTTTGAAAATACGCTCCCTGAGGACTTTGAGGGCATCACCGAGGACCGGGACGAGCTTATTGAAATGCTCTCCCCGCGCTCACTCTTTACCGAGATAATTTCGGTCGTCACCGAGGACGGCGGTCGGGTGATGAGTTTCTTTCTGCGCCTTGTGGGCTGCGCTGTTCTTATGGCTGCGGCGGGGCTTTGCCACGAGAAATTCTCCCGCCACGCATCGGCTGCGGTGGGGGTTATCTGCTCGTTGCTTATCTTCGACTCCCTCGGCTCGCTTTTCGTCACCGTAGAGGACACTCTCACAAAAATCAGCGACTTTTTCGCCGCCCTCATCCCCATAACTGTGGGAATTACCGCCCTCGGCGGCGGTGTGTCGGGCGCAGGGGTTCAGGCGTCGGGAATGTATACCGCCCTGTCACTGGTGGGTGGGGTTGGCGGTCGGCTTTTTATGGGTATTTCCGCCTTTGCTCTGGCTATGAGCCTGCTCTCAGCTCTTGGAAACGAGGGCGTTTCCTCTATTACAAAGGGGGTAAAGGAGCTTTTCGGGCGGATAACCGGCATTTTTACCGCTCTGCTGACCGCCGCCTTCTCTCTGCAGACCATTATCGCCTCCGCCGCAGACAGCGCAGCTATGCGTGCGGCAAAATACGCCGCCTCGGGACTTATTCCCATAGTCGGAACTACCGTCGCGGGGGCAATCTCCACCCTGACCGCAGGCATGTCCTATGCTAAAGGGGTGGTGGGCGGCGGTGCTATCGCGGTTATTATCTACCTTGCTCTATCACCGCTGGCACTTCTGCTCCTCTACCGACTTTGTCTGTCGGTGGCGGTTATCTTCTCGGACTTTACAGGCTCTGTGGCGGCATCGCGGATATTTTCATCCTTCCGCTTTGCCCTTGATATGACCGTCACCGTCTACTCGCTGTCGGCGTTGGTTTACCTCTTTATGCTAATATTATTTATAAGGATAGGAGCGACTGCCGTATGACCGAATATGCTATAACAGTTTTCGCCATCTGCGCCATAGTTGGCGTCCTTTCGCTGATATCCTACGGCTCGGGCAAGGCAGAGTCGCTATCCCTTTCTATAATCACCCTGTTTGTCATCGCCTCGCCTATCGTCAGTGCAGCGGGCAGCTTTGACATCGACGGCTGGCTCTCCTCAATCGGATCGCCCGACTATGAGGTGGACTCGGAGTA
Source organism: Eubacteriales bacterium (assembly GCA_045594865.1). Classification (GTDB taxonomy): domain Bacteria; phylum Bacillota; class Clostridia; order Oscillospirales; family CAG-272; genus UBA1740. Next base: position 1,964 of record JAZNZI010000102.1, on the reverse strand, counting down.
TGGCGCGGTGCTTGAGGAGTCCTTTGCTGAGGGGATAGCTCTCGCGGTGGCGGATAAATTTTCATTAAATAAGGAGGATATCCGCGTTCGCGTGTGGGGGTTTGACCCGGAAAATATGCGGGCGGATAATATAAAGATAATTTTGTCGGGCAGGGCTGCCCTTGCCGATTATAAGGCGGTGGAGAGCTATATTGACCGACTTGAAATGGGGGAATGCAGCGTTGAAATTGAAATCGGATAGCAGCTTTCGGGAATTTCTCTCTCAGGGAAAGACCCCTTGGCTCGTTCTTCTGCTGGTGGTGGGGCTTGGGCTTATTCTGCTTGGCGGCACCCGCTCTACCGAAAAATCCGCCGAGGAAACAGGGGCAGAGCAGCGCGCCGCAGAGATGTGCGCGCTTATGGACGGCGTGGGGGAGTGTCGGGTAATGATGACCTTTTACCCCGAGGAGGAGACACGGGTATACGGGGTGCTTGTGCTGTGCGAGGGGGCAGAGTCGGTTGCCGTCCGCGAGAAGATAACCTCGCTTTTTTGCTCGCTCTACGGCATCGGCGCCCACCGCGTTGAGATTCAGAAATTAAAAAAATAAAACCGTCATATCCGTCGGTCAGCCGTCATAGTATATATCAAGTATCAAATTTTAAGGAGAATACATACAATGAAGCACGAAAAATTCAAAAACTTCTTCAAAACCCGCACGGCAAAGAGCATCGTGGTTGCCTCTGCCGCCCTGCTTATCGGCCTTGCTGTCTATCTGAATTATCAGTGGTTCTACGATCCCGCGGGTAATCTGGGCTACGGCGACAACAATATGGATGATAACAACCAGAACAGCTCTACCGCAGGCGGTGACGTCAGCGAGGAGCAGAATTACTTCACCTCTACCGCCCTCGACCGTCAGGAAGCCCGTGATGAGGCGCTCGACGTGCTGAAGATGGTCACCGAAAATCCCGAGGCAAGCGAGGAAGCAAAGGCGCAGGCACAGGAGAAGATCTCTAAGATCGCCGTTGATATTCAGAACGAGGCGAATATCGAAACTCTCGTCAAGGCAAAGGGCTTTGAGGATTGCGTAGCGATAATCTCCGACAACGCCGTAAGCGTTATCGTTGCTGCAGAATCTCTCCAGGCAGCCGAGGCGGCACAGATACTCACCATCGTCTATGAAACTACGGGCATAAATCCCGAGAACGTATCTATAATTTCTAAAACTCCCGTCTGATATAAGCTCATACTAATTAAATAAAAAAATCGGCAGATCAACTCTGCCGATTTTTCACCTTATCAATACAGCCTTTGCACAAGGGAAAAACCTCGTCCTCACAGGCGTTTTGCCTACATATTCTGCATATCGGAGCAGGGTTTTGAATAACCAGACAGCCGTCCTTCTCCTATAATTATAAAATCGTTATATTGAGCATTATGTACACATTATAGCACAGCTCTTTTGTCGAAAAATGCTGAAATGGGCAGAAAATAAAAAAGATTGCCAAAAAAATTGGCAATCTCGGGGATATGCTATTCAAAGGTTTTGATAAGCGTTTCAAGCACGTCAAAAACCTTATCTCTTTTGTCGGGTGAAAGCTTTTCTACAGAATCGGAGATTCTTGATGCCCTCGATTTGTAGCCCGAATCAATCACGTCGCAGAAAATATCATCTGCCGTACAGCCGAGAACGTTGATTATCTGCACGAGAGCGTCCGTACGAATTCCGCTCGCTCCGCGCTCAATAGCGGATAAATGATGGGGTGTCAGACCTACCATCTCCGAAAGACGCTCCTGCGTCAGTCCCTTTTCCTTGCGGTATTGACTTATTCTCTTGCCTATGCTTTTTTCAATCATAATACACCTCAATCAGACTTATGTTATAATTAGTATAACGAATAAATCGTTATTTAAGAAGTGCACAAAATAGACAATATAACGATTATACAATTACAAAATCGCGAAGAAAGAGGCTGTCTCAAAT
>JAZNZI010000101.1:0-12532 GCA_045594865.1 Eubacteriales bacterium | reverse complement strand
TAATCATGCTTTTCTCCTTGTCTTGCCGTAAGGCAATAATTATTTGCTTCGACCCTATTGTAGCATAGTGTGACACCTTTGTCAACACAATTTTTGCCAAAATAAAGGACAAAAAATGTAGATTACGAGTACAACTCGACGGATAAAAAAAGCTCGCGATAGCATATAGCTAATCGCGAGCTTCGGTTGGTGCCGGTAGTCGGGGTCGAACCGACACGGTATTGCTACCTTCGGATTTTGAGTCCGACGCGTCTGCCAATTCCACCATACCGGCATTTTTGCGACTTGTTGGTCGCAGGTAGTATTATAACATAGATAAAAGAAAAAATCAATATGTTTTATTAAAAAAATTTACGGTATAATTAATAAAATATTTTATCTTTGTATTGCATTTTATAAAAATATATTGTATAATTATGATGTATTATTATGAATAAAATTTTATAAAGAGGTTATTATGAAAAAACACGTTGAGTACAAAACACAGGGCGTATGCTCCAGAATGATCGTTGTTGATGCCGAGGACGGCTTTATTACCGATTGCAAATTCGTTGGCGGTTGCGCAGGCAATACACAGGGCGTTGCTGCTCTTGTTGTAGGTATGAAGGTTGAAGAGGCGATCAAGAAGATCAAGGGTATCAAGTGCGGCTTTAAGCCCACATCCTGTCCCGATCAGCTTGCAAACGCGCTCGAAGAAATGCTTGAAGCTTAAAAATCAAAATATAAATTACGGCAGAAAGGATAATTCTAATGTATAACGTAGAGTACAAAAGATGGCTTGACTCGTCTGTTCTCAGTGCAGAGGAGCACGCAGAATTGGTTTCTATCGCAAATAACGAGGAGGCAAAGGCGCTCAGATTTACCGCTCCTATGGACTTCGGTACAGCCGGCCTCAGATCTACTATGTATATGGGTATCGGTTCTATGAACCGCTTTACCGTAGCGCAGACCACTCGCGGCATCGCAGCTCTTATCAAGAGCGTTGGCGGTGAGGAGAGAGGCGTTGCTATTGCATACGACTCCAGAAATAACTCCGAGACCTTCGCACGGGTAAGTGCGTGCGTGCTTGCAGGCGCAGGTATTAAGTCTTATATCTTTAACGGAATTCGTCCCACTCCCGAGCTTTCCTTTGCTCTCCGTGAGCTTAACTGTGTTGCGGGTATCAACATTACAGCATCCCACAACCCCAAGGAGTACAATGGCTACAAGGCATACTGGGAGGACGGCGCGCAGATCGCTCCTGAGCAGGCAAAGGTTGTTTCTGCCGAAAGATCCAAGTTCGACGTGCTTGATATGTCTGGCATTATGGACTTTGACGAGGGTGTAAAGAGCGGTCTTATCACTATCCTTGACGAGAGGTTCGATGAGAAGTATCTTGATGCCGTTCTTGCTACCGCAGTAAACGGAAATGCTGTTAAGGAGGTAGCAGACGAGCTTAAGGTAGTTTACACCCCCCTCCACGGTGCAGGCTACAGACTTGTTCCCGAGGTATTTAAGAGAATAGGCCTTAAGCACCTTTATACCGTTGACGAGCAGATGGTTCCCAACGGTGATTTCCCCACGGTTGAGAAGCCTAATCCCGAGTACAGCGCGGTATTCAAGCTTGGTATTGATATTGCAAACAGAGTTGGCTCCGACCTCGTTATAGCTACCGATCCCGACTCCGACAGAGTTGGCGTTATGACCAGAACCGAGAGCGGTGATTTTGCTACCATCTCGGGCAACCAGATGGGCGCGCTTCTCCTTGACTACGTAATTAAGGCTCGCCGCGATCTCGGTATTCTTCCCGAGGGCGCATACTGTGTAAAGAGCCTTGTTTCCACCGATATGGCGTATAAGATCGCTAAGGACAACGGTGTAAAGCTTCACGACGTACTTACAGGCTTCAAGTTCATCGGTGAGGTTATCAAGAACTATGAGGCAGAGGGCAAGTTTGGCGGCTTCCTCCTTGGCTTTGAGGAGAGCTACGGATATCTTCTCGGCTCCTATGCAAGAGATAAGGATGCCGTTGAAGGCTCTATGATGATCCTCGAGATGACCGCATACTACAAGAAGAAGGGTATGACTCTTTCGGATGCTCTTGCCGAGCTTTACAAGACCTACGGTCTGTATGCTGAGAAGACCATTGACATATATATGGAGGGTCTTGACGGTATCGAGAATAGAAAGAAGGTTATGCAGAACCTTCGCGATAACGTACCTGCATCCATTGGCGGTGTTGCGGTAAAGAGCGCAGGCGATTATAAGAGCGGTGAGGTTCGCGACCTTGAGAGCGGCGAGATTGGCACTACAGGTCAGCCCTCCTCCGACGTTCTTTACTATACTCTCAAGAACGAGGATAAGATTATCGTTCGTCCCTCGGGAACCGAGCCTAAGATCAAGATCTACATTCTCGCTCACGACGATAATCGGGAGAGCCTTAATGCTAAGCTTTCCGCTTATGAAGAAGATTCAAGAAAGATGACAGAGGTATAATTCCTCAGGATTTTTAAAGTGACAGAAAAACAACAGCACATCAGAAATTTCTCCATAATTGCTCACATAGACCACGGTAAATCAACGCTGGCTGACAGAATTCTTGAGAAGACCAGAACGGTTGAAGTCCGTGATATGGAGGAGCAGCTGCTTGACAATATGGATCTGGAGCGCGAGCGCGGAATTACCATAAAGGCGAGAGCAGTCAGACTTTCATATACGGCGAAGAACGGGGAAGAGTACATTTATAATCTTATCGACACTCCCGGTCACGTTGACTTTGGCTACGAGGTTTCAAGATCTCTCAAGGCCTGCGAGGGCGCGCTTCTCGTCGTTGACGCGACCCAGGGGGTTGAGGCGCAGACTTTGGCAAACGCATATCTTGCCATAGACAACGATCTTGAGATTTTGCCTGTAATAAACAAGATTGACCTTGTTTCTGCGGATATTGAGGGCGCAAGACGGGAGATTGAGGATATTATCGGCATTCCCGCTGAGGACTGTCCTGCGGTTTCGGCAAAGAACGGCATTAATATTGAGGACGTGCTTGAAAAGGTGGCTACCGATATTCCCGCGCCCAAGGGTGACAGGAATAAGCCCCTTAAAGCCTTGATATTCGACTCTCACTACGACTCCTATCTTGGCGTTGTGGTTTACATCCGCGTCTTTGACGGAGCTATCCGCGCGGGCGACAGAATTCGCCTTATGGCGCAGGGAACAGAGTTCGACGTGGTTGAGGTCGGCACGATGGAGCCATTTGGTCTTAAAAAGGTAGACGAGCTTTCTGCGGGCGAGGTTGGATATATAACCGCATCCATTAAGACTGTCGGTGATACGAGAGTAGGTGACACCGTCACCCTCGCCTCCGAGCCTGCCGCAGAGCCTCTTGACGGCTTCCGCGAGGTTCATCCTATGGTTTACTCGGGTATTTATCCTGCCGATGGCGCAAGATACGGTGATCTGCGCGATGCTCTTGAGAAGCTTCAGCTTAACGACGCATCTCTCGTGTTCGAGCCCGAGACCTCGGTTGCCCTTGGCTTTGGCTTCAGATGCGGATTCCTCGGACTTCTCCATATGGAGATCATTGAGGAGCGCCTTGAGAGAGAGTTTAATCTCGATCTTATCACAACCGCCCCCTCGGTTATTTATAAGGTTGATCTTCGCGGCGGCGAGACCATTATGATCGACAACCCCTCGAAGTTCCCGACGGCAGACGAGATACAGACTGCCTACGAGCCTATTATGAACGCGACGATAATCACTCCCACCGATTACGTTGGAGGTATTATGGATCTCTGCCAGGAGAGACGCGGCGTGTTTATTGATATGAAGTATATCGATACCGAGCGCGTGGAGCTTCATTACGAGCTGCCTCTTAACGAGATCATTTACGACTTCTTTGATGCACTGAAGAGCCGTACTAAAGGATACGCTTCTCTTGATTATGAGCTTAAAGGCTATAAGTCGTCAAAGCTTGTAAAGCTTGATTTTATGCTTAACGGCGACGTGGTTGACGCACTGTCCTTTATCGTATTTGAGGACAGAGCATATACTCGCGCGCGTAAGATTGCCGAGAAGCTGAAGGAAAATATTCCCCGCCAGCTCTTTGAGATTCCAATTCAGGCTTGTATCGGCTCGAAGATAATTGCCAGAGAAACGGTTAAGGCTATGCGCAAGGACGTGCTTGCCAAGTGCTACGGCGGTGATATTACCAGAAAGAAAAAGCTGCTTGAAAAGCAGAAAGAGGGTAAAAAGAAGATGCGTAAGCTCGGCAGCGTTGAGGTTACGCCCGAGGCCTTTATGGCGGTGCTCAGACTTAATGATGACAACTGACGGTCGCGGCCTTTACGTTCATATTCCTTTCTGCCTTAGGAAGTGTAATTATTGCGATTTTTGCTCATTTAACTTGTCGGACGTCGATTGGCGCGGCAAATATATCGACGCGCTTTGCAGCGAGATAGCCTCTTACAAGGACAGGAATATTACTATTGATACGGTATTTTTTGGCGGTGGAACACCCTCGCTTCTGACTCCTGCGGAGTTCGAAAGAATATGGGGGGTGATAAATGAAAGCTTTGATATTTTGCCCGGCACCGAGTTTACGGTCGAGGCAAATCCAAAGACTCTTGACAGGGAAAAGCTTTCGGCATATAAAAGCTGCGGGGTGAACAGACTTAGCATTGGACTTCAGTCAATTCACGAAAACGAGCTGAAAATCTTAGGCAGAATTCATAATTTTGATGAATTTCTCGATTCCTACAGCCTTGCCCGCGAATGCGGTATTGACAATATCAATATAGATCTGATGTACGGTATTCCCGAGCAGACTATGGATAGCTTTCGGGAAACTCTCAATCAGGTTTTAGCACTTAATCCCGAGCATATCTCTCTTTACGGACTGATTCTTGAGGAGGGAACGCCCCTCTTTAATAAAAAAGATGAAATCACCTTTCCGCCCGAGGATACAGAGTGTGATATGTATTATCTTGCGGCGCGCGAGCTTGCATCTGAGGGATATTCTCACTATGAGATTTCAAATTATGCAAGGGCAGACCGAGAGTGCCGCCATAATCTTAAATATTGGCGATGCGAGGAATATATCGGAGTTGGACTTAATGCTCACTCCTTCCTTAGCGGCAGGCGATTTTCCAATACTGATGACATAGCTTCTTATCTTTCTGATAGGTCGGCTTCGGTTATTGTAGAGGACTCGGCAGATTTTGACAGAGAGAGCGAGTTTATTATGCTTGCGCTCAGGCTTTCGGAGGGGCTCTGCTTTGAGGATTACCGCCGATTATTCGGCAAGGATTTCTTGCGTGAAAGAGAGAAACAGCTGAAGATGCTTGCTGATGGAGATCTTGTAAATCTCACCGCAGAGAGGCTTTCGCTTACCGAAAGGGGCTTTTACGTCAGCAACAGCATCATTTGCGAATTAATTTAGTAAATTAAGAATAAAAATAAATAGATTGGAGATAACAAAAATGGATGAGAAAAAGATTGATCCCATTGAGGAAGTAGAAGAGGAACTCGACGAAGACGTGCTCGTGCTTACTCTTGAGGATGAGGATGGCAACAGTTATGATTTTATTCGCGAGGCTGAAACCACTATAGACGGAAACCTTTATTATGCGCTCGTTCCCCTTGACGAAATCTTTAAAGATGCAGAGGGTGATTACCTGATCCTTAAGGTTATTGAGGACGGTGAGGAGGTTTCCTTTGAGAATCTTGATGAGGATGAGGAGGACAGAGTTGCTGAGTACTTTGACGACCTTTTCTTCAGTGAGGTAAACTACGACGAATAATAAAAAAATAAACCTGCGTGGTGCGTGATATCGTGATATTTGAACCTACACACATTATTAGGGAGTCCGGATAAACTTCTGTCTACGGGATGCAGGCCTCCCGCCGAGGGCGCTTACCTTTAGTGGTGACCCCCTCCAAGCGGACGTTGGAAGCGCAAAGTGATAGAGAGGACACCCACCTGGTCAGACCGGGTTAAACCTTTACCTTACACGGCCATGCGGGGAATATAAAGAGCTGCTAATGCTGGCGGCTCTTTTTTTCATTTTTATCATCTTTGTTTCATATATTTTAAAGAATAAAGAAAAGAATGGAGATAAAAATGAAAAATAAAATTGAGGGCCTTTCGTCGGAGGAGGTTAAAAGATCCAGAGAGCTTCACGGCGACAATTCGCTAAGAGGGGAGAAAAAGCGGGGATTTTTTAAGAGATTTTTTGAAAATATATCCGATCCGATAATCAGAATACTCCTGATAGCTCTTGCAATACAGGTGATATTTACCTTTGGACATACAAATTACTTTGAGGTTGGCGGAATACTTGTCGCGATTTTGCTTTCCACCACCGTTTCAACCCTTTCGGAGTATAGAAGCGAGCAGGCGTTCGAGAAGCTGCGAGAGGATGCGCAGGACGGACTTGTCAGCGTGCTTCGCGATGGGAAAATAGCAAGGATTGCGTCCTCCGAAATAGTGGTTGGAGATATAGTTTATCTGTCGGCTGGGGAGAAGATACAGGCGGACGGGGAGATCATCAGTGGCAGAATTTCGGTGGATCAGTCAGCTCTGAACGGTGAAAGCGCCGAGTGCGTAAAATCTGCGGGAAAGGACTACGGCTGGGATCTTTCCTCAGTCAGCAGGGCGTTTCGCGGCTCGGTTATCACCGACGGAAGTGCTATTATGCGTGTTGGTCGGGTCGGAGGTGCTACCTATTATGGAATGGTTGCAAAGGACGTGCAGACCGAAACGAGAGTGAGTCCGCTGAAGCTTCGGCTTGGAGGTCTTGCCTCGCAGATAAGTAAGATAGGCTATGTCGTTGCAGCCATAGTCGGTGCAAGCTATCTTTTCAACTCGATTTTTATCGATCACGGCTTTGATTTTGCAAGTATAGCAGACTTTTTAAGAGATATTCCGTCTGTTGTAAGCTGCCTTATCAGCGCGCTGACGCTGATGATAACCGTGGTGGTGGTTGCCGCACCTGAGGGATTGCCGATGATGATCACCGTGGTTCTGTCGGCAAATATGAAGAAGATGCTTGCAGACAACATTCTCGTCAAAAAGCTTGTGGGCATTGAAACGGCGGGATCAATGAATATTCTATTCACGGATAAGACGGGCACGCTGACGGTCGGCAGACCCCAATGCGAGAGGTTTATTACTGTATCGGGCTGTTGTAAGGGCATAAAGCAGCTTCGCGAGATGAAGAGAATTTACGAGTGTCTGACTATCAGCGCAGGGTATAATACCGACGTACAAATGGTTGGCGGGGAAATAACAGGCGGTAATGCCACCGACAGAGCTATATATGAATTTTTCGCCGAGGAGAACCTGCCCGCGTATAAGGTTGCATCGCGCAAGGCTTTTTCCAGCGAGCGAAAATATTCCTCGGCAACGCTTGAAAATGGCATAACCGTGACAAAAGGCGCGGCAGAAATGATTTTATCCAAATGCAAGTACGCCTTAAACAAAAACGGCGAGCGGGTGAGATTTGATATTGAAAGCGTATATTCGGAATATATGGAGGCTGTGGAAAACGGCGAGCGTGTGGTCGGTGTTGCAATAAACGATGAGAGCAGCCCCGAAGGACTTACCTTAGTTGCGTTGATCGTTATGAAGGACAAGGTAAGGCAGGGGGTCAGAGAGGCGGTTATGGAAGTGAGCCGAGCGGGGATTCAGGTCGTTATGATAACGGGTGACGGCAGGGAAACCGCTTCGGCGATTGCCGAGGAGTGCGGAATCTACAATAAGCAGGCAGGGCATATAGTTCTGTCAAGCGAGGAAATGGGAAAAATGACCGATGAAGAGATAAAGGAGATTCTGCCAAGGCTTCGCGTGGTTGCCAGGGCGCTTCCGCAGGATAAAACCCGACTGGTGCGACTGTCACAGGAGCTTGATCTGGTGGCAGGAATGACGGGCGACGGAATAAACGACGCGCCATCCTTAAAGCTAGCAGACGTAGGCTTTGCTATGGGCAGTGGCACGGATATTGCCAAGAGCGCGGCTGACATCGTTATACTCGATAACAGCTTTTTTGCTATTTCTCGGACGATACTTTACGGCAGAACGATTTTTAAGTCAATCAGGAAGTTTATTACCTTCCAGCTTACGATGAATTTCGCCGCCTGCGGAGTTTCGCTTATCGGACAGTTTATCGGTGTGGAAACGCCCATTACCATCACGCAGATGCTGTGGGTAAACATCATAATGGATACCCTTGGCGGTCTTGCCTTTGCAGGTGAAGCACCGATGTCCTACTATATGCGCGAGAAGCCAAAGCGACGTGACGAGCCTATACTCAGTCGCGAAATGCTAAACCAGATATTCCTGACGGGCGCGTATACGCTTTCGCTCTCTATCTATTTCCTGGCCTCGCCTACCATAAGGCAGATGTACGGCTCAGTAAATCCTACCGAGAGCTTTTACACGGCATTTTACGCGCTGTTTATCTTCCTCGGAATCTTCAACTGCTTCCTTGCAAGAAGCTCGCGGCTGTGGCTTCTGTCAAATATAAGCAAAAACAAGCCATTTATTCTCATAATGGTGCTTATCACAGTCATTCAGGTGTGTATGATCTATTTCGGCGGATCGCTCTTCCGCTGCGTGCCGCTTTTACCGCACGAGCTGAGCTTCGTTTTTCTGCTCAGTATGACAGTTTTGCCGTTTGAAATGATAAGAAGGCTCTTTTATAAGCTAAAATAAAGAATGCTCGGTGGGAAAATCTCCTGCCGAGCTTAAAAAATACGCTTAAAAAAGCTTTTTCCTATTGACAAAATGCGAGAAAGATGATAGAATAATTAAGCGATTGTTAGCTGGAGTGGCGCAGTGGTAGCGCAATTGATTCGTAATCAATAGGCCGTGGGTTCAAATCCCATCTCCAGCTCCAAATCCGTGGGAGAGGCTAAATCGCCTCTCCTTTTCTATGAGAAGGAGGCGTAAGGTGGATCTTTGTAATATTTCCGTCATCAAGTCGGTTATGGCTGATGCGGGCATCAGCTTTCATAAGGAGTTCGGACAGAATTTCCTGACCAATAGAATAATCCCCGAGGATATTGCAGACAACTGCGCCGACACCTCCGAGAGAATGATTCTTGAGATTGGCCCCGGTATCGGCTGTCTTACTCAGGAGCTGGCAATGAGATATAAGAAGGTGGTTGCCGTTGAGATCGACCGCGGTCTTATTCCCGTGCTTAACAACACGCTCTCCGAGTTCGATAATATCACCGTTATAAACGAGGATATTTTAAAGGTTGATCTTCACGCGCTGATAGAGGAGTATTCGGAGGGAATGCCGGTTTCGGTCTGTGCCAATCTTCCGTATTATATTACCACACCCATACTTATGCATCTGCTTGAATCCGGAATTAAGTTCTCGACCATTACCGTAATGGTGCAGAACGAGGTTGCCGCGAGGCTTGCGGCAAAGGCGGGTAGCTCGGACTACGGCGCAATTACCGCCATTCTCGGCTATTACGGCAGCGTTCGCAAGCTCTTTCGGGTGTCTGCTAGCTGCTTTATGCCCGCGCCCAAGGTTGACAGCGCAGTGGTGAGAATTGACCTCTACGATAAATGTCCCTTTGAGATAAAGGATGAGAAGCTTTTCAGAAATTGCATTAAGGCGGCCTTTGAGATGCGACGCAAGACGCTTGAAAATGCGCTCTCCTCAAAGCTTGGCGGATTTACCAAGGAACAGGTTGCGGAGGCTATCGGTCGCTGTGGCTTCGATGCTAAAATACGCGGCGAGAGGCTTTCCACCGAGGATTTTGCAATACTTTCAAACCATCTTTACGATATAAAGACCGAAAAAGCTTAAATTTAAACCGAAAAGACAAAAATCAACATTTTCTCCTTTCCTTATGCTATACTGTCTTCAGCAAGGGAAAGGAGATTTTTATGAGCAGAGAAAGAAAGCATTATTTAGATAACCTAAGATCTATAACCGTAATTTTGGTTATGATCTATCACTGTGCATACGTTTTCAACGGAGTCGGAGTTTTAGGTGGTTTTTCCAAGAACAAGGGATTATGGCTAACAGATGGATTTATCACTTTGATTAATCCATGGTTTATGGTGCTTCTATTTTGTATATCCGGAATTGCAGCAAGACATTCTATTGAAAAAAGGGGAACAAAGAGATTTATTTCTGAAAGAACGAGAAAGCTTCTCGTTCCTTCTACACTTGGACTTTTTGTATTTCATTGGATAAGCGGATATTTTAACATTAAAAATGGCGGCGCATTAGAGCAAATGCCTTCGTTCTTGATTTATCCTATATCGGTACTTAGTGGTACGGGACCTCTTTGGTTTGCACAGCTTTTATACCTGTACTGTATTATTGCAGTACTTTTTGTGAAGCTTAATGGCGGTCGGTTTGACAGTCTTTGCAAAAGGACAAATGAAATTATGATTTTACTTCTTGCAGTGGTGATATGGGGAAGCTCTCAAATACTAAACATGCCCGTGATCGTTGTATATAGGTTCGGTATTTATTTTGTTGCTTTTTCAATTGGATATTTTATACTTTATCACGATGAAGTTATGGTTAAGATAGAAAAGATGTTACCGTTTAGCTTACTTTTATCGGTAATCAGCGCATCAATTTATATGATTAAATATTACGGTGGTAATTATACTGAAAGCAGCGTTTTAAAATCGCTTATAACAAATGTTTACCTATGGATGACAATTATTGCAATATTAGGGATTGGAAAACGCTATTTGAATAAAACAAACAGAGTATTTAAGTATCTTCATCGCAATTCATTCGGATATTACGTTTTGCATTATTTTACTATTGTGATTGTAGGATATTTATTGAATTATCATACAGCATTGTCCGGGGCGGTATGTATTCTTATTACACTTATATTTGATATTGTTATGACGCCAATACTTAATTTTGTAATATCTAAGATCCCGATAATAAGGTATTGTGTACTCGGAATAAAAGGAGATAAAAATGAAATTCAGGTTAATAATTGATGATGTGGCCGAGGAAGAAATTATTGCCAAAGTACATTCTGCCAACGGTTTAACTCGGAAAATCGAAGATCTTGTTCTTTCATACGTGGGAGAAGACGAGATGCAGGTCCAGGGTGACTACGAGCTTCTGACGGTTAAGTTCGCTGATGTTGAGTGTATTACGGTAATTGACCGAAAGCTGTACGTCATCGATAGTAAAAACAACAAATACCGCACAGGCGGTTCACTTTCGGAGCTCGAAGAGAGACTGCCGAGCTACTTTATCCGCATTAACAAATCCACTCTCGCAAACGAAAGGCAAATCTCCTGCTTTAAAACGACCTTCAGCGGCGGAGTTGATGCAATTTTCAAATGCGGATATAAGGAGTATGTTTCAAGAAGATGCTTTGCGGAAATCAAAAGGAGGTATAAGGTGTGAAAACAAAAGGGAAGATTTTAAAGGATTTCGCCTTGAGAGGTATGATAGCTATGGGCTTTGGGCCGATTGTGCTGGCGATAGTTTATTTTATTCTCGGTATTACGGGTGTGGCTGAAAATATCAGCGTTTATGAGATGGTGATAGGGATTTTGACCATCACGGCTCTCGCTTTTCTGTGCGGTGGAATGACCGTTGTTTATCAGATCGAGTCTCTTGGAATATCGAAGGCGATCACTCTTCACGGAATTATTCTGTATATTGGATACGCGGCGGTTTATCTCACAAACGGATGGCTAAAAGATGGACTTACTTCGTTTATCGTATTTACGATCGTCTTTGTTCTTGGTTATGCGTTGGTGTGGCTTATCATTTATCTGATAACAAGAAGCGGGGCAAATAAATTAAATTCCAAGCTAAAAAACAGGGCAGAATAAAAAAGAGGGCCGCAGGCGAAATGCCTGCGGCTTTAATATTCTGATTATTCCTTCCATGCAAGGCAGCGGCTGACCGCTTTTTTCCAGGCGGACATTTTTTCATCGCGCCAAGCGGAGTCCTTGGTAGGCTCAAAGGTTGCCCCGATCCTTCTGTTGTTCTTGATATCGTCGGTGGACTCATATACACCCGTTGCAAGACCGCAGAGATACGCTGCGCCGAGAGCGGTGGTTTCAATGCACTCGGGACGGTTTACAGACGTGCCGAGAATATCCGACTGGAAGGAGAGGAGCAGATCGTTTGCGCTTGCTCCGCCGTCAACCATAAGTCCCTCGACCTTGATGCCTGTGGATTTCTCCATAAGCTCGATAACGTCTGCGGTCTGGTAAGCCATAGATTCCAGGGTAGCGCGGATGAGGTGATATTTGTTGGTCGCTCTTGTAATTCCAATGACAATTCCGCGAGCGTAGGGATCCCAATAGGGGGCGCCAAGGCCCTGAAAAGCGGGAACGACGAGAACTCCGCCCGAGTCGGGCACCTTTTTAGCATAGTATTCGCTGTCCGCCGCCGATTCGATAACGCGCAGACCGTCGCGAAGCCACTGTATTGCCGCGCCACAGACGAAAACAGAACCCTCAAGGGCGTAATTTACCTTGCCGTTAACGCCCCAAGCGATCGTGGTGACAAGGCCTGAATCGGTTATCTGAGGCTTT
>JAZNZI010000100.1:0-10491 GCA_045594865.1 Eubacteriales bacterium | reverse complement strand
GAATCTCACCGCCGCCCTTGGAAACGCCGTAGGAGGGGTGACCGTTCATAACGTCAAACAGCGAGATAACCAGATCCTGCTGTGCAACGAAATCGGCGATAGAGTGCTTACCTGCAAAGTAGAGGTTAAGACTGAACTTTTCGCCCTTTGCCATCATAGCCTTAACCTTGTCAATAAGGCTTTCATAGATGAACACCTCAAAGCCCTTTGCTTCAAGTCTTTCCTTAAGCTTCTCTGCGGGAGTCTTTCTTGCCATACCGCCGCCCATTGCAGCAGCCGCAAGAGCCATAAGAGGATTGTCCACGCCCTTGATGGGAACGATCATAATTCTCTTGGTCTTCTCGGGAGAGAGGGGAAGCACGTTCTTATCAAGATTCTTTACGAGGGTAATGGCGTCGCGGCTGATCTTGGGAGCATACTCTGCGAATGCAGGGTTGTGAAGGATAGACTGAAGCTCCTCACCGCTGGGGCAAAGCTCCTCTTTCGCCTTTTTGTTAAGTCCCATCTTAGCCTTAAGGCCGAGAATTCTGGTAAGAGCCTCAACCATACGCTCCTCGGAGATAATGCCGTTCTTGTATGCGTCGAGCATAGTGCCGTAGTCCTCGTCGGGATCGTTGAAGAAGAGAAACATATCGCAGCCTGCGTTAATAGAGAGGGGAAGCATCTCGCGGCGGGTCATCTTGTTAGTCATACCAACCATATGGCTGGCGTCGGTGACAACCATACCGTTAAATCCAAGCTCACCGCGGAGCAGGTCGGTCATGATCTCCTTGCAGAGAGTTGCCGGAAGCATCTCCTCGTAGGTGATGTCGGGCTTTACGTCGCGCATAAGCTCGGGCATAAGTATGTGACCGCCCATAATAGCGTCAAGTCCGCCGTCGATAAGAGTCTTGTATACGTGACCGTAGGTAGCCATCCACTTGTCGTGGTTAAAGCTGTTGATATTATTGGAGGTGTGAGCGTCACGGTAGTCCTGACCGTTGCCGGGGAAGTGCTTTGCGGTAGCGGCAACGCCCTCGGTCTTGTGAAGACCGTCCATATACGCCTTACCCATAGCGGCAACTCTCTCGGGATCGTTGCCGAAGGAACGGGAGAGAGCCTCCTCGCACTCGTGGTTGTAAAGAATGTCAACCACGGGAGAAAACGCCATATTACAGCCCGTAGCTGCGATCTGCGCGCCTGAAACGATGCCCATAGCCTCTGCATACTCGGTCTTGCCGGTTGCGCCTACCTTGATGCCTGCGCCTACGGCAGTTCCGTCGGGACAAACGCCGTCGCCGCCCTTCTCGGGGTTGCAGGCGATAAATATGGGGATCTTCGCGTACTTCTGAAGGATCTTGTTCTGCGCCAGCACCTTTTCACCGGGCATACCGTTGTAGCGGCAGCCGCCGAGGTGGTACTTTTCCATAAGCTCCTTGAGATACTCCTCCTCCTGACTTGCAGTAAGCTGGAAGAAGAGCTGACCAACCTTTTCCTCGGGAGTCATTCCCGCGATGGTCTCTTTAACCCAAGCTATATCTGCATCCGACAGACAGTAGGGTTTAGCCTTAAGGTTTACCATTTTTTGTGTTCTCCTTTATGTTTTTATTTTATTCGCCTAAATTTTTGAAGAATTCCTCTCTCTTCTTCGCCTGATACTCTCCGCCGAAGCTACCATCCATAAGATGATCAAGACCTGTAGAGATAAATTCCTCCCAGCTCTCGCGCTCGCGCTTTACGAGAATGGGATAGAAGTATACGCCGTTCTTCTCGGCGGCGGCAAGATCGCCGGGAGCATCGCCGCACATTACTACATTTATATTATTATAGCCGAGTTCAAGAAGCCTTGAGATACAGAACGCCTTGCTGCCGTCGTTCTGCGACATAACCACGTCCACGTGGTCGAGCAGACCGTGCTGCTCCCACTCCTCAAGCACCGCGGTGAGATTTGCGCTGGACACGATAGCTACGTCGGCGTATCTGTGCGCCTGCTCAAGAGCCTCCTTTGCTAAGGGGAAGGGAAGCTTTGCTTCGTTTGGTAGCCTTGTGATAGCAAGGTTTACCGCCTTGCTCCAGGAGAGAGCCTTGGCAAACACCTTTGCCTCGGGACGCTCCGCGATAATTGCTTCAAGGGCGCCGTTTGAAAGCTCGGGCGCGGTGTCCGCCCATTTCTGAAGCTCGTCCACACCGTCAATTGTGCGGTATTTCTCATTTATCTCGCTAAGCGCCATTGCCAGACCCTTAAATCTGTTGATTCCACGGGTGATGGTGTAAAGGTTGATGTCGTTCCAGCGGGCAAGTATCTCATCCCGCCACAGGGAAAGCTCCCACTCATCCACCATACAGGGACCGAAGCAGTTAAAGTGCTTGATGTCCATGGTGTCCATAGCGCAGCCGTCGCTGTCTACGCAAACGAGAAAATCCTTGCTTTTTTTAAAATCGGAAAAGCCTTTCATTCACATTTTCCCTCACTTGAATATAATAATCAATATATCTACATCATAACAATTATACAATGTTATCATTATTTTTTCAATAGAATATATAAAAATACTTCGATTACATTATAAATATTAAATTATTCGTATATTTTATTTAAAAATAAGCAAAAAACTCCATATGAATTAATTTCTTGCAAAAAATACATTATTATTGCTTTGCTTTGAGGCAGAAAATAGCCGCCTGAGAGGGATACGTATGGGTAAAAATGGTAGAAAAATTGTTAAAAGTGCATAAAAGAGCCTTTTTTATCGGGGCGCTTGGGCAGTTTTTGAGACCACAAAATGTCTAAAATGCACAAAAATGCATAAAAAATACATATGCATAAAAATGTGCATATAGACGCATAATTATTCGTCAAAAACTGTCAAAAATGCAATAGACTGTCAAATTCTTGCAAAAAATGGCACTTTTACATATCAAAATGAAGCGGAAAAATAAAAAGTAGTCAAAAAACGAAAAAAATATTCAAAAAAGTCTTGACAAATGAAAAAGGATGGTGTATAATAGGCACATCTATTTTATTTTTTCAGTCCGAAGATACCGATCACGTTGCACCTTGGCAAGCAGGCTAGGCGCTCTGCCCGGTGCAAATTGAATTTTATAAAATATTTATTTATTTTATATAAAGTTTCGGATCAACATTTTTATTTTGTATATTTACTATAGGTTAAATATAAATATTTAACGATGAGCTAAATATAAATTCAAAATTAAATCTTTAAGAAAGGACTTTTTATCATGAAAAGTACAAAGATTCTTGCACTCCTTCTCGTAGTTGTTATGTGCTTCTCCATGCTCGCTTCTTGTGTAAAGCCATGTGAGCACGTTGATGCTAACGACGACGGCAAATGCGATAAGTGCAGTGAAAATTATGACGACGGCGACAATGGTGATATCACCGTTGGTACCACCTTTACTCCCGCTGATTCCTACAGCGATCCCGACATTTACGACACTGTTATTGTCGGCGGCTCTGTAACTACCGTTAAGAACGATAACGTTGGCGGCGGTACTGTTAGCACCGTTCCTTATGCAGGCGAGGCCGGTAAGGACTACTCCGATCCCAAGGTTTATACTTACAAGGATTATCTTGCGGGTATGACAGGTCTTAACTGGAATCCCCTTACTTGGGAGACCAACGATGACAGCTACGTTCTTGGCTTCCTCACTATGGGCTTCTATGATTTCGCTATTAACGAGGATAAGACCGGCTATTCCGTTGTTCCCGAGATGGCAGCTGCTTTGCCCGTTGACGTAACTGCTGACTACGTTGGCTCTTACGGCATCAAGGAAGGCGACTCTGCAAAGGCTTGGAAGATCGCTCTTAATCCCAATGCTACGTGGGAAGATGGCACTCCCATCACTGCTGATGATTACATCTACTCTATGCAGCAGCAGCTTGATCCTAAGGCTCTTTACAGACGTGCTGACTCCTACTATGCAGGTGATTTCCAGCTTGTAAACGCTAAGGAATATCTCTATGCAGGTCAGAAGGTTTGGAATGACGCATACCAGGATGGCTTTGCAGGCGAGGGCGGTGAGCGCACCGCGCTTGACGTAGCTGCAGGTACTATCGGCGGTATGCCCGCTAAGATTGCGGTTGGCAAGGGTCTCTCTTGGCTCGGCGGCAACAGCCTCGCAGCTTATGTAAAGACTTACGGTGACACATACTTTGATACCGCAGCGTACGATTCTCTTGCAGCTCTTGCAGATGACAAAGGTCTCGTTGATGTCAACGCAGATACCGTAGCTCTTCTTGAGAAGGTTATCAGCAATCCCGCATGGGGTGAGGGCGCTGACTTCGTACTCAGCTACATGGTTTACGAATACGAGTATCCCACTCTTTCTTGGGACGAGGTAGGTCTCCTCAAGCTTGACAACTACACTCTCGTTTACATCACCGTTGCTCCTACCGAGGAAGCAGCATTCTATGTTCCTTACAACCTTTCTTCCACTTGGCTCGTAAACAAGCCCCTCTTCGAGGCTTCCAAGACCTATTACGATGCTGAGGGTAAGACCACTACTGCAGAAAACGCAGTTTCCATTACTTCCAGCTACTTCACCACTCTCGAGGGCACTATCTCCTACGGTCCTTACAAGATGACCGCTTTCCAGGAGGGTAAGGCTATTAAGTTCGAGAGAAACGATAACTGGTACGGTTACTCCGACGGCAAGCACGTTGGTCAGTTCCAGACCGATATCATCGACGTTTCCGTAATTTCTGATGACAAGACCGCTCTCCAGGTATTCCTTCAGGGTGACCTTGCAGGTAAGGGTCTTACCTCCGAGTACTTCGAGGATTACGCTTCTTCCGATCGTCTTGTTTACACTCCCGAGTCTTACACCACTAAGCTCACCTTCAACACCAACTATGAGAGCCTTGTAGCTCTTGGTAACAACCAGCAGCTCCTTGCGGTTTCTGAGTTCAGAAACGCATTCGGCCTTGCAGTAGATAAGGAAGCATTCGTTTCCGCTTACACCTCCGCAGGTGAGGCAGGCTTCGGTCTTCTTAACTATCAGTACTGCTACGATCCCTTCTCGGGTGCGATCTACCGTGATTCCGATTACGCTAAGAAGGCACTCGTTGAGTACTACGGCATTGAGTACGGCGAGGGTAAGGACTTCGAGAATCTCGAGGAAGCTTACAACGCTATGACCGGTTATGATCTCGATGCAGCTAAGGCTCTTATGCAGGAAGCATATGACAAGGCAGTAGCGGCTAAGATTTATGACGGAACATCTCCCGTAGTTCTTGAGATCCTTGTATACGATTCTGAGGAAATCTACGTTAAGATGGTTAACTTCTTCAACGATGCTCTTAAGGCTGCTACCGAGGGTACCGATTTCGAAGGCCTTGTATCCATCGAGCTTAAGATTGACGCTGACTACTACGACACCATGTACGGTGGCGGCGCAGCTATGATCTTCTCCACCTGGGGTGGCGCAGCTATGTCTCCCTTCACTATGATCAACCAGGTTTACACCGACGCATCCGACGGCTCCGGCAACCAGATGGAGTACGGCTACGAAACCGATAAGATTATGGTAACTATTAACGTTAATGGCAACGACATCACCGCATCCCTTAAGGACTGGGCTGACTGGTGTGGTTCCTCCAAGGTTACTGCACTTGAGGAGGTTATTGGTCTGTTCACAGATTACAACTATGACACCAGATGCGCATTCTTCTCTATCGTAGAGAAGGTTTACCTCCAGGGCTATGCTACCTTCGGTCTCTACTACAGAAACTCTGCTTCTCTTGTATCCTACAAGATCAACCAGGGTAGCGATTCTTACCTTCAGATCGTAGGCCGTGGCGGTATCAGACACATCACCTATAACTATGATGATGCTACCTGGGAAACCGTTAAGGGCACCTTCGATTACAAGTCCTCCAAGTAATATTGGATAAAGCAACCTGATAATAACGGGTAATGACTGCCAAACCGTGACCGTCCTTCGGGGCGGCCACGGTTTGTGTGGTATTTTAATGAAAGTTTTTTATGAAGAAACTTCGATTAAATTTTGTTTTCCGCATTAGGTAAGAAAAAATTATCCAAAATAATAACCGTTTGGGTAATTTTCTCTTGCCTATTGTGCAAGAAAGGAGATTTTAAAATGGCAAAATACGTATTAAAAAGAATACTGTTAATGCTGTTCACGCTCTTCGTCATTCTGACGATGTGCTTCGTGCTTATTAAAGCGTTGCCTCTGCCCGCTCTTAAGGGTATCGGCAAGGACGTAAATCTTATTTTGATGAGCCGTGAAAAGATGGGTTATGGAAAGCCTGTTTTAGTTCAGTATTTCTTATTCCTCAAGGGAGTTTTTACCGAATGGAACTGGGGTCTTGGCGAGCAGATGTATGCTGCTCAGAACGTTTGGGATATAGTTATTAATCGACTTCCCTATACTATGTTAGTAAACCTTTATTCTATTCTTATTGCAATACCGATCGGACTTGCCTTCGGTATTCTTGCGGCATTGAAAAAGAATAAATGGCAGGACCACGTGATATCGTTATTGACGATGATTCTTATATCGGTTCCCAGCTACGTTTACTGTTATCTGATTCAGTATTTCCTCTGCTTCAAGTGGGAGCTGTTCCCATTGCAGATATATAAAGAGAGTGAGGCAGCTCTGTTCAGCTTTGATATGTTCTATTCAATGATGCCCGCTATAATCGCTCTCAGTCTTGGAGTTATTGCCGGACTTACGAGATATACCCGTGCGGAGCTTTCCGAGGTGTTGACACAGGAGTTTATGCTTCTCGCGCGTACTAAGGGTCTTACTAAGTCGCAGGCTATCTCACGCCACGCTATGCGTAATGCGATGGTAGTTATTTTGCCTATGATTATCGGTGAGTTTATCGGTATCATCGGCGGATCTCTTATCATAGAGCAGGCCTTTGGTATTCCCGGCGTCGGCGCCCTCTATATCACGTCAATTAACGTGCGTGACTACAATTTCTTCATGGCGTTGACTTCATTCTATACCTTCATTGGACTTCTTTCGGGTATAGTAATTGATATAAGCTACGGATTCATTGATCCGAGAATAAGGATGGGCTCGAAGAAATGATGAATAATCCTGAAATGATGAATATTCCAAAAGAAAAGCTGGAGTTCGTGACTCGTTCTGAGAAGATTCATGACCAGAAGTTTGATACTAAGCCTATCGGTTATTTCAAGGACGCTTGGATCAGATTCAGAAAGAACAAAAGTTCTGTTGCAGCTTTCGTTATTATTATGATTCTGGTAGTATTTTCTATCGTAGGACCCTACCTTACGCCCTATACTCTTGCAGACCGTGACAAATATTATCAGACCACCCTTCCTAAATGCTCTTTGTTCGAGGGCACAGGCTTCTGGGACGGCACAAGCATTCGCTCCGATTCCAAGGCTGGATTTGATTACTACAACTCTATCGGTCAGGAGAGCGGAATGCACGCTGTCGTGGGAGATGCTGAAATCACAAATACCCAGGATGGCGGAACTCTATACACCTTTAGACTTGACTCATACTACAAGGTGGGCTACGCTTTTGAGACGCTTACCAAGGATCAGTATGAAGCAGTAAAGGCTTACCAGAATGAAACCGGTATCCAGATACTCTATCCCGTACAGCTTACCTATAAGACTAATTACAGCTTTGGTAATTCAGGAGCTAACTTCTGGTACAAGCTGGAGAACGAATCCAAGGAATCCACCGGTGCAGCCGTTTATGATGAAAACGGCAATTATATACCCAACTATATGACTCTTGACAATTACAAGAGCGTTAATGCGGTTGTTGATAAGAATTATGACAGCCAACGCATTGAGGGCGATGACGGAAGCTACGTTTACGCCGTTAAGGTTCAGGGTGGTCTTAAGGTAAGACTTAATTATTATGAATACTTCAAAATGGTAAACGGACACGAGCCCTCCTACCTCTTTGGCTCTAACGGCTACGGTCAGGACATCTTCTGCTGTCTTGCAAACGGTGCTCGTCTTTCCTTTATCCTTGCGGTCGTTGTTTCTGCAATTAACCTTACCATCGGCGCAATTTACGGTGCTATCGAGGGTTATTACGGCGGAACCGTGGATATCATTATGGAGCGTGTCTCCGATATTCTTGCCAGCGTACCCTTCATAGTGGTTGCGACCTTGTTCCAGCTTCATCTTGCCGAAAAAGTAGGTGTACTTGGATCGCTACTGTTTGCCTTCGTTTTGACCGGATGGATAGGTATGGCAGGCCGCGTTCGTATGCAGTTCTATAGATTCAAGGGTCAGGAATACGTTCTTGCAGCAAGAACTCTTGGTGCAAAGGATGGCCGTATTATGTTTAAGCACATCTTCCCCAACTCTCTCGGTACTATCATCACCGGAACGGTTCTCGTAATTCCCGGAGTTATCTTCTCCGAGTCTATGCTTTCCTTCCTTGGTATAGTTAACCTTGAAACCTCTCCCGATTTGATGAGTATTGGTACTATGCTTTCTCACGGTAGTAAATTCCTCACCAACTATCCTCACGTGCTTATTTTCCCTGCGGTATTCATTTCTCTTCTTGAAATATCGTTCAATCTGTTTGGTAACGGTCTTCGTGATGCGTTCAACCCGTCCCTGCGTGGAGTGGAGGAATAAGATATGGCAACTAAATTACAGGTTAAAAATTTAAAAATTTCTTTTAGAACCGTATCCGGTAAGCTTCAGGCGGTAAGAGGTATCAGCTTTGATCTTAAGCAGGGTGAAACGCTTGCTATCGTTGGTGAATCCGGATCGGGAAAGTCGGTCACAAGTAAGGCGATTATGGGTATTCTGGCAGGAAACGCTATCGTCGAGGGTGGCGAGATCTTCTACGACGGTAATGATCTTCTTAAGCTTCCCGAGGAGGAGTTCCATAAGATCCGTGGCGACAAGATCTCAATGATCTTCCAGGATCCTCTCTCCAGCCTTAACCCCATCGTAAAGATCGGTAGTCAGCTTACCGAGGCTATGATTCTTAAGAATAAGGTTAGCAGAAAAGTAGGTAAGATTGAGTTTAACAGTATGCTCAAGATTCTCAAGAACAATATGATCGAGGCAGCGGGACATGATGCAACCGTAAGCGCCGAGATTGAGGAGCTTATCTCTACCTTTGATAAGTTCAACATTGAGGCTATCAAGCTTGAGAATGCATACAACAACGCTCTCACTCACTCCGAGGAGCTTCTTTCGGATATCGCCGACAAGCTGTTCCTTATCAGCAAGAAGCAGAAGGTAGATGTTAAGTCTGTTCTTTCTGACGTTGCAAAGAAGCTTTCCGATATCAAAAATCCCTTCCTTACCTCCGAGTATGATGCTGATATTGCCGCTTTCGTCACCGAGCTTAACAGTGTAAAGGCGTCCTATGCGGCGGTTAAGGGTGGCAAGGATAGCATTCCCGAGGTTTCCGAAAACGTAATCGACGTACTCAGACGCCTTGAGTCCTTCCTTCAGAAGGTCAACTCCGGCGTGCGTCCTAACTTCTTCCGCATAGGCTATTATAAGTATAAAAATCCCACCGCTCAGCTTGACGGAAAGGATATTGAGGCACTTAACGAAAAGGCTCTCGCCTTCCTGATGGACGATTTTATGGATCGCTTCCTTGCTCTTGAGAAGGCGGGTGTAATTAACAGCTTTAATAAGTCTCTTGAGATCAAGAAGAAGCTCGTTCCTATTCTAAAGGAAGCAAGCGAGTTCTTCATTAATAGCGACTTCACCAAGTCTGAGGCACATCGTAAGGTCGATGAGCTTTCCAAGCTGGTTTCATCCTCCATCGATCCTCTCCAGTTCGTTAAGGACAGCGCAGCGTATACCTTTGAGAGCAGCATTACCATGGCGGTAAATAAGCACTTTGAGGCTATAGCAAACAACGAGAAGGAAGAGAAGCGTTATTCAAAGCAGACCGCTAAGCGAGATGCTCTTATTGCAAAAGGCAAGATCGTTGATTGGAAGGTTGTTCCGAAGAACGTGACCGACCTCAATGAGTCCAGAGCAAAGATTGCCCTGATTATCACTCGCCTTTGCGAAAAGTATGAGGCGGATATCGAGAAGGCTGCTTCTGTTGATTTTGATAAGAAGGCAGTTGATCTTGTTGATTTCTTCAAGGAAAAGGCTTCGCAGGTGGTTTACTTTGTCACTAAGAAAATGGCGAAGGAAAAGGCGATCAAGCTTATGGAGGAGGTTGGTATTCCCGAGCCTCGTACCCGTTACAATCAGTATCCCTTCGAGTTCTCGGGCGGTATGCGACAGAGAATAGTTATTGCTATCGCTCTTGCCGCAAACCCTGATATTCTTATTTGTGACGAGCCTACGACTGCTCTTGACGTTACTATTCAGGCGCAGATCCTTGAGCTTATCAACAAGCTTAAGGAGGAGAGAAAGCTCTCTGTTATCTTCATTACCCACGACCTTGGCGTTGTTGCTAATATGGCAGATAAGATCGCGGTTATGTACGCAGGAAAGATCGTCGAGTACGGTACGTCCAACGACGTGTTCTATTCTCCCGCGC
>JAZNZI010000099.1:0-5896 GCA_045594865.1 Eubacteriales bacterium | reverse complement strand
TGCTCAAATTGCTTAAGCAGTCTGTTTACGTCCTCAACGCCAAGTCCGCAGCCCTTTGCGATTCTCTTTCGACGTGAGCCGTTGATAATATCGGGCTTAAGTCGCTCCTCGGGAGTCATCGACAGAATGATAGCCTCGATTCTGTCCATCTGCTTTTCATCAACCTGTGCATTTTTGAGCGCGCCCGCGTTTGCGCCGGGCATCATAGCGAGAATCTGATCAAGGTTGCCCATCTTCTTCAACTGGCGCATCTGATCAAGGAAGTCCTCGAGGGTAAAGGTCTGCTCGCGCATCTTTTTCTCAAGCTCCTTGGCATTCTTCTCGTCGTATGCCGCCTCCGCCTTTTCGATAAGCGAGAGTATGTCGCCCATACCGAGAATTCTCGACGCCATTCTGTCGGGGTGGAACAGCTCTATTGCATCCATCTTCTCGCCCATACCGATAAACTTGATGGGCTTGCCGGTGATGTACTTGACCGACAGGGCAGCACCGCCTCGGGTGTCACCGTCCATCTTGGTAAGCACAACTCCCGTGATGTCAAGCAGGTCGTTGAAGGTTTTTGCTACGTTTACTGCATCCTGACCGGTCATAGCATCAACGGTCAGAAGGATCTCGGAGGGATTGACGCTTGATTTGATCTTTACAAGCTCCTCCATAAGAGCCTCGTCGATATGAAGACGGCCCGCGGTATCTATGATAACCATATCGTGACCGTTCTTTTTAGCGTGCTCAACGCCCGCCTTTGCAATTTCCACAGGGGAGATCTTCGTACCCATTGAGAAAACGGGTACCTTGACCGATTCACCTACGATCTTAAGCTGGTCGATAGCGGCAGGTCTGTATACGTCGCAGGCAACGAGCAGGGGATTCTTGCTCTTCTGCTTATACATATTCGCGATCTTTGCCGCGTGGGTGGTTTTACCCGCACCCTGAAGACCGACCATCATAACTACCGTGGGGGGCTTGGGACTGATGTTGATCTTCGGCGTTTCGCCGCCCATCAGCTTGATAAGCTCCTCGTTTACTATCTTAACTATCTGCTGTGCGGGAAGAAGGCTCTCAAGCACCTCTGCGCCAACGGCGCGCTCGGTCACAGCTCTGGTGAATTCCTTAACTACCTTAAAGTTAACGTCAGCCTCGAGCAGTGCGAGCTTTACCTCGCGCATACCCTCCTTGACGTCCGCCTCGGTGAGCTTTCCCTTGTTCCGAAACTTTTTGAAAGCGTTTGCAAGCTTATCAGTTAGACTTTGGAACATCTTGATTTCCTTTCGTTATTACTTCGACGATAGAGCGTATCTCTGCCGCCTCGTCCGCGAGGTTCTTATCGTCCAGCCCGTCTGCAATCTCCGAAAGGGAAGTGCAGGCAGCCTCAAGCTCCTCGTGTCGCCTTGCAAGCCCAAGCTTGCTCTCATAAAACTCAAGCGCATCCTCACCCTTTTTGATAAGGTGGCGTACGCCCTGACGGGAGATACCCTCGCCCTGTGCAACCTCGGCGAGCGAAAGATCGTCGTCATAGTATGCTCTCATCACACCTCGGATATGCGGATCAAGCAGATCCTCGTAAAAGTCGAGCAAATATGCAATTCTCATATTCTTTTCAAACATAAACGCTCACTCCAAAATGTGCTGTAAAGCAAATCGCTTTACAAGTATAACACATGGTGAGTGCTTTGTCAATAGGTTTTAGAAAAAAAGTCAAATAAAAAATGCCTGCAATAAAACAGGCATTTGTATAGGTTATTTTTCTTGCTCAAGGACTTGATTTTTCACTAGTTGCTTCCTTTTTACTAATAAAAAAAGAACCTATGCGCCCCCACGCGTAGGTTCTAAGTGCCGCAATATGTACCAATAACCATCAGAATATAAAGCTCGGTGGGGCATCATAAGCTTGATGCTTCTTTGCAATATATTTTGCAGCTTAATTATTATACTATATTTTTCCCGATTTGTAAAGGTGCAAAAATCAACAATTTTTCTTTTCTATCTTTGTAAAAATAGGAGAAATTTCAAAAATTCAAAAAACTTTTAAAAACCTATTGACAAAAGAGGAAAAGGGTGTTATAATACTACAGAAGTTGAAATAAACTTTGAAAATAAAGCAGAATTTCCGTTCTCACCATGCCACAGAGGGTGCGCCTGGTTAATACCTTTTCCTCTATCAAAGAGGAGTAGTGTGCGTACGGAGATTCTCTGTATGCATTTTTTATTTATTCTTGGAGGTACAAAGCTATTAAACCCAACAATTCTAAGGATCTGCCTATCAACGAGGAGATTAACGTTCCCGAGGTAAGAGTTATCGGCCCGAACAACGAGCAGGTCGGAATCATGAAGATCGACGATGCGCGCACTTTCGCTTATAACAACAACGTTGACCTCGTGCTTATCGTTCCCAATGCAACGCCCCCCGTATGCCGCGCTATCGACTACGGCAAGTTTTGCTTTGAGCGTGATAAGAGAGAAAAGGAAGCTAAGAAAAAGCAGGTAATAGTTAAGGTTAAGGAAATTCAGCTTTCCTGCCGTATCGAGCAGCACGACTTTGAGACCAGAGTTAACCACGCGAAGAAGTTCCTCGCCGAGGGCAATAAGGTTAAGGCTGTTGTTCGCTTCAAGGGTAGAGAGATGTCCCATACCGAGCTTGGCCGCGAGGTAATTCTTAAGTTCGAGGAGGCCTGCCGCGATGCAGGTGCTGCCGAGAAGAAGCCTGTTCTTGACGGAAGATATATGTCTATCATTATCAGCCCCGTAAAGCAGGACAAAAAATAAGTTTTTAAAAATTGGGTTATTAACCCCGACAGAAAAGGAGATACAAAATGGGCAAGATTAAAACACACAAGGCTTCTGCCAAGAGATTCTCTCTTACAGGTAGCGGCAAGATTAAGATGTCCCACAACAACCACCGTCATAAGCTCGGTCTTAAGACCGCAAAGCGTAAGAGAGGTCTTCGCAAGAGCGCTATCCTTAGCGAAAGCTTTGCACCTACTTACAGAAACCTTATTAACAAGTAATAAGGCAGAGAAGAAAATCAGGAGGATAATGTAAAATGGCAAGAGTTAAGGGCGCTATGATGACGCGCAAGAGAAGAAATAGCATACTCAAGGCTGCTAAGGGCTATTGGGGTTCCAAGTCCAAGCACTTCAAGATGGCTAAGCAGGCCGTAATGAAGTCCGGCAACAAGGCTTTCGTTGGCCGTAAGGAGAAGAAGAGAAACTTCCGTTCTCTTTGGATCGCAAGAATTTCTGCACAGGCAAAGGTTTGCGGAATGAACTATTCCACCCTTATGCACGGTCTCAAGCTTGCAGGTATTGATCTTAACAGAAAGATGCTTGCTGAGCTTGCAGTTTCCGACAAGCAAGCTTTCGCTGCGATCTGCGAGAAGGCAAAGGCTGCTCTCTAATATAGATTTACCCGGTTTTCCGTTGTTTAATGGTAAACCGGGATCTTTTTTTAATCGGTATAAGGAAAGACAAAAATGAAGATTTTCAGGGATATAATTTCAAGCAGAAACAACACTACGGTAAAATGGGCGGCATCTCTCGCCGATAAAAAGGGACGAAACGAGGCGGGCGCGTTTATCGCAGAGGGGGAGAAGCTCTCTCTTGAGGCGCTTCGCCGCGGTCTTCCCGTCACCCATATTTTCGTAATGGAGGGCAAGGAGGAGCGGATTATGCAGCTTCTCTCACCCTTTATGGATCTGCCGGAGTATTCTGACTGTCAGGTGATCACCCTGTCCGAGGGGGCTTTTTCTAAAATTTCTACAGAAAAAGCGCCCCAGGGAATAATTAGCGTGATAAAACATCTTGACTTTTTCAAGAATATGGATATAATATATAAGGAAGACTTTTTCATTCCGAGAGGTGAAAGAGCCCTTTCGCTATACTCTTTACGCGATCCGGGCAATCTTGGCGCGGTTATCAGAAGCGCGGTTGCCTTTGGAGTAAAGCATATAATTTTATCTGCCGATTCGGCAGATATTTACAATCCCAAGACTGTAAGAGCGGCCATGGGAACTATGTTCGGCGTTAAGGTCAGCATCGTTTCGGACTTCGCATCCTTCGTTGAGGCGACGAAGGCAAATGGCAGAGCGGTTTATGCCGCCGAGCTTACCGATGACGCTGTGAGCGTTAAGGATATCGGTCTTTCGGGGGACGATATTTTTATTATCGGCAACGAGGGGCACGGTATTCCGAGGGAGATCTCATCTCTCTGCACATCAAGCGTGTATATTCCCATTTCCGAGGGGGCAGAGTCGCTTAATGCGTCGGTTGCCGCCGCGGTGCTTATGTGGGAGCAGAATAACGTATAATTTTTTTATTCGGAGGTTGACTTATGGATAGAATTGTATATTGGATATGGCTGTCCCTTTCCTGCAGTCCCTCCGGCTCTACCTTCGGCAAGCTGATAAAGGAATTTGATGATGCAAAGGACATTTATCTCGCCGAGGGAAAGAAGATATCGTCGATTATCGGCTACAGGAATTCCGATAGATCATCTCTCGAAAACAAGAGCCTTGATCGTGCGGAGGAGATATATCGCTACTGCAAAAAGATGGGGGTAGGTCTGCTTCCGTATTATGACGAGAAATATCCACAGCTTCTGCGTGAGATAGATAATCCGCCTGTGCTTCTGTATTACAGAGGGCGGCTGCCTGATTTTGACAAATGCTTTACAGTTGCCACCGTTGGCACGAGAAAGCTGTCGGACTATGGCAGAAAGAACGCGTTCCGCATTGCATACGATCTGGCAAGTGCGGGCGCTACCGTTGTTTCGGGCATGGCGATGGGTATTGACGGCGTAGCTACCGCGGGTGCGCTTGCGGCGGGCGGTACGACTGTTGCCGTTATAGGTAGCGGAATCGATATTTGCTATCCCGAGCAGCATCTCCGTCTTGCAAGAGAGATCGTAAAGCTTGGATGCGTGCTTACCGAGTTCGCGCCGGGAACACCTCCAAGTAAGCTGAATTTTCCGAAGAGAAACAGAATTATCAGCGGTCTGTCAAGAGCAACTCTCGTTATTGAGGGCCCCGAGAGATCGGGCGCGCTTATCACGGCAAGATGCGCGAAGGAGCAGGGACGCGCGGTCTATGCGCTCCCCGGCAACGTTGGCTCGGCAAACAGCCAGCTCAGCAATCTTCTTATCAAGAACGGCGCGAAAATGTGTACCTCTGCCGAGGATATTTTAAAGGATTATTCCGACGCTTTTCCCAAGGTTATTAATCAGTTTAAGCTTAAAGACGGCATAAGGGTAGATATGATGGCGTCGCTTACCGAATACGGTGTGGTTGCCGTTTGCCCGGGGGACGATATATTCGTTGCGCCGAGGACGAGAAAAAAGGCGGTCAGCGAGCCTCGCTTTACCGAGGATAGATCGACGGAAAGCATTGGCGAGCCGATAGCTCCTCCACAAAGCTTTGACAAGGGCGCACTTGCGGTATACAGGAAGATCCCCACGTCGGGCAGCTGTCCGCTTGAATCGCTTGTGGACGAAAATATGAATCTGCGACAGGTAATGAAATACCTGCTTATGCTTGAGGTCGGAGGCTTCGTCGTAATGCTTCCCGGCGAGACAGTTTCACGTAAATTTAAATAAGAAAGGTTGCGGTTTTTAAAACTGCTTAAATATAAATGGCTAATTTAGTAATAGTTGAGTCGCCTGCAAAGGCTAATACAATAAAAGGCTATCTTGGTTCAAACTACAAGGTAATAGCGTCAAAGGGACATATTCGCGATCTGCCCAAGAGCACTCTTGGCATTGACGTTGATAACAACTTCGAGCCTCATTATATAAATATTCGTGGCAAGGGTGACGTTATCAAGGAGCTGAAAAAGGAAGCGAAGACCGCGAGCAAGATATTCCTCGCGACCGACCCTGACCGCGAGGGTGAGGCTATTTCCTGGCA
>JAZNZI010000098.1:0-15484 GCA_045594865.1 Eubacteriales bacterium | reverse complement strand
CCTGGAAATGAGGAGATCAATTATTATTATCCTACAAGTGACCTTGTAACAGGACCTGATATCATTTTCTTCTGGGTTGCCAGAATGATTATGGCTGGCTACGAGTACAACGGCACAATGCCATTCAGAAATGTATATTTTACAGGTATTGTAAGGGACAAACTTGGACGCAAGATGTCCAAGTCGCTCGGCAACGGCATCGATCCCCTCAAGGTTATTGATGAATACGGCGCGGATGCGCTGAGATTCGCCCTTGCATCAGGTAATGCTCCCGGCAACGATATGAGATTCTCCAACGAGAAGATCGAGGCGGCGAGAAACTTTGCAAACAAGCTATGGAACGCATCCAGATTCGTGCTTATGAACCTTACCGAGAGCGACGAGGAGCTGCTTGCTCCCGCGGCAGAGAGCGATCTTACCATCGAGGACAAGTGGATCCTCTCCAAGTTCAACAGACTTGCAAAGAGTGTAAACGAAAATATAGCTAACTACGAGGTTGGCGTTGCGCTTGCCGAGATATATTCCTTCACCTGGGACACCTTCTGCGACTGGTATATCGAGATGGCGAAGAGCCGTATCTTTGAGGGCGGCGCGCCTGCTCTCACTGCGAAGAGAACCCTTGTTCGCGTTCTCTCGGGTATTCTCGGTCTGCTTCACCCCTATATGCCCTTCATCACTGAGGAGATCTATCAGGCTATTCCCCACTCCTGCGAGTCAATTATGATCTCCGAGTATCCTAAGTTTGACGAGGCTCTCGTTTACGCGGATGCCGAGGAGGACGTAGAGAGAATCATTGCCTGCATCACGGCTATCAGAACACGCAGAGCCGAGATGAACGTTCCTCCCTCAAAGAAAGCGAAGCTCTACGTTGTGACCAAGTACACCGACACCTTTACGAGAGCGGCGAAGATCCTTGAAAAGCTTGCCAGCGCGTCCGAGGTTATTCTCACCGACAGCTATGAGTCGGACGATGCGGTTATGATCGCGACCGACGCGGGCAGACTTTACATTCCTCTCTCCGAGGTTATCGACTTTGAGAAGGAACGCGCGCGACTTACCGCCGAGTTGAAGAAGAACGACGGCGAGATAGAGAGAATTGAAAGAAAGCTTGCAAACGAGGGCTTCGTAGCCAAGGCGCCCGCCGCGGTTATCGAGGGCGAGAGAGCAAAGCTTAAGAAGTACCTTGAGGTAAGAGAATCGCTTACCCTTGCGCTTGAGAAGTTAAAGTAATGAACGAGAAAGAAAAGAATATAGAGGAGCTTGTTGTCTTCGCGGGACAGTACGAGGACTGCGAGGCGGGCGGGCGCATAGTTATCCCCGAGGGTATTGAGGAGATCGCAGAAAATGCCTTCCGCGGCTATACTCATCTTACAGAGATAGTGCTGCCGAGATCGCTGAAAAGGATCTCTGCCTGCGCCTTTGCGGGCTGTCAGAATCTCAGGCGCGTAGAGATGCATCACGGACTTGAGGAGATTCTCGACGAGGCATTCTCCTCCTGCTCCTCGCTGACGAGTATAAACATTCCCGACAGTGTGAAGCGCATTGGCGAGGGCTGCTTTGAGGCATGCGCAAGCCTGTCCAGCATCAAGCTGTCCGAGTCGATTGTGATCATCGGCTCGGGGGCATTTGCATATTGCTTCAACCTGGTGGACGTGACCATTCCCGACAGCTGCGTGCTGGTGGAATTCAACGCTTTCGCTAACTGCTTTTCGCTTGAGGGAGTGAAGCTTTCCTGCAATATGGGACTGATCGACGAGTCCACTTTTGAGGGTTGCAGATCGCTGAAATATGTCGATTTGCCAACTAAACTTGTCAAAATCGGTCGCAGAGCCTTCAAAGGCTGCAGCTCGCTTGCGAGTATTATACTTCCGATCAGCACGGCGGTTATTGGCTTTGACGCCTTTGCCGACTGCTCGTCGCTCTCGCGTATTGCTATCCCGAAGGATCTTCGCGAGATAGAGGACTTTGACGCCTTTGGCGGTTGCGATGCCCTTACCGACATATCCTTTGGCGGAAGCAAAGAAAAGTGGGAGCAGGTCATGCGCGGCAACATCCTTACGGTGCAGAAAAGCGACTGTACGGTCAGCGCGCCGAAAATTTCATTTATGAATCTTGAATAAAGAGAGAAAAATATGATAAAGAAATACAAGTGCCTGGTTCTTGACCACGACGATACGGTGGTAAACAGCTCGGCATCCATACACTACCCCTCCTTCGTTGAGTATCTTAAAATTGCAAGACCCCATCTTGCCGACAAATACACCCTTGAGGAGTATTTTGAAAAGAATTTTCAGCCCGGTATACTTGAGCTTTTCACCGAGGAGATCGGACTTAACGAGCAGGAGCTTGCCGAGGAGGAGGCGTTTTGGCGGGAGTACGTGAAAAATCATATCCCCACAGCCTACCCGGGTATGAAGGAGATAATTGCCGAATTCAAGGCGAGAGGCGGCATTGTGGCTGTCGACTCCCACTCGGTGACCGAAAACATTGTACGCGACTATAAGGCAAACGGTCTACCCGAGCCCGATATTATTTACGGCTGGGATATTCCGAAGGAGATGAGAAAGCCCGCGCCGGGAACGCTCCTTGACCTTATGGAAAAATACTCTCTCGCGCCTGATGAGATCCTTGTGGTTGACGATCTGAAGCCCGGCTACGATATGGCAAGGGCGGCAGGCGTGCATATTGCGGCGGCTGCCTGGGCGCATAACGTGCCCGAGATCGCAAGCTTTATGGAGAAAAACTGCGAGTATTTCTGCAGAAGTGTGGAGGAACTGCGTAGAGTTCTGTTCGACTGACGTCGATCAAAAGCAACTGATTCGTTAATTTGTATGATGCCTTCTCTTCAAGGAGAAGAAAAAAAGCGGTAAAATGCCACTTTTTGTGACTACGTCACGGTTTTATTTTCCTTTTTATGATAAACTAAAGAAAAAAAGAGGAGAAAACGATGAAAAAATTACTAGCAATTATTATTTTGACCTTTATGATTTCGGGCGCTTTGGTGGGTTGTGTACCCTCGGGAAGCCAGGAAAACAATAAGGATAACGGCATAACCGGCGGCGAAAGCACAGACGGCAAGGGCGACAGCGGTGATAATAATACCGAGAACGGTGGCAACAGCTCCACCGAGAGTGGTGAAAGCACCGAGAACGGTGACAATAGCTCCACCGAGGGTGGCGAAAACACCGAAAACGGCGACAATAGCTCCACCGATGGTGGCGAAAACACCGAAAATGGTGACAATAGCTCCACCGAGGGCGGCGAAAACGCCGAGAACGGTGGCAATAGCTCCACCGAGAGTGGTGAAAACACCGAAAACGGTGGCAACAGCTCCACCGAGGGTGGCGAAAACACCGAAAACGGCGGCAATAGCTCCACCGATGGTGGCGAAAACACCGAAAACGGCGACAATAATGAGGGAAAAGAAGAAAATACTCCCACTCCCACAGTTGGAACCGAGGTAGGAAACCTGTTTGCCTCGATCACGCTGGAAAGACTTGACGGCGGCACCGTCAGCCCCGACGACTATCGCGGAAAAATAGTTATACTCAACATCTGGGCAACAAGATGTCCGCCCTGCAAGGCAGAGCTGCCCGATTTCAACAGAATTGCGAGCGAGTACGCTGACGAGGTGGTTATTATTGCCGCCCACGATTATTACGGAAAAGCGGGAGCTCCCGACTACGTTGCCGAGAACTTCCCCGACACGAAGATAATATTCGCCTACGACACCATTTACAGTGATGCATATACCGCGGCGGGTGGCGACGGATATATTCCCTTCACAGCGATACTTGACCAAAGCGGAGTTATCGTATACTCCGACTCGGGTATGCTGAGCTACGATCAGCTTGACAAAATGCTTGGCGATTTGCTAAGCGAATAATACAAAAAACCTCTCCGTTCGGAGAGGTTTTTTGTATTATTCAAAGAAAAAGCTCTTATTTTGCTGAAAATTACGGTAAAATCATGAAATAGTTCTGATCATATTGGAGTTGGCGATCTCAACGTAAAGATTGGGATCGAAGTCCACGAGAAGCTCGCGGAAGAACTCGCAGATATGCTGCTCGGTGAAGTAGTGGCCCGCCTCAATAAGATTGATGCCCATTTCAGCGGCCTCCTCCATCACGTTATAGCCGATTCTGCCCGAGATATAAGTATCGGCACCAGCCTCGATAGCCGCCTTTACGTAGCCCTTTCCGTCACCGCCAACGATGGCAACACGGTGAACGTCGCTGTATCCGTCAGCATATCTGATAACGTCCGAGCCGCAAAGCTGCTTTACCCTATAGGCAAAGTCCTGAAGCTCCATAGGCTCGTCAATATTACCCACTCTGCCAAGCTCGCCCTCGCCAAAGGGCTCGGCATCCTGCATTCCGAGAATGTCGGCAAGGCGGTCGTTCACTCCGCCGAGCAGCTTGTCCGCGCGGGTGTGGAAGGAAAATACCGATATACCGCTGCAAACCAGCTTGATCAGCTTTCTCGAAATATGATTCTCCTCATCAAGCGAGGAAATAGGCTTGAAAATCAGGGGATGGTGGGACACGATAAGGTCAAATCCGCGCTCGATGGCATAGTCAACGATCTCCTCGGTGACGTCGAGGGCGACCAGGACACGGTATATCTCCGATGAGCCATCGGCACAGCACATAATACCGTCGTTATCCCAGGGCTCGCGAAGATGCTCGGGAATGACCTCTGTTAATTTCTGATACAACTGCTTTGCGTTCATAGTAGTTCCTTCCTGCGTGGATTACAAATTGTTTAGGCAAGAGAGAATAAGACGAACTCGCTCTAAAGCCTGAATTTTTAGATGATTTTGGTGCTTGGCTCTCGCAGCCAAGTGCGGACTTTGCAAGAGAGATAAGTGCCTAAAGCACTGAAAATTCAGGCTTTAGAGTTCTACGAATTTTAAAAAGAATAAATTTTGTGTAAGACAAGGTTAAAATTTGAAGTAATATGCGGATATTGCAAGAATTTTTACCGCAGTATTATGCAAAATTTATCTTTTCAAAACGGGTTCGTTTTATTCTCTCTTGCCTAGGTATGCTTTAAGGCTATCAATAAGCTCCGCCTCGGCGGCGGTGTCCGTGCCTGCCTCGAGCTTGCCTGCGTGGGCGCGAGAAAGCGATCTCAGCTTGCCCTGAAGATAGGCTCTGCGGCATTCATCACCGACAAATCTGCTGTCGGGCGAGCCGACTATTGCCTCAAGATCGGATATTTCCCGACCTTTCCCGTCAAAGACGGTCTGCATGCAGACGTAGTACTTACCCGCGTCAAGCGAATAGCTCTCGGTGATTATCTTAAAACCCGATGAGGCGAGGTATGTACGAAGCTTCTCCTGCCTTGACATAGGCTGGAGAATAAGGTTTACGCCCCCGTCACGAAGGTGAGGCGCGCGGTCAATGATGTCGGCAATAAGCTCGCCGCCCATACCGCATATTGCATAGTCGGTAATCCCCCGCCCCGCAAGAACGGTGGCTCCGTCGGCGAGAATAAAGCTAAGCTTATCTGCCCTGCCGCGCTCCTCGGCATTTCGCCGCGCGGAATCAAGGGGTCCCTCGTTTATATCACAGCAATAGGCATAGGAAATGCGCCCCGCGTCAAGTAAAAAAAGAGGCAGATACGCGTGGTCGGTGCCGATATCGGCAAAGGTCGCGTCCTGCCTCACAAGTTCTGCCGCGGAGAGCAGACGCGCGTTAAGTGCGCTCTTCATATTTACTTGCTTGCGAGATAAGTGTTGATCTTATTAACAAGCTCGTCAGCATCGGTGCCGTGAACTGCGCAAGCCTCTGCAATAGACTCGCCTCTGGAGTGAGGACAGCCAAGGCAGTGCATACCGATCTCAAAGAAGAACTGCGCGGTGTTTACGTCAAAGTCAAGAATATCACCGATAAGGGTGTTTTTTGTTACCTGCATTTTATTATTCCTTTCGTTAGTGCAAATTTTAACGGATATAGTATATCATATATCACGCAAAAAATCAATATTTATTTTGATAATAAATAATGGTAATAATAAATATTTAATTTTGCTATTTACTTTTTGATTTGTTTATGGTAAAATACTCTTGTTATACTAATTTCAGAGAAAGCAGAAAGGACAAAAGCAAAGATGATAGTTGCCCTTGAAGAAGCAAAAAGAAGACTGGTGGCGCTCTACGATGTGGTCGGCGAGCTGAAGAGCCAGCTCAGAATAGAAGAAACGAAGGAAAGATGCGCCGAGCTTGAGAGAGAGACTCTGGTGCAGGATTTCTGGAACGATGCGGAGAAGTCCTCTAAAAAGCTGCAGGAGATAAAGCAGCTTAAAGACAAGTACGAGAGCTACGAGGCTCTTGCCGCAAGACTTGACGACACCTTTACCCTCTGCGAGATGGCTATTGAGGCGGAGGACGAGGGATCGGTTGACGAGGTAGTATCCGAGACCGACGAGATAGAGAAGCTTGCCGAGAGCAAGAGAATCGAGGTTTTGCTCTCGGGTCCCTACGACAGAAACAACGCGATAGTTTCATTCCACCCCGGTGCGGGCGGCACGGAGGCGCAGGACTGGGCGTCTATGCTCTACCGTATGTACGTAAGATGGGGCGAGAAGAGAGGCTTTAACGTAAAGCTTATTGACTGGCTTGACGGTGATGAGGCAGGACTTAAGTCCGCGACCATTATGGTTGAGGGTATGAATGCGTACGGCTACCTTAAGAGCGAGAACGGCGTTCACCGTCTGGTGCGAGTTTCTCCCTTTGACTCCTCTGGACGTCGCCACACCTCATTCTCCTCCGTCGAGGTTATGCCAGAGTTCGAGGATGACGACACCATCGTGCTTCGCGACGAGGACCTTGACATCACTGCGCACCGCTCCTCTGGCGCGGGCGGTCAGCACATCAACAAGACCGACTCGGCTATACGTATCGTGCATAAGCCCACGGGTATCGTTGTAGGCTGTCAGACAGAGAGAAGCCAGCTTCAGAACAAGGAGACTGCGCTCAAGATGCTGAAGGCGAAGCTGATGGAGATCAAGCTGCGCGAGAAGCTTGACAGAATTGAGGACATTCAGGGCAACAAGGCCAATATCGAGTGGGGTAGCCAGATCCGAAGCTACGTATTTATGCCCTACACTTTGGCAAAGGACACCCGTACTGGCTACGAGGACGGCAACATCGATTCGGTAATGGACGGCAACATTGACGGATTCATTAACGCATACTTAAAGCAGCTTTCTGCAAGCGGCGAAAATAAATAACAGAAAGAGACTGTCTTAAATACAAGACAGTCTCTTTTTATTTAATATATAGTCAAGAAGATTACGGGGATTATCTATAAGCCGCTTAGCTCCTGCGGCGGTAAGCTGTTCTATGCTTCTGAATCCCCAAGTGACAGATACGCAATCACCGACCGACGCATTTCTTGCGGTAAGAATATCCTGCTCCGAGTCACCTATATAAATTGTATCCTCGCGCCGCACATCAAGCTCTGAAAGCATAGCGAGCAGGCTATCGGGATAGGGCTTCAGAGGTACGCCCTCCTTAGCCCCCGAAACGGCGGTAAAGATACCATCGAAGAAGTAATCCACAGTGGCACGAGTAGCAAAATCAGGCTTGTTCGACAGGACGGCGAGAATAACGCCCTCAGAGCGAAGCCCCCTTAGTGTCTCGATAATTCCATCGTATACCTCGGTGAGATAGTAGGGGTCGGCATCGTAAGCGGTGTTGTAATCAGCAAAGACTCTGTCAAAAGCTCCCTCGGAATATACTCCAAGGTGGGCGAGAGCTCGCTGAACTAATTTCACCGCTCCGTCGCCTACAAAGGAGACGCAGGTAGCCTCGTCGATACTGCCATATCCGTTTTTTAAAAGGGCAAAATTAAGGTAGTGATTTATGGTTTTTATAGTATTAAGAAGTGTGCCGTCAAGATCAAATACAGCGCACTTTATATCGTTTTTGCTAATAATAGTTGACATTTTACAGTTTTTTAATTATTTGTTCCAAATCGTTAGTATTAATTTTCTTTTTGTTTCCCTTTATTGCAAGAGTGAGATTTTCGGGGCGAAAAACGAGATTTGCGATCTCTCTGATGCGCTCGGGGGTGACTCTCGCGTAGCTCTCTGCCCTCTCGTCAATAGTGCGATAGGCGGCGTTCATAATATGGTTATCATAAGCGAAGGCGAAATTTGTCTCGCCAACACTGTCGTAGAGCATCGGGGAGTTGGTGACATAGCCCGCCTTCATCATCTGGCTTTCATCAAGAAGGCGAGTTTTGAAGGAGGCGAGGAGTGAGATCACCGTTTCAACTGCATCGTAAAGCAAGGACGGACGCACCTCAAAGGAGAAGGTGAGCGTGCCGATATTGGAATAGCGCTCGATGCTGGCGGGGATATCGTAGCATAAGCCCCGCTTCTCGCTCATCTCGCTGAAGAAGAGCGAATTATATCCGCTGAAAAGCACGTCGTAGAGAATATCCGTCTCGGCAAGGGTGAGCCTTGTCATATCGAGATCAAGGGTAAAGCGAAGCATAGTGAACTCGGCATTTTTGATATGCACGTGGCTATCGCGGCATCCGAATTTTGCGCTTCTCGGAGCGATATTATCATTTTTTATTCCGTCGTCAAGGGAGTATTTATCGATCTCCCCTGCGAGCTTATCGAGGTCGCCATCGTCAAAGCAGCCCGTCACGTAGAAGAAGATATTGCTTCGGTTCTCCACCGATCTGCGATACTCCTCAAGGAGTGCCTTGTTTATCTTATTCACGCTGCCAACGGTGCCTGTAATGAGATTTGCAAGCTTTGTTCCCTCGTGGACGATTCCGCCTGAGAAGGTGGAAAGGGCTGTCAGATCATCTCCCTCACGGATCTCTGCCTTGATGCGATCGCGCTCAAGGGAAATATCCTTTGCCGATAGGACAATGGGCGAGAGGATCTTAGCAATGATCTCGGATGAGATACCAAAATTCTCCGTCGCACCCGAAATATAGAACTGCACCATCTCGGTATAGGTGGTGGCATTGAACTCTATGCCGTACTTATCAAGAGTTGGATAGAGCGCGCCGTTCATAACCGCGTTTACGTTGCGGATAGAAATATGCTCGAGAAAGTGGGTAATGCCCTGATGCTTCTCGTACATGCTTCCCGCCCGAAGAAAGAGCGAGATGTAAAAGCCGTGGATAGAGGGATTCTTGTAAGAATAAATCTCGATGCCGTTTTTGGTTATTCGTTTTTCTTCTCTTTGCATTTCGCTCTCCTTTCGTGAGGTTATAAATAGGATAATCAGATAGGATAAAAGGTAGGGATTTTTTAGGGGTTTTTTCGTTTTATAAAGGAAGGTGTAGAAGACTACTCCGACTGAATGAAGCGGAAAAAGCACAAAAAATCACACCTTTTTGAGTTTGGCGAAGGTAGCCATCAGTTTCTTCGTCTGTCCGTTGTCGAAGTTGACTTCGTAAAGCACGTCACCGCCCATATCGCGAGAGGATATTATCACACCCTCGCCAAACATATCGTGGCGCACACGGGTGCCCGGAGCAAAGCGGATAATGCCGTACTCGGCAGCGCCGCTTTTCTCCCGCTTTTTCTGCGCGATTTCGGCAGGACGGCGAAGCTCGCTGAAGTAATTATTACTCTCGCCATAGGTCTGTCTGCGCTCTAAGGGCTTTGCATAATTATAGCCGGTATATGCGCTGTGCTCCCGCTTTCTCTGCACGTCGTCAAAGACGAGAGATTTCGGCAGCTCGTCCTTTATAAACCGGGAAAGCTGATTATATGTGGTCTTGCCGTACATCATACGGTTACGGGCGTGGGTGATATACAGCATTTCCTTTGCTCTCGTTATAGCAACGTAGGCAAGACGGCGCTCCTCGCTCATCTCCTCCGCCTCGCCGATATTCTGCACTGAGGGGAAAATGCCGTCCTCCATACCCGCGATAAAGACTATGGGGAACTCAAGTCCCTTTGCCGCATGGACGGTCATAAGCACCACCGCATCGGCGGTCTCGTCATACTTATCCACATCGGCGATAAGCGAGA
Organism: Eubacteriales bacterium; assembly: GCA_045594865.1. Lineage (GTDB taxonomy): Bacteria > Bacillota > Clostridia > Oscillospirales > CAG-272 > UBA1740. The sequence goes on along the minus strand of JAZNZI010000098.1, from coordinate 5,473 downwards.
TCTCCTCAAGGAAGCCTGTAGCGGTAGGCTCAATGCCTGCCGAGGTGCAGCGGGTTTCATACTCCACTGCCGCGCCGATAAATTCGTTTATATTCTCGATCTTACCCTCGCCCTCAAAGCCCTCTGCCACAAGCATAGCCTTATAGCCCGAAGCCTCAAAGAGCGACGAGATCATCTCGGAGGGGAGAGTTTTCTCCTCCCTCACCTTTTCTATTATTGCCGAGAATGCCATAAGCTTTTCAGCACTTTTCGCAAGGGCGGTATAATCGCAGGCATTCTTTACCACCTCGTACATAGAGATGCCCGTCTCGGAGGCGATCTGCTCTATGGCGTCAACGGTGGTCTGACCTATCTTTCGCTTAGGCTCATTGATAATGCGTTTGAGCCTGAGACTGTCAAAGGGGGAAAGCAGCACCGAGAGGTACGCCATCATATCCTTGACCTCCTTGCGATCGTAGAAGCCCATATCGCCTACTACGCGGTAGGGCACACCGCTCTTGGCAAAGCCGGTCTGAAGCGATCTACCGAGGGCGTTGATACGGTAGAGGACGGCATAGTCGGAGTACTTTCTTCCGTCGCGCTTAATGCCGTTGTTGATCCTGTCAATGATGTATCTGCCCTCATCGTTCTGATCCTCTGCCTCGTGGAGAACGATCTTCTCTCCCGCGCCCTTATCACACCAGAGTCTCTTTGCGTGTCTGCCAGAGTTGTTGTGAATGACCGCGTTGGCAGCATCGAGGATATTGCCCGTAGAGCGATAGTTCTGCTCCAGCTTGATAACCGTGGCGTCGGGATAGGTCTTATCAAAGTTAAGAATATTCTCAATGGTTGCGCCACGGAACTTGTATATAGACTGGTCGTCGTCGCCGACTACCATTATGTTTCTGTACTTATCCGAAAGGAGGGTGGTAAGGACGAACTGGGCGTAGTTTGTATCCTGATACTCGTCCACCAGAACGTATTTAAATTTATTCTGATAGTATTCCCTGACCTCCGTGTCGTTCTCAAGAAGCTCTACCGTCTTCATAATGATATCGTCAAAGTCAACGGCGTTGTTCTCCATAAGCTTTTTCTGATAGAGCTTATAAATGCTGATGATATCTCTGCTTCTCGGATCACGGCTGATCTCCAGATCATCGGGGTACTTCAGCTCGTCCTTTGCGATGCTGATTGCGTTTGCAACCGCCTTGACCGCAAGGCGCTTTTCGTCTATCTCAAGCTCCTTCATACAATGGGTGAGCATACGCTTCTTATCGTCGGTATCGTAAATGGAAAATCCGTCGCGGTAGCCAAGCCTGTCGCCATAGCGGCGAAGAATACGCAGGCATACCGAGTGGAAGGTGCCCGACCAGACCGAGCCTGCAACGCTATCGTCGTCAAAGGCGCGGAGAAGTCTGTCCCTGATCTCGCCTGCCGCCTTGTTGGTAAAGGTGATGGCGAGGACCGACCAGGGCGCAGCAGGGCGCTCGGCAAACTGGGGCAGGATAGCCTCGATCTCCTCGGGTGACATATCTATCGCGCCCTCAAGAATCTCTGCCGCCTCGGGCGAAAGTCCCTCGGGAGTGCGATCGGAGAAGTAGGCGTTGCCGTACTTTATAAGATATACTATTCTGTTGACCAGCACCGTGGTTTTTCCGCTGCCCGCGCCCGCAAGCACGAGGAGAGGACCGTCCACGGTAAAGACCGCGCGGCGCTGCTCGGGATTAAGCCTTGCGCCGAATGCCTTATCAAAAAGGGCGCGCTTGGCATTTAAAAATCTCTGTACTGTTTCTTGCATTTTAAGACCGTACTTTCGTAGTTTAAAATTTGGGGGATTTAGTTCGTATTTTTTACGAACGCTTTTCATCGACAAATTCTGCATTTGCTTTATGCAAGCCTTGGAAAATAAAACAGGCTCATAATCCAAGCAGTGTAAAAAGACGATTTACATCAAAGATGTGACACCCTTTTCAGCCCGTTTTCCACAAGAGTAGATGTTAGAAATGTGGATAACCTTTTGTCGAAAAATGGCTTAAAGCTGTCAATTCTGCCCTGATTTTTTCAATTTTTACAGGGTTTTCCACATTTTTGCAAAATTTTAAAATTTCAAAGCAGATTTTTAACAGAAATTATCCTTTTCCGTTATTTGATAAAAAGCAATGCAGTTTCGGGCAAATTTTGCAGTCTCTTGCAAAAGGAAATCAGGCTCTGATTTTGTCTGTTTTATGTTCGTAAAAAGTACGAGCATATTTTTACTTCTTGCCTTTGATAAAGGGATTTACGTCTTTTTGTCCCTTCTTTGCAGAGTTCGTGCGGGGGGTGGGCTTTGCGGACATTCTATCCGCCTCGCGACGAATTCTGTCGGCATCCTCACCGAAAATTCTGTCGAACTTACTCTTATTCTTTTTGGCAGATGCGTGGGAAGAAATGCCGCGCGCGCCCGCGGGGGTGGGCTTGTTATTCTTCTTGCCGCCGCGAGAGGATTTGGTCTGCTTTACGCTCTTCTTTTCGGGAGTGTATCTGCCGCCCGAGAAGGAGGGGCGGACAAGGCACTCGGGAGAATTACCGATAAGGTCCTCTCTGCCCGCCAGCTTCAGAGCCTCGCGGACGAGATTTGCGTTCTCGGGCTTCGAGTACTGAAGAAGGGCACGCTGAAGCTGCTTTTCGTGATAGTCGGTGGTCACGTAGACCTTTTTGCCGTTCATGGGATTGATTCCCGTATAATACATAACGGTGGATATCGTTCCGGGGGTGGGATAGAAGTCCTGCACCTGCTCGGGCATATATCCCCATTTTTTCAGCCAGGTTGCCATCTCAACCGCGTCGGCAAGAGTGGTGCCGGGGTGGCTGGACATAAGGTAGGGTACAAGATACTGCTCAAGCCCTGCCTCGCCGCAGAGGGCAAAATACTTTTTCTTGAACTTTTCGTAGACCTCGATAGGAGGCTTGCCCATCATCATAAGAGTATTGTTGGCACAATGCTCGGGTGCAACCTTGAGCTGTCCCGAAACGTGATGGGAAACAAGCTGCCGGAAGAAGGAATCGTCATTATCGTAGATAAGATAGTCAAAGCGGATTCCAGATCTAACAAAGACCTTCTTTATACCGGGAAGCGCCTCAATCTCACGAAGCATATGGGCGTATTCCTTATGATCCACCTTCAGATGCTTGCAGGGGGTGGGGGCTAAGCATTTACGGTTCTTGCACACGCCCTCCTTCAGCTGACGGTCGCAGGAGGGATAGCGGAAGTTTGCGGTAGGACCGCCTACATCGTGGATATAGCCCTTGAAATCGGGGAGCGCGGTGATTTTGCGTGCCTCCTCAATAACGCTTCTCTCGCTTCTCGACCTTACCTCCCTGCCCTGATGGAATGCGAGGGCGCAAAAGTTGCAGGCTCCGAAGCAGCCGCGGTTATGGGTAAGAGAGAACTTTACCTCGGTGATAGCAGGAACGCCGCCGAGGGAATCGTAGTCGGGGTGATAATCTCTGGCATAGGGGAGCGCGTAGACCGCGTCAAGCTCCTCACGCTCAAGAGGGGGCATAGGGGGATTCTGCACCAGCATTTTATCGCCGTAATACTCAACGACAGCCTTGCCGACCACGGAATCGGTGTTTTTATACTGAACAGAGAAGGCCTTGGCATATGCCGCCTTATCGGTTTTGAGTGTGTCGTAATCGCCTACCTCAACGTAGTCGAAGTGGACAGGCTCGCCCACCTTGGCAAGATATACGCAGCCGCGCACGTCGCGGATCTTCTTGATGGGAACGCCCTTGTCAAGCAGCCTTGCGATACGGCGGAGAATATTCTCACCCATACCATAAGTGAGCAGATCAGCGCGGGAGTCAACGAGAATGCTGCGGCGCACCCTATCCTCCCAATAATCATAGTGGGCAAAACGGCGAAGCGACGCCTCAAGTCCGCCTATAATTATCGGAATATCACCGTATGCCTCGCGGATACGGTTGCAATAAACTATGGTGGCGCGGTCGGGGCGAAGTCCCATCTTGCCGCCGGGGGAATAATAGTCGTAGGATCGGCGCTTTTTTGACACGGTGTAATGAGCCACCATAGAGTCAATATTTCCGCCACTGACGAGGAAGCCGAGGCGAGGTCTGCCAAAGCGCTTAAAGTCCTCGGTGCTCTTGTAGTCGGGCTGGGAAAGGATAGCCACTCTGAAGCCCTCTGCCTCCAACACGCGGGAGATTATGGAAACGCCAAAGGACGGGTGGTCCACGTAGGCATCACCCGTCACGTATACGAAATCTACCTCCGACCAGTTTCTGTCCTTTACGTCCTGTATGCTTACAGGAAGAAAATCAAGTCTGCTCTTCATATCAGATAGTAAAGCTGTCGAGATTTACCTCGGACTGCTCGCCGCTCTCCATATCACGAAGCTGTGCCACACCTGCGTCGACCTCGCTGTCACCGATAATAAGGGTGTATCTTGCGCCCTTCTTGTTAGCGTACTTCATCTGCGCCTTAAGGCTTCTGCCAACCACGTCACACTCGGCAAACCTGCCCTCTCTGCGAAGGCGCTCGGTTATCTCAAGTCCCTTTATCATAGCTCTCTGACCAAGGGCGGCAATATAAATAAGAGGCTTCTCGCTCTCGATATTATCAAGACCAAGCTCGCGCATAGCGAGAATAAGACGGGTGATACCCATACCAAAGCCGATACCGGGCAGCTCGGGACCGCCGAGAGAGGAAACAAGACCGTCGTAGCGACCGCCGCCGCAAACGGTGGACTGTGCGCCGATGCCCTCGGCAATAAACTCGAACACGGTGCCGGTGTAGTAATCAAGTCCGCGGACGATAGAGGAGTCCACAACGTAATTGATATTCATAGCGTCAAGGGCGCTCTTTAGCATCTCAAAGTTGCTCTCGCAGCTCTCGCATAGGTGGTCAACAGTCTTAGGCGCACCTGCGGCGAGGGCGTGGCAATCGGGATTCTTGCAATCGAGAAGACGAAGGGGGTTCTTATCAAGCCTTGTCTTACAGGTATCGCAAAGCGTATCTATGTGAGAGTTATAGTACTCAACGAGAGCCGCTCTGTACTTGGGGCGGCACTCCTTGCAGCCTATGGAGTTAACATGAAGCTTTACGTTATTAAGTCCGAGACGAGTGAGCACCGAGTTGGCAAGAGCGATGGCGGTTGCATCCGATGCGGGGCTGTGAGAGCCGAACATCTCGGTACCGAACTGGAAGAACTCGCGGCTTCTGCCAGCCTGGGGCTTCTCGTGACGGAAGCAGGACATAATGTAATAGTACTTGAGAGGCATGGGATCGGAGCATTTGCCGTTCTCAATAAGCGCTCTTACTACCGATGCGGTTCCCTCGGGGCGCAGAGAAATGCTTCTGCCCTCGTCTCTGTCTGCAAAGGTGTACATCTCCTTCTGCACCACGTCGGTGGTGTCACCTACGCCGCGGACGAAAAGCTCGGTGTTCTCAAAGGTGGGGGTGCGGATCTCGCCGTAGCCGTACTTCTCCGCCTCC
>JAZNZI010000097.1:0-13072 GCA_045594865.1 Eubacteriales bacterium | reverse complement strand
AGGAGAAAACACCAATGGCAACCTATAACAAAAAGACTATTGAAGACATTGACGTTCGCGGCAAGGCAGTTCTCGTTCGTTGCGATTTCAACGTTCCTATGAAGGACGGCGTTATCACCTCTGACAAGAGAATCGTTAGCGCGCTTCCTACCATCAAGTATCTTCTCAGCAAGGGCGCAAAGGTTATTCTTTGCTCTCATATGGGTAAGCCCCACGCTATTCTTACCGAGGGCTTCGGTCTTACCAAGAAGGAGAAGAAGGCTGTTGAGGCTCTTCCTGCAGATCAGCAGGCAGCTGCTACCGCTGACTATCTTGCAAAGGCTCTCGTTTCCGACAAGAAGAAGCTTACTCTTAAGCCCGTGTGCGTAAGACTTAACGAGCTTCTCGGTGAGGGCACAGTAACCTTCGCAGAGGATCTTATCGGTCCCGATGCAAAGGCAAAGGTTGCTGCTCTTGAGGCAGGCAAGGCTGTTCTTCTTGAGAACACCCGTTTCGATGCTCGCGAGACCAAGAACGGCGCCGATCTTGCAAAGGAGCTTGCTTCCTATGCAGACGTATTCGTAAACGATGCCTTCGGCGCGGCTCACAGAGCTCACGCATCTACCGCAGGCGTTGCAGATTATATCCCCGCTGTATGCGGCTACCTTATTGAGAAGGAGATCTCGGTAATGGGCAATGCGCTTCAGAACCCCGAGCGCCCCTTCGTAGCTATCCTCGGCGGTGCAAAGGTTGCTGATAAGCTTAACGTTATCGACAATCTTCTTACCAAGGTTGACACCCTTATCATCGGCGGCGGTATGGCTTATACCTTCAACGCTGCAAAGGGCTATACCGTAGGTAAGTCCCTTCTTGATGAAACCAAGATCGACTACTGCCGTGAGATGATGGCAAAGGCAGAGGAGCTTGGTGTAAAGCTTCTTCTCCCTGTTGACAATGCGGTTGCAGATAACTTCCCCAACCCCATCGATGCTCCCATAGAGGTAGAGTACGTTGATAACGATAAGATCCCCGATGATAAGGAGGGCTTGGATATCGGTCCCAAGACCGCCGCTCTCTATGCCGACGCGATCATCTCCGCAAAGACTGTCGTTTGGAACGGTCCTATGGGCGTATTCGAGAACCCCACTCTTGCAAAGGGTACTGTCGCAGTAGCACAGGCTCTTGCAGACAGCTCCGCAACCACCATTGTAGGCGGCGGCGACAGCGCAGCAGCCTGCGAGCAGCTCGGCTATGCATCAAAGATCACTCACATCTCTACGGGTGGCGGTGCATCCTTGGAGTTCCTGGAGGGTAAGGATCTTCCCGGCATCAGCTGTTTAATGGACAAATAATTAATCAGATACGACCGTCATATTTCGGCGATATTCGTCGATTTGCTCCTTGACGTAGGTCACTACGCCCGGCGTCGCAAGATCGGCAAATCTCATCCAAAATCTGACGGTCTTACATATTTTAAATTACACACGAAGAAGGAAAAAATAATGAGAAGAACAGTAATCGCAGGCAACTGGAAGATGAATATGACTCCTGCGCAGACAAGGGCGTTTATCACCGAGCTTGCACCTATGGTTGCGGGTATGGATAAGTGTGATATCGTCCTCTGCGTTCCTTACGTTGATATTGCTACCGCTGTTGAGGCTGCAAAGGGAACAAATATTAAGATCGGTGCTGAGAACGTGCATTTCGCTAAGAGCGGCGCGTACACCGGTGAGATCAGCGCTGATATGCTTCTTGAGATAGGTACCGAATACGTTGTGATTGGTCACTCCGAGAGAAGACAGTACTTCGGTGAGACCGATGCAACCGTTAATCTGAGAGTAAAGGCTGCCCTTGCAGCAGGCCTCAAGGTTATACTTTGCCTTGGCGAGGTTAAGGACGAAAGACTTAATGGAATTACCAATGAAGTGGTTGGAATGCAAACAAAACTTGACCTTTTGGGCGTTTCTGCCGAGGAAATGAAGAATGTTATCATCGCTTACGAGCCGGTTTGGGCGATCGGAACAGGCCTTACCGCTACCCCCGAGCAGGCAGACGAAACCTGCCGTGTAATCCGTGCAACTCTTGCCGAGATCTACGGCAGCGAGGTTGCCGAGAGCACCACTATTCAGTACGGCGGCTCTATGAACGACGGCAATGCGGCAGAGCTGCTTGCAAAGGTAAACGTTGACGGCGGTCTTATCGGTGGCGCATCGCTTAAAACCGACAAGCTTACTGCCATTGTTAAGGCGGCAAACTGATAAATTCAGGATATATTACGGTATAAAAAATCCGCGTTTTGTCAAAAAAGCGCGGATTTTTTGCTTCTTTTGACCACAATGCTTTATATTTTCGCGCGTTTTTTAAAAAAATGCACATACCTATTGACTTTTAAATAATTATTTGATATAATTAATCTGTAAAAACATAAGTATCCCCACGTGGAGAAAAGAGGTATAGATCTATGAGTGATTTCCTCGAGATATTTGACGGCGAAAAGCGCGAGCAGGTCGCCGCATTGCGCGAGTCTCTTAACGAGGATAAAAAGCACGTTTCCGACGAGCTGAACTACTACAAGTCGGTGTCCAAAGACGTTAAGCGTGCGAAGCATCGCGTTGAGACGGCTCAGGCCGCCTATGAGAAGCGCGAGTCTGCCAAGAACGCAAGCAAGCTTGACGATGCAAACGACGAGCTTACCGCTGCGCTTAATTCCTTTAGTGAGAGCGAGGCGCAGATCAAGACGCTTCTTGAAAAGGTTAAATCCGGTTATTCGGATATCGCGGCTCTATACCGTGGCAGAAAGGCTGACAAATTTATGGACGCCTTTGAGAAGTACAACAGTTCGGTTATTAACCGTATGATTGATATTCAAGCAGAAACAGAAACGGACAGCTATTTTGAGTCCAATGAAGAGGAGGAAGTAACACCCATGGCAATTCCCGAGATTCCCGTAGCAAATGGCACACCCAATCCCGCAGCAGCACCTCAGCAGGCAGCTCCTGCGCCCGCACCTGCATATGCGGCACCCGCATATCAGTATCCCCAGTACATTCCTGTACCTATGCCTATGCCTTATTCCTACCCCCCTCAGCAGCCCGCACCTGAGGCAAAGGAACAGACTCCCAACATTGCTCCCGTTTCCATCGACGTTTCTCCTATGCTTGAGAAGGCACTTGAGGCAACTATGCAGAAGTTCGTTGCCGCCTTCGACAAGAGAATTGAGAAGTTCGTTGCCGAGCATCCCGTAAACATTCCCGCTACCTCCGCTCCCGCAGGCGCATCTTATGCGTCGGGCGAGATCGCAACTCTTGAGGGCGCGGTTCTTGAGGATGAGCAGGCTCTTATCGAAAAGCTTACCACAGCTATGGAGGCTCTTAAGGCTCTTACCGAGACCGTTGATGCTCTCAGTGCACGCGTTGCAGAGATCGCGGCAAAGCAGGCTTCCGCTAACGATATGATGAAGCAGACCAATGATGCACAGCGTCAGACTCTTCGTGATCAGAAGGGTATCCAGGTTGGTCAGAGAATCATTAATCAGGATCAGGCTGCCGTTATCGCAGAGCAGACCGCTCTCCAGGATCAGCAGAAGGGACTTCTTGAGAGTCAGCAGACACTCGTTGAGGGACAGCAGGCTATGGCAGAGGCACAGAAACTCGTTGCAGAGAATCAGGCTGCAATTGACGAGGGCATCAAGGCTTCTCTCGCAGCGCAGAAGGAGGTTCTCTCCGCTCAGCAGGCTATCAACGCAGGCAATGCAAAGACTCTTGATACTCAGAACGACGTAGCAGAGAAGCAGAGCGCTACTCTCGCACTTCAGAAGGAGGCTCTTGCAGCTCAGAGACAGATGCTCCGCGATCAGAAGAATATGGTTGAGAAGCAGAAGGCTCTCGGCGGCGACACTCCCAAGAAGAAGGCTAAGGAAGAGGATGCCGAGGCTCCCGCAGAAGCAAACGCATAAATTACATATAAACAACACGATGGGGCGGCTGGATTTAGCCACCCCATCGTTTTTATAAAGCAAAGGGCTGCTTCGCATTACGAAACAGCCGTTTAAACGTAAAATTCAAAATAATTCCGAATTCCTAATTCCGAATTTAAATAACCACAGCATCCTCGTCTGCCTGAGCATCGTGCTCTGCGGCAACGAGCTGAACGTGATAGGCATCGATCACCGCCTCCTCAAGAGCGGCTCTGAAGTCTGCGTTGATGGGGTGTACGATATCGCGATAGCTTCCGTCGGGATTCTTTCTCGAGGGCATAACGATAAAATATCTATCGCGGGCGTAGATCACCTTGATATCGTGAACTGCGAGGCAGTCGTCAAACGTGACCGAGACGATGGCTTTCATAGGTCCCTCGTCAAAAAACTTTCTGATTTTGATGTCTGTTATCTGCATAACGAAAAAATCCTTCCTGTGTTGAATAATATTTTGATTACGGTATTTTAAGCAAACTGCTCCGACCTGTCAAAATTGGGGCGAAAACCCAGCTTCCTGAATACTATGGTAATATTATACAGTATGAATGTGAAAAATATTCAATAAAAAAATTATATTTTTTTTAACAAATTGTTATTTTTTTATTTTTACGCCTTTTTATTCAAAATAGGGAGAATGTGATATGAAAAACGGCTCGATAGAATGGCTTGACGAAATTGTTCGGGATATTGAGGGACGAGGCTGCGCTATCCACTTCGTCGGAATTGGCGGGGTATCAATGTACTCGCTGGCTCGGCTATGCTTAGCTCGTGGCATTACCGTCACGGGAAGTGATAGGGAGGAGAGCAACCGCACGGGAGAGCTTCGGCTTCTCGGCGCGCGCATTTTTATAGGGCATTCGACGGAAAATGTCAGAGAATCCTCGCTTGTAGTCTACACCCACGCTATAGATAAGGATAACCCCGAGATCTGCGCGGCACGTGAACTGGATATTCCCACCGTCAGCCGTTCTGCATTTCTCGGCTGGCTGATGATGGGCTACAAAAGCCGCATCGGTGTCAGCGGCTCTCACGGAAAAAGCACCACCGTTGCAATGCTTGACTGCATATTCAGTCACGCGGGACGCAATCCCACCACTCTTTCGGGCGCAGATCTGCCCATCGGGGAGCCTCTGCGTATTGGGGGCAGTAACCTTCTGATTTACGAGGCTTGCGAGTATAAGGACTCCTTCCTCGACTTTTCGCCAACAATCGCCGTTGCTCTTAATTTAGAGCTTGATCACACCGACTATTTTAGCGGTATCGACGCCTTGAAAAGCTCCTTTACCTCGGCTCTCGGCAGAGCAAGCCGAAGAGCAATTATAAACGGAGATGACGAAAATCTTCGCGATGTGGCAGATAAACTTCGCAAGCCCCCTGTCAGCTTCGGCGGCAGAGATCATAACGAATACAGCTACTCTATCACCTCGTTTAAGCCGTACGGCTACAGCTTCGACATCTTTCGCTTTGGCAGCAGGCTGGGCAGCTTCGAGCTGAATATACCCGGTGAGTTTAACGTTCATAACGCCACCGCCGCTATTATCGCCGCCCTTGAGTACGGCATAGACGTAGAAACGGTTGCCGAGGCGATTTCCTCGTTCAGCGGCATACCGCGACGGCTTGAATATATCGGCAGTCGCTTCGGCAGAAAAATATATTACGACTACGCCCACCATCCAACCGAAATATCTGCCACCATAGGCGCGCTTAAATCGCTTACAGGCACTCAGATCACAGTCATCTTTAAGCCCCATACCTATAGCCGAACCAAGTCGCTCTGGCGAGAGTTTGCCTCCTCGCTCTCTCTTGCTGACCATATCATTCTTTCGGACATCTTTCCCGCCCGCGAGAGCGAGATTCCCGGAGTCAGCTCGGCAAAGCTCGCCGAATTTATCGGCACGAAGGCAAAATACCTTCCCGATAGCAAAATCATCGAATATATCGATCTCTGCACCAAGGGCACTGTCGTGCTTATGGGTGCTGGGGACCTTGAAAATATTAAAAAGGACATAAAACGTTCAGAATAAGGAGATATTATGAAAAAGCCAATCCTACTTGTCAGCGCCTGCTTGCTCGGTGTCTGCTGTCGTTATGACGGCGCCTGTAAGCCTAATGCAGACGTAATTAAGCTCAGAGAAAAATTCGTTCTTATCCCCATCTGTCCTGAGGTGGACGGCGGACTTCCCACTCCCCGCACACCGAGCGAGAGGGTAGGGGACAGGGTTCTTATGCGGGATGGCAAGGACGTGACCGAAAATTATCTTGCAGGTGCGCGCGCAGCGCTCGAGCGTGCCGAGAGCTTTTCCGCTTCTGCCGCTATTCTCAAGGCGCGCAGTCCATCCTGCGGCAATGGCGAGATCTACGACGGCAGCTTCAGCGGAAGATTGATCTCAGGTGACGGCGTTGCGGCTGAGATGTTAAAGAAGGCGGGCATCACGGTCTACACCGAGGATGAAATTCATCTTTTGACCGAAAATATGGCTTGACAAAACGCTCTTTTAGGAGTAAAATTAAAGGGTAAGATTTTGTAGGAGAGATAAGCGCCTTGAGCGCTGAAAATTCAATCTTTAGATTGGATTAGTATTAATTTCTCTCCTAATCACTTTTGATAAAGGGAGGTATCGTTATGGAAGAAAAGAATATCCCTATCGGTCTTTTCGACGAGGATGAAATCATTTCCTCGGAGAGACTTGCCGACCTTTTGTCCCAGAAAAAGTATCGGGAGGTAAAGCAGCACGTAGAGGATCTGCCCGCGCCCGACTTAGCCGAGCTGTTCTACGAGCTTGACGAGAAGTACCACAGCCTTTTGTTCAGACTTCTCTCAAAGGAGCTTGCCGCCGAGACCTTCGTAGAGATGGACTCGGATCTGCAGGAGAACCTGATAACCGGGTTCACCGACCGCGAGCTTTCGGAGATTCTTGACGAGCTTTACATCGACGATACGGTTGACATCATTGAGGAGATGCCCGCCAACGTGGTAAAGCGTATTCTCAAGAACTCAGCAAGCGATGACCGCGCCGTGATCAATAAGATCCTCCGCTATCCTAAGGACTCTGCGGGCACGGTTATGACCACCGAGTACGTTCGCTTTACGGGCGATATGACGGTTGCCGACGCACTGCTTCACATTCGCCGCGTTGCCATAGATAAGGAAACCATCTATACCTGCTATGTGACAGGTAAGGATAAACGCCTGCTCGGCATCGTGACTGCAAAGGATCTGCTTATATCCGACCCCGACACCGCCCTTTCTGACATTATGGACGATAACGTTATCGCCGTCCATACCCATGATGATAAGGAGGAGGTTGCTATGAAGCTGGATAAGTACGGCTTCCTTGCAATTCCCGTCGTGGACAGCGAGTCCCGCCTGGTCGGTATCGTCACCGTAGACGACGCCTTGGGCGTTATTATCGAGGAATCGGAGGAGGACTTCGCGAAGATGGCTGCGATCACCTCCGCGTCCGATACACCCTACCTTAAAACCAACGTGTTCGATATCTGGAAGTCAAGAATTCCTTGGCTCCTTATACTGATGCTTTCATCTACGCTCTCCAGCGCGATTCTCGGCAGCTTTGAGGCAGCCCTCCCCGCCGTCCTCGTCCTCTTTATCCCTATGATAATGGGTACGGCCGGAAACTCGGGCGGTCAGTCCTCCGTCACGGTCACCCGTAGCATCTCGCTTGCCGAGCTGGAGTTCTCCGACATCTTTCGCGTTATCTGGAAGGAGCTACGCGTAGGCGTTCTCTGCGCTCTTACCGTCGGCGTGGCAACCTTTGCTAAGGTTATGCTTATCGATGGGCTTCTCCTCGGCAATGCGGCAGTCACTCTCCCCGTGGCATTGACCGTCGCCCTGTCGCTCACCTTGACCATCATTCTTGCCAAGGTAATAGGCGCCAGCCTCCCCCTCCTTGCAAAGAAGATTGGTCTCGACCCCGCCGTAATGGCATCCCCCCTGATCACCACCCTGGTAGACGCCATCTCGCTTATCGTCTACCTCCTCGTAGCACAAAACGTGCTGAAGATATAATAAAAACCGCAAAGCATCACGCTTTGCGTTTTTTGATGTCATCATTTCCTTTTTTCTCTGTATATTTGACCTTCTGTAAGAGCGCGCTTAAATAGCGTTAGTGAAAGCTCTTTTTCAAGCTTTTCTTTTATCTTTTTAAGACTCTCTGTCCTTTCCTCGCATTTCTTGCCGTCGTCTATCATTTTTGAAAATGTAAGTATTCCGTCTTGCAAGCTTTTGATTTGCTGAGTAAAGGAATTCATTTCCCTGTACAGCTCATCTAAATTAAACTCGGTCATCTCTATCTCTCCTGAAAAATCAAAAAGGTGTACTAACCGAAGTTAGTACACCGAAAAACGCAAACTCCGATTGTTGTCACACAAACTAATCGGAATAGAGATATTACTCGCTACACTAAATTAGAGGAGTTCGCATTTTTGCCAATTCCACAGAATTTAGTATAGCTAAAAAAGGGTATAATATCCCCTATAAACAGAAAATACCCCTAACATGCCGATTATTCAGTTTGTGTGACAAACTTATTATATCACGGAATATGAAAAAATTCAATATGTTTTTTAAAAAACCCAAAAATAGAAATCCCCCGACAGCCATTTTGTGCTGTAAGGGGGATTTTGTACTATCATATTTTACATGTCATTTGACTTGACCGTTTTTAAGGAAGAAATTAGCATTCGGCGAATAGCACCGCATTCATTTTTAATTGGTTTATATTCATTCTCTTCAATGCAACCTGTTTCAAAAAGAAGTTCAAGCCAATATTCCGTCTCATAAGATTCCTTTTGTGCAATCTCAAGCTTTGAGATAAAATCTTTTGTACTCTGAGCGTATTGCGCTTCATAAATATTAGCACCTATAGATGTTGCGGAACGGAGAAGTTGGTTAATGAGCACGGTTTCCTTGTGTTCTGCTTTCATATTTCGACAAAGAAATACAATTTTCTTTGCAAAGTCCTTAGCTTTATCTCTCATTATACTGTCTGACATAATGTAATCCTTGTAAAATAAGTTGTATTCCGACTCGGTCAGAGTGATATTTTCGCTTGAGCAAAAGTTATATTGCTCGCTTTGTTCGCAGTTGTATTTTATTCGCCATTAAACTCGCGTAGCGAATATAACTCGGCGGTAGCCGAATAACACTGAGAAGCAATATAACTCGCCGTAGGCGAATAAAACTGATTTCAGCCTTGCTGAAATCAAATTCCCAGCATAATCTCAATAATCTCTCTGTCGGTGTCGCTCATGCCTTCCTTGGCAAGCCTGCCGACGTTCTTTATGGTGTTCTCAACGCCCTTGGTGACTATGCCGTCGCCGCCGTGGAACTGACTGCCGCAGCGCCACATCTCATAGCCCATAATGCCTGCTTCTACCGCCATAGCGATCTTCGCCGCGCAGGAGGGCTTTGCACCGTCGCAGATGGTACCCGAGAGAATAGCAACCGAATTTACAAGAGTATGGGCGATCTCGCGGAATTTTCCACCCTGTAGATAGCATATGCCCGCGCCTGCGCCAACGCCTGCGCTGATAGCTCCGCAGTAGGCGGAAAGGGTACCGATGCCCGTTTTCTGATGTATTGTGATAAGGTCGGAAACGATAAGCGCGCGGAGCATCTCCTCCTCGCTCTTACCGAGCTCGTCCGCGTATACCTTTACAGGTACCGATGCGGTAATGCCTTGGTTTCCGCTGCCCGAAATAATGCACACAGCCTTCTCACAGCCGCTCATTCTCGCATCTGAGCCTGCCGCCGCGTAAGCGCGCGCCTTTCTGGACAGATCACCGCCCATAGAGAGCATAACCTTGCCGATCTGCGCGCCCCACTCTCCCGTAAGGCCCTCCTCGGCAATAGCCATATTCAGCTCGACCTGCCTCATAAGGTAGGGACGTATAGCCTCAAGGTCCGCCTCGTCCGCATAGGTGACTATATCCTGCACGTTCAGCAGTGTGAAGTCGGGCTCCTCGCCACTCTCCTCAACTATGGTTATCTGGTTGTATTTTTCGGTAAGATTCTCGCCGTCAACGCTCGCCTCGATCACGTTAGTGTGCGCTCCGCTGATCTTAACGACGGCGGAATGCTCTGCGCGCCCGCCGTATAGCTCAAGCTCGAAGCTGCATCCCGTGTTAAGCTTGTCAATCTTTATCTCACAGCTTTTAAGCAGCAGATCTATCCTCTCACCGTCCTCGCTTGTCAGCACGGTCAGTACCTCAAGACGCTTGTCCGGACGGGCAGAAACAACTCCCGCCGCCAGCGCCGCCTCGATTCCGTGTCTGCCACCCGTGGCGGGAACGATAACACTCTTTACGTTTTTGATAATATTACCGCTGAATCTCGCGTCAATTTTGTCGGGCGCGCCACCGAGCAGCTCGGTTAGAATAGACGCCGCGTATGCGATGGCAATAGGCTCGGTACAGCCCATAGCAGGGCGAAGCTCTGCTTTAAGTATTGCTTCATAGGTGCTTTTTGTAAGACTGCTTAACATAAAGCTCCCCTTTCATTGTTTTCTTACGTTAATTATATATTAATTTTAAGCTTTGGTCAATATCCTTTTTTCAAAAAAGTCTGAAAAAATAGAAAAAACCGCAAAAGGTAAATAAAAGCTTACACTTTGCGGTCTTTTTTATTATAAATTTATATCAATAATAAGAAATTCTCCTTGCTTTTCCGCGCTGATTCTACCCCTGTGCGCGCTGACGATTGCGCTTGCCACCGATAGACCGATGCCAAATCCGCCGCCCGATCCTCTCGCTTCATCAGAACGGTAGAAGCGATCGAACATATGCTTTACCGACAGGCTCGCAGTATTAGTCGCAACGTTAGAAATTCTGATAGTGAGACCAAAGCTTGTCTTTTTCAGGGCAATACTAACCGTTTCTCCATCGGGTGAATACTTTATTGCATTGTCAAGCAGCAGGGTAATGAGTTTTTTGATAGCGCCCTCGTCGCCCTTGTAATATATAGCTGGGGGTACGTAGGAGCTGAGAGTAATATTTTTGGTTTTTGCGGGTGCGCCGAAGGAGCTTACCACCTCTTCAATAACCTCGGAAATAGGGAAGTCAACGAAGGTCGTGTGCTCCTGCTCCTCCATTCTCGAGAGATAGATAAGCTCGCCCGTAAGGGTTGCGAGCCTTGACGTTTGCTTTTTAATATCCTTCAGCCACTCGTTCTCACCGATCTCCATTTCCAGCAGCTCTGCGTCTGCATCAATAATGGTGATAGGCGTCTTGATATCGTGACCTGCGTTCGTAATAAAGGTTTTTTGCTTCTCGTATCCGTCCACCATAGGATTAACGATCCTGTCGGAAATCAACCACAGCAGAATAAACACCGCAAATACGCTGACAAGAGAAACTAAAATGCTGAGCCAAAGAAATGTATTGGCGCTGTCAAGCAGTCTTGTACAGTCCAAGAAAATAACTCTGGTTTTGCCATCCTTATCGCCTATCAAATATCGGTAATTCTCGTAAAAGCCTTGATTTTCGTCTTTTGAAAGAACAATCCGTCCTATATCAATCGCCTGTATATCGTTTATGGCGGCAATACTGCTGGTATTAACCGCGATAACGGTGTCTCCTACAAAAACGACCGAGAAATATCTTGACTCAAAGGGAGATTCGGGTGTTAAGGTGATATCAACGTTTGGGGGAATATCCTCAGGATTGTGGGGAGGAAAGTGACCCGAGTTCTCCATAATCAGCGTTAGCGTGCTGTCTGCATCTGCAACGATGCTTTGGTAATTGAATATGTTTATAGCTCCGACGATAAGCGTCAGCACGACGGCAAGAGAGATAATCGTAGCGATTACAAACCTGGTTTTAAGCCTTTTTAGCATACTAACTCATCTCCAATGAATATCCGGAGTTTCTGTGCGCGCGAATTTCTACGCCGGCTCCTGTTTTGATAAGCTTTTTTCTGAGGTATGAGATATAAACCCAAACCACGTTTATCTCTGCATCGCTGTCATAACCCCATATTTTTTCCATAAATCTCTCGGTGGAGATAAGATGTCCGGGATTTCTCATCAGCATTTCCATCATCTGGAACTCCTTGTTGGCAAGCTTGAATGAGCCGCCCTCGGAGTACAGCTCGTAGGTGGCAAGATCGAGGGTAAGATTTCCAAACCTCAACGTAGAATCCACCTGACTCTCACCGCATCTGGTCATAGCACGAAGCCTTGCCAGCAGCTCCTTGACGGAGAAGGGCTTCGTTAGATAATCGTTAGCGCCCGAATCAAGACCAAGTACCTTGTCGTCCACCTCTGCCTTTGCAGAGAGGATAAGAACGGGAATTCTGTGACCTCTCGCCCTCATTTCACGAAGAACGCTGATTCCGTCCCGCTTTGGCATCATTACGTCGAGGATAACTGCGTCGTAGTTTCCTGCCTCAATGTAGCTGAGCGCTTCATAGCCGTCGTAAACGGCATCAACCGAATAGTTATTCTTTTCAAGCAGTGCGACGATAGCGCGGGAAAGCGATCTTTCGTCCTCGGCAAGTAATATTCTCATAATTCCTCCAAGAAAGGTTTATTTCTGTGTTTATTATATTTCGGACACCTTAAGTGTGGTTTAATAGGCATAAAATAACAGAAATCCAAGGAAAATCAACTGTTTTTTCTTTGAATAGTTATATTTTTCGTATTATCTCCTCGATCTCCTTATATTCAAGATCAAGCTCGCCACGCTCGTATTTGTCAAAGATCTCTGAAAATCTCTCTGCTCGCAGCCTTGAACGGAGAAATCCCTCCACCCAATAAAGAAACTCTGTATTGGGACTGAGATGCTCAAGAGCCTTCATTCTGCTGTACATTGGCGCGCCGTCGGAGGCATCTCTCCAGGTGTCAACGAACGCCAGGTCAAAAGTTTCACTCGGCATCACCCTTTCTGCATACTCAAATGCATCGCTCTTTACAATACGGATCTTATGTCGGTTTTTCATCTGTGGCAGAATATAGCTCTTAAACAGCCGTATCACGTCCTCCGACAGCTCCACTACCGTCACCGATTCAACCTCATCCTTCTGTGCCGCCATATAGGCGAAGTATCCGAGACCGAGACCGAAGGTGACTACCTTTCCTCGTGCCGCCTTGATTGCCTCCT
>JAZNZI010000096.1:0-10588 GCA_045594865.1 Eubacteriales bacterium | reverse complement strand
CTCGCTGACGGCGCAGCGCAGATCGCCAAGCTCCTCTACCGTGGGATCAAGGCCCGCAACAAATGCGGATATTACCGAGCGCGCAACCGACTCGTTTATGCTGATTGCAGGCAGGCGAAGAGTCATTTCGTTTATTTTCTTTTTCATTTTCTTTTCTCCTTTACTTTCCAACGGTTATGCCCTGTATCCGTTCAATTCCCGAAAGCTTTACAAGCTTCATTATGCGCGGCGACATTCCGCATATCCTGACCTGCGCACCTATCGAGCTTGCTCTCTCTACCCTGCCCAGTATCAATCCAAGCCCCGAGCTGTCCATAAAATCTACCCTTTTAAAATCAAGCACAAGCTCTCTCGGATTTCTCTTCAGAAGCATAGCGTCTATGCTCTCGCGCATATGTTTTGCGGTGTGATGATCCACGTCGCATTGAATACGCGCCACAAGCGTATCGCCTATCTCAGAAAAAATAACGTCCTTTTGCATTTTTCTTCTCCTTTGCTTTTTACAATGGTAATTTTATCACACCCGTGGTGAAAATATTGTCAAAGCGAGGCGGGTGAAAATCTTTTTGTTAAATCAGCGAGAGCCTCTTGGCAATATTATACTTCACCTCCTTTTTCCGTCGCTTGTAGGTGCGCTCTGAAATATGAAAAGCATCGCTTGAGGCATAGCCGATATTTCCACCGATATCCTGAATATATATCATAGCGTCGTGGGGACCTGCTGCCTCTATAGCGGCGTTCATTATGCGGTAATTTAAAAACCTGTATTCCATTATTACGTTATAGGGGGCCGTGCGGTTGCAGATAACCTCTGCCCTGCGGGAATAATCGGCGCAAAGGGCGACTATCAGCGTTTCAACCCCATCGGGAATTAAGAATTCATTATGCATCTGACTTCCTCCAGCTCCGAGCGCAGCTGCTCGAGAGCATATTGCAATCTACGTAGGTTCTCAAGAGCCTCGGTCGCCTCGGCAACCGTTGCCTCAAGCTCGGGAATCCACCTTTCGGGCGACTGCTCTGCCCAGGTAGGTATCATCTCTATAAGCAGATTATGTACCGAAAGCATTTCCTCGTTCTCTCTGATCTTAGCGGAAATGCAGACCATATCGCGATGTATCTCCGACGGACTTCGGTAAAGTTGCGGAGGCTGTCCCTCGTTTGTGTTCATACACGTATACATTTTTCTCCTTTCTGTTACCTGATATGTTATTTCTGTCGAGTGAAACAACGGGTTTGTTGCTCAGTGCGTGACAAGTATAACACAACTTTCGTCACTTGTCAAGTGACATTTTTAACATTTTTTTCAAAAAAGTATTGCATATTACGTGACAATATGTTATAATTAGGCAGAAAAGGTCGAGGAAGAAAAATCGGGGCAGAATTTTGCGCATTTTTTACGCAAAAAAACACCGAGAAAAGGTATTTTTTCTTTGCCTCGGCGCATAATATTAAGTTTTAAAGAGAGGTGCTACACTTGTTATCCGAAAGAATAAGAGCCTTGAGAAAAGAAAATGGAATGTCCCTCGAGCAGCTCGCCGAGCTTATCGGCATAAGCCGACAGACCGTACACAGATATGAAACAGGAGCAATCTCCAATATTCCCAGTGAAAAGGTGGAGGCGATGGCGCGCGCCCTCGGCACTACCCCCGCAAGCCTTATGGGCTGGGATAACGATAGCGCATTTTCTTCCTTTAATATTAAAGGCACGGGCGCAGAGAGCCTTACCCCCGCCAGCACGAAAAGACTGCCGATGCTTGGCAACGTTGCCTGCGGGGAGCCTATCTTTGCCAGCGAGGAGCACGGATATTACGCCAGGGCAAGCTCGGACGTATATGCCGACTTCTGCCTCACGGCAAGGGGTGACAGTATGATAAACGCGAGAATTTTTGACGGGGACCTGCTCTTCGTCAAGAAGCAGGAGAGCGTTGACGACGGCGAGATAGCCGTGGTGCTTATCGACGACGAGGCAACCGTAAAGCGAGTTTACTTCAACCGTGAGGACGGAATTCTCACCCTTATGCCCGAGAATCCCACCTATAAGCCTATGCGATACACAGGCAGCCAGCTTGACCGTGTCCGTATTCTCGGTAAGGTGGTAAGCGGACAGTATAAAATATAATTCTCTATAATTGTTGATAATTATTAACAAATTATTAATTGAAAGGGATCCCTTCCCGGTGCTAAAATAAGTAAAACACTAAGGAAAGGATCTTTTTTATGAAAAATAAGGGTTTAAAGATAGCCTTGATAGTTTTGGCTGTCATTTTAGTATTATGCGTGGCTCTCTATATAGTCGCAATGTCGATCTACTCGGGTAGCTTTGATTACAGATGCGATACCGCCGAGAGCGCAAGATTTAATATTGCCGACTTCCCCGAGCTTGAGAGAGAAAGACACAGCTTTAACACAATGCAGGGACACAAGCTTGTGGGCTACCTTTACGGAAGCACAAGCGTTGAGGAAAAAGCGGTTATAGTCTTCGCCCACGGAATGGGGGGAGGCGGACAGGTTGGATATATGGATATCTTCAACTTTATGGCGCAGCAGGGCTACTACGTTTTCGCTTATGACGCAACCGCAAACGACGAAAGCGAGGGCGAGGTTATGGGCGGTCTGCCTCAGGGATATATCGACCTTGACTATGCAATCAGCTATGCACAAGGGATCGAGGAGATAAAGGATCTTCCCTTCCTGCTTATGGGCTACAGCTGGGGCGGTATGTCGGTCACCAACGTGCTTAACTATCACCCCGAGGTAAAGGGCGTCGTTTCGCTTGCAGGCTGGAACAAGTCGATGGATATGATCGATCACGTGGGCTGCGGAATGGTCGGCCCAGTAGCAAAGCTGCTGCTTCCCTTCGCATCGGTCTACGAGTTCTTTATGTACGGCAACTATGCCTTCTCCACAAGTATGGATGGCTTTGAGAATAGCGACTGTCCGATTATGGTAGTACACGGAGAAAAGGATAGCACAATTCCCATTGAGTACGGCTACGGCAAATATATCGCTAAGTACGGCAACTCTGACAGATTTGTGTTCAAGTCCTACACCGACCGCGACCACGACGTTGTCAGAGATGAAAGCGGAGCGCACGATATGGCACTCTTCCAAGAGATAGCAGACTTCTTTGACAGCTGCATCAACTAACAAAAAACGACAAAAGAGCATTTTTGCAACGTAAAGTTAACAAAAATGCTCTTTTTGTTGGAAAATGTTATAGTGCGCACAAAACCAGGGGAGAAGAAACCGTGTGAGACGAGGCATTCCGAGCGATGGAAACGATGGCATAGTTGCCTATGTCGAGTTTCCTGAGTCGAATGAATAACAAAGTATCACGCGATTTATACCCCTTAGGGATAAGATAGCAGAAATTGTTCAAGACAAGGCGCAACCGAGAAACACAGGCGACGGTGTAGTTACCTACTCCGAGCCGAGTATCGCAGGGGCAACGCAGTATTGGACAATTTATGCATCTTAGCCGGGCTGTTTGCCGAAGTATGCCTGTATACCTCCATCGACGTAGAGGATCTGACCGTTTACAAAATCGGATGCACTTGATGCGAGGAATACGGCGGGGCCTGCAAGGTCCTCGGGGTTGCCCCAACGACCTGCGGGAGTCTTGGTGTCGGTGATGAAGCTATCGAAGGGATGCTTGCTTCCGTCTGCCTGAGGCTCGCGGAGGGGCGCGGTCTGGGGAGTGGCGATATAGCCGGGGCCAATGCCGTTGCACTGAATGTTGTACTGGCCGTACTCGGATGCAATGTTTCTGGTGAGCATCTTGAGGCCGCCCTTTGCAGACGCGTAAGCCGAAACGGTCTCACGGCCGAACTCGCTCATCATAGAGCAGATGTTGATGATCTTACCCGATCTCTGCTTGATCATAGAGGGGAGAACCGCCTTTGAAACGATAAAGGGAGCGTTAAGGTCAACGTCAACAACCTGACGGAACTCGGACGCCTTCATCTCGATCATAGGAATACGCTTGATAATACCCGCATTGTTTACGAGAATGTCAATAACGCCTACTTCCTTTTCGATTTTGGCAACAAGCTCGTTTACAGCATCCTCGTCGGTGACATCGCAAACATAGCCCTTAGCATCAATGCCCTCGGCAGCGTAGCTTGCAAGACCGCGGTCTACGAACTCCTGCTTGAGGTCGTTGAAAACTATTTTTGCGCCCGCTGCAGCAAGTCCCTTTGCAATAGCAAAGCCGATGCCGTAGGATGCGCCTGTAATGAGAGCCACCTTACCCTCAAGGTTGAAAATCTGTGTGTTAGCCATTTTTATATTCTCCTTTATCTTAATTCCTTAGTCTGAATGTGGTCCATATCGGTGAACTCCTGATTTTCACCGCACATAGCCCAGATGAATGAATAGTTCTTCGTACCTACGCCCGAGTGGATAGACCAGGAGGGAGAGATAACCGCCTCGTCATTGTGCATAACGATGTGTCTTGTCTCCTTGGGCTCGCCCATCATATGGAATACTGCATCGTTCTCACCCATATCAAGATAGAGATAAACCTCCATACGTCTGTCGTGGGTGTGGCTGGGCATAGTGTTCCAGTTTGAGCCGACATCAAGCTGGGTAAGTCCCATAGCAAGCTGACAGGACTGCATTACCTCGGGGTGTATGTACTGATTAATTACTCTCTTGTTGCAATCCTCAACGCTGCCGCAGGGCACCTTACGCGCCTTGGTGATATCTATCTTAACGATAGGATACTCGGTATGAGCAGGACAGGAGGTGGCATAGAACTTAGCGGGATTCTCGGGATCGTCGCTGCGGAAGGAGATCTCACGATTGCCTCTGCCGATATAAATACCGTCGCGGGGGTTCATATGATACTCTACACCGTCAACGGTGATAACGCCTGCACCGCCTATATTGATACAGCCAAGCTCTCTGCGCTGAAGGAAGTAGTCAGCCGCCAGCTCCTTACCTGCCTCAAGGGTAAGGGTCTTATGAATGGGCTTCATACCGATAACGATAATTCTGTCAATATGGCTATAGACCATCTTGATATCGTCCTCGGGGAAAAGGCCTGAAATATGGAACTCCTCTCTGAGTCTGTCGGTGGTATAGAACTTCACGTCCTTAGCATTTGCTGCGTCTCTGACTTCCATTATGTATCTCCTTTATGTAAATTGTCTAAATTTTAACAGCGGGAGCATTCTCCCACGATACAATTTTAACATATCTTTTCTATAAAATCAAGGTGTAAGAGTGAAATAAATTAAAGTATTTATTTTTTAATGAACAAAATGAAAAAAAATAATTCCCGCAGCATAACGCTGCGGGAGCTATGAGAAACAATCACTTTTTTCAAGATCATAATACCAATTGTTTTCGACTTGCTACATCATAGGTGAAGGACATATTGGTTGAGCCTTTAGCTGCTCCGGTGAGCTGTCTGCCTGTCCAAGTGAACGTGTAAGCGCTTCCATTATAGTAGGACAAGGGATTGCCTATCTGGTCGTAGGTAATTGTAGTGCCGTTATATGATGTTAGAAGATCGCCCCACTGGGAGTCGGTGTACGATAGCGTGGTAGTTGTTGTAACAGGAAGTGGCAGATTGGGATTAAGGGCCTTTATTATGCCCCCGGAGCTTAGTGTGGTATTCTTTATAGTGGTAATATTACCGGCATTATCATAAGTATAAGCCTGGGTAGTACTGCCCGAAACCTCTTTTGTAAGTTGACCAAGATCGTCGTAGGTGTATGTAATTGTATTACCACCCTGAGATATAGAGGTAATATTGCCCTTGGAATCGGAGTTGTAGGTGTAGGTTTTTGAGGCTCCGTTGACAGTGCTTGTATAACTGCCTATGAAAGATAAGGTATTATTGCCGTTAGAAAGGTTTTCTCAGCCTGCACCAGTTTGGTGCAGGTTTTTTGTTGTAACCAAGTCTTATAAATAACCAAAAAGAAGCATTTGTTTTTTTAGCGATTCACCATTGATGAATCCAGCAGAAACAAACCTGCTAGTTATAAGCCTTTTTATAAATTATTACTTTAATAACCGGCATTTGGACACTTTTTAAGTACTCCGATAGTATCACAGACTTCACCATATTAATGTTTGTTATATGTTCTTTGTATTCACTCTCGTCAACCTCAACAAAAGAAAATCTCAATTCAATATGATCAACTAAATCGTAACAAAAAATCATATTTATTAATTCTTCTAATACATCTAAATCTTTACTTAATCGGTCAAAAATCGGTTTCCCATTTAAAGTATAAATAATAGGTTCCATAAAACGTTCACAATAATATATATCAAAATCGTCAGATAATTGAAACTTAATTCTACTAAATTCACATTCATCTATTTTTTTTCTTTCAAAATGAACTCCTATGCCATTATTGATACAATATTTTACTATCGAAGAACGAATTAACAAAACATCATCTTTATTTGCCGATTTGCAAATAATATTACAAAAAATAAAATTACTCATACTTTTACCAAGGGAACACCCTTGCCCTTCCAATAGGTTGTCCATACTGATTTAGCGGTGCGGAGATATGGATATGTGGCACATAATCCACTCCTCCAATATTATGTGTATGCATATAGTCAATTCTCGAATACCAATTACCATTAGCATCATAAACGGTATCCGAGCGAATTTGCCCAGTGGCTTGATCATATTGCAGATATCTAGAGTTTGGGGATGATTTGGGGTCAGGTCTACTTGTTCCATAATTAGTTGTTTGCTGCGTTGATTGTGGCAATTGGGCACGCGCCATATCATATCCGTAAGCACCGCCAGCCAAGCCTCCAAACGCAGTCGAAATAACTGTTCCCCAGTTTCCTTGATCGTTGAACTCACTCACTGAATGAGAAGATGATACAGCTAGAAAGGCAGCTGATCCATACACCGTAGCAGATCCAATAAATGCTGCCGCTGCAATAGTAGAGGCGGTTGTAGCGGCAGCAACTCCACTTCCAACCATACAAACAGCAGTTGCTGCGGCAGCAAAGCCACCGCAAGTAATAACGGTTGCAGCAGCACATGCCACAACGATCGCTGCTCCGAGAGCCCAATGATACCACGCATTTCCGGTTGGATCGATTCTATTAACAGGATTGTTTCCACAATATGCAAACATATTGTAGCCGGTTAAGCCTTGGCCTGTAGAAACATATCCGTCCGCATTTATGAATCTACAAGTATTAGGGTCATAATACCTTGACTGGAGATAATACATTCCAAGGTCGGTGTCATAGTAATAGCCTCTGTATCTGAAGGGGTTATACTGTGCGCCGGTAGAGGCTCCGCCATTGGTATAGCTTGCGCTGTGGTTGCCCCAAGCGTCAATATAATTATAGGTTGCAACCTTAGTTCCTGTGCTATTGTATACAGCAACTATGTCGCCCTGCAGGTTCTTTTCAAACCAGAAGACATCCCACTGATCCACCGCGTAGCTCGTGGTACGGTACATCATGCCTATCGGCATACCCGTAGAGTCGTAAAGATAAACAATAAGCTTGTTACTCCATTGCTCAGCAACTATCTGACTACCGTTCAAATAATAACTATGCTTTACATTACCTACCGTTTTGCTCGTTCTAATGCCATTATCGTCATAGGTGAAGGACATATTGGATGAGCCTTTAGCTGCACCTGTAAGCTGCCTGCCAGTCCAAGTGAACGTGTAAGCGCTTCCATTATAGTAGGTCAAAGGATTGCCTATCTGATCGTAGGTAATGGTAGTACCGTTATATGTAATGGAACGAATAAATTAGACCATCGGCATAAGTCTCCTTATTTAGATACATCCATAATGTTATTGTGATTTGCAAAAAACAAAAAATGCAGAAAACGAGATAAATTCCCCGCTTCTGCGTTTCGTTCTTATTTTGCAGGGATACGCCCTTTTATTTAAGTATACCACGTCTTATTTTATTTGTCAATAGTATTGGGTTTGCTTTGATTTCAAAATGAGATTTAATATTTTATATTAAGTATTGACAAAAAAAGATTGATGTGATAAAATACATTTGTTATGAGGATTTTCCTCTCTCGGAGGAGTAGTGCTGTATGGCTCGGCAGAGAGTGCGCGGTTGGTGAAAGCGCATCGGGACAAGGCGCGAAGGTAGCCGAGAGTATTCGGGAAGAACGGCATTTTGCTTATTAGAACCCGACGGTCAGCAGCGTTATATGCGTCAATGAGGGAGCTTTTTTTGCTCTGAATTTGGGTGGTAACACGGATTTTTTCGTCCCAAGCGGTGTATTTCATCGCTTGGGATTTTTTTATTGCTCACAGAGCAATAATCGAATGACCGCTTGCGGTAATATATCGATCGATCGCGAGCGATCGAATATCGAATGAATTGCATCGCAATTCATATATCGAATCTGTGTGGCAGATATTTCGATAAAGGAGATATTGATATGTCAGACGAAAAGAATAAATTGAGAGAAGATACCATTGATCTTGCGATATTCATTTCAGACGTATGCGACGAAATAAAAGGATGCTCGGTATATACAACTCAGCTCATACGAGCATCTTCATCCATAGGAGCAAATCTTCATGAAGCGAAATACGCTCAAAGCAGAGCAGATTTTATTCATAAGCTGGAAATCGCACTTAAAGAGTGCTCCGAAACGGAGTACTGGGTTGAATTGCTATACAGAAAAGGCAAAATTACAGAAGAGCAATATACATCAATCACAAAGTTTGCCGGTTCAATAAGGCGAAGATTGATTGCCTCTATAACTACAGCAAAAGCAAATAAATAGGCTACGGTCGATATTCGCCTTCGGCGATCGATATATTCACAAAAAGTGAATTCGATATATTTGAGTTTTGTTTAACACAAAACGTCAAATTCGATATATCTCTCGCGAGCGAGAGATGAGAATAGGATAAATACCGAAAGGAAGAAAATAAAATGAGAAAAGAACTTGCAAAAAACTACAATCCTGCCGAGTTTGAGGACAGGATATACGGTGACTGGTGTGAAAAGGGCTATTTCAAGCCCGATGCGGATGACAAGAAGCCCAGCTTCTCTATCGTTATTCCTCCGCCAAACGTCACAGGTCAGCTGCATATGGGACATGCTCTTGACGAGACTCTGCAGGACATTCTGGTTCGTACCAAGAGAATGCAGGGCTACTCTACCCTTTGGGTACCGGGCACAGACCACGCAGGTATTGCAACACAGATAAAGGTTGAGGAGAGACTTCGCGTTGACGAGGGTCTTTCCCGCTACGATCTCGGCAGAGAGAAGTTCCTCGAGCGCGTTTGGGCTTGGAAGGACTCCTACGAGGAGAGAATTACAGGTCAGCTCAAGAAGCTGGGTGCCTCCTGCGACTGGTCAAGGCAGAGATTTACTATGGACGAGGGCTGCTCGAGAGCGGTTCGCGAGGTGTTCGTAAACCTTTACAACAAGGGACTTATCTACCGCGGACACAGAATTATCAACTGGTGTCCCAGATGCCTTACCGCCCTTTCCGACGCGGAGGTTGAGTATAAGGATCAGCCCGGCTTCTTCTGGCACATCAAGTACCCCATCAAGGGCGAGGACGCTTACGTTGAGATCGCTACCACCCGTCCCGAGACTATGTTCGGTGATACCGCCGTTGCGGTAAACCCCGAGGACGAGAACACCAAGCATCTTATCGGCAAGACGCTTATTCTGCCTATCGTTGGCCGCGAGATCGCCGTAGTTGCAGACGATTACGTTGAGAACGGCTTCGGTACCGGCTGCGTTAAGATCACCCCCGCCCACGACCCCAACGACTTCCTCGTTGGTCAGCGCCACAACCTGGAGCAGATCAAGGTTATGAACGACGATGCGACCATGAACGCATATGCGGGCAAGTACGAGGGTATGGACAGATATGCCTGCCGTAAGGCTCTTGTTGCAGACCTGGAGGCAGAGGGCTATCTCGTTAAGACCGAGCCCCACGACCACAACGTCGGCACCTGCTACCGTTGCGGAACTACCGTTGAGCCTCTTACAAGCGACCAGTGGTTCGTTAAGATGAAGCCCCTTGCGGCTCCTGCTATTGAGGCGGTTGAAAACGGCTCTATCCGCTTCGTTCCCGAGAGATTCTCGAAAAACTACTTCAACTGGATGAACAACATCCTCGACTGGTGTATCTCCCGTCAGCTCTGGTGGGGACACAGAATTCCCGCCTTTTACTGCGACGAGTGCGGTCATATGGAGGTTTCCAAGACCGACATCACCACCTGCCCCAAGTGCGGCGGCGTGGTGAGACAGGAGGAGGACGTTCTTGACACCTGGTTCTCCTCTGCCCTCTGGCCCTTCTCCACTCTCGGATGGCCCGACGTGACCGAGGATCTGAAGAGATACTATCCCACCGACACGCTTGTGACGGGATATGACATCATCACCTTCTGGGTTTCCAGAATGATATTCTCCGGCCTTGAGCATATGGATGAGCAGCCCTTCTCCACCGTATTTATTCACGGTCTTGTTCGTGATGCGCAGGGCAGAAAGATGTCCAAATCGCTTGGCAACGGCATCGATCCCCTCAAGGTAATTGAGGAATACGGCGCAGACGCACTTAGATTTGCTCTTGCGACGGGTAATGCCCCCGGTAACG
>JAZNZI010000095.1:0-2540 GCA_045594865.1 Eubacteriales bacterium | reverse complement strand
TGGGTAGTCAAGGATGCAGACGGTGGTGAAGGACAGATCGGTGGCAATTGGCCCGACAACGAATATACAAGGCTTGTTCCCAAGCCGAGCCTTGAATTGCAGGCGACGTATATTGAGGGTGAAAGCTTTGGTGCTACATTTACGAACGCAACAGTAGAACAGATAAGGGATTACGTAGAGCAGGTAAAGGCGGCAGGCTTTAATATCAACGAGGTTGTCGAGGATCTGGAATTTGGTGAAATGGTTCTTTATTCCTTTACTGCCGAAAATGCAGACGGCTACATCGCCTCGATTACCTTTGCAAACGGTACAAGCTCTTTATCTATCGGCAAATAAAGTATAATGTAAGCCATCGCTCGTGTGTGCGAATTTTTAAAAACAAAAAAGATTTTTTAATAGGAGGAACTACTATGGCATACTGCGAAAAATGTGGAACAAAAATTGAAGATTATGCAAAATTCTGTCCCGAATGTGGTCAGGCGGTCGAACCCGGCTCAACAACCGAGCAAATAAAGACCGAGCCTGCGGTAGAGCAGAACGCTCCTGCGACAAAGGAGATAAATCCAGGAAATACGACAGACACCATCGAACAATTTGATAAGGACGATGTTGAAAAGAATAAAGTTATGGGTGTTCTTGCCTATATACTGTTCTTTATTCCTCTTCTTGCTGCGAAGGACTCTCCTTTTGCAAGATTTCACGCGAATCAGGGACTTGTTCTCTTCCTCGGAGGAATTGCCTCTTCCATTCTTATGGTAATCCCGATTCTGGGTTGGCTTCTCGCCCCGGTCGTAAGCATTATCATCATGGTTCTTTCCGTCATTGGCATCATCAACGCGTTGAATGGAAGGGCAAAGGTGCTTCCCATTATTGGTAAGTTCAAGATCTTGAAGTAAGACATGTAGAGTAGAAAGGAGAAACAAAATGAAAAAAATAATATCATTAATTCTCTTTACAATACTCATTTGCACGTCGCTTTTTGGGTTGACGGCCTGTGCAGGCTCTGACGGCGATGTTGAGGCGTTAAGCGCTCAGGTTGCGGAATTGACAGAACAGCTCGAGGGAGCTAACGATGAGATAGCTGAGTTGGAAGCAGAAAAGGCGGAGCAGTCTGCCGAGATAACATCACTTAAGGCAGACCTTGAAACACTCCGCGCGGAGAAGATCGCACTTGAGTCTGAAAAGGCCTCGCTTGAGGAAGAAATCACAAACCTTGAGACCGAAACCGCAAGGCTTAAGGCACTTATGGACGGCAACTCCAACGCACTTTTGGAGGAAATATCAAAGCTTGAGGAGCAGGTTGAGACTCTTGAAGCAAAGGCGGCTTCGCTTAACAGCACGAAGGAGGATCTCGAAGCTCGGATTGTCCGCCTTAATGACACGGTAACCAATCTCGAGGCTTTGGTAGGCGAGATTAACGAGGCCTCCGCGAAAAAGGATGAGGAGATAGCAGCCCTTCGCAAATGCCTTGAGGATATACACACCTTCAAGGACGGAGTATGTACTACCTGCGGTAAAGAGGGCAAAAAGGCATACACCCGCGATGGCGATTACATCTATCTCGGCGAATATCCACAGACGTTAAAGGCCGATAGCGTAACCATTACCTCAACCACCGACGAACGTGGCTACTACCTGGGTGACGACGGATGCTATTATGCCAAGGTAAGTGCAGATCCTCACTATAATGACTTTACCTTCTCCACAGGAGCAAGCATAACGAAAGGAACCGTATATTACTTCAAGGTTGAGCCCATCCGTTGGAGAATACTCTCCGAGGAAAATGGCGAGGCGTTCCTCCTTTGCGATAGCATAATTGACGTCCTGCCATATCAATGGGATTTTTATGACCGGTATCAAACATACTACAATAACGCAGACGGCGTGCCCGAGGGCACCTATGCAAATAACTATAAGTACAGCGAAATAAGAGCCTGGCTTAACGCAACCTTCTACGAAACGGCATTCAGCGCGCTTCAGCAGGAAATAATTCTGATCACCGAGGTGGATAACAGCGCAAAGAGCACTAACCCCCACGGCAACGAAACCGCACATAACGGAGGTGTGAATAAATACGCTTGTGAAAATACCAACGATAAGATTTTTCTTCTTTCTCAAGAGGAAGCAACCAACGAAGCCTACGGATTTTCTTCTTCCGAGTCCGCAGATGAGTCGAGAGAGATGATAACATCGGATTACTCAAGAGCACTCGGAGCGCTGATGATAACAACGGAGGACTACTACGGCAACGGCTGGTGGTATCATCGATCGCCCGACTGTTACCGTAGCGGCTATGCATACAGAAGTAGCACAGACGGACATTGTAATAGCTCTATCTGGGTTGACTATACCAACTTAGGTACGGTTCCCGCCTTGAAAATAAGGCTGTAAGCATTTTTATAGTATCATGTTAAATCTAAAGGGTAATCCCCGGCTCTAATTTTTGAGTTCGATTTAACTACACTCCGGCTCACCATGAAAAAAGACAGGCATCCTATTTGGACGCCTGTCTTTTTTTCATTGTGCTCCGCACAAAACCG
>JAZNZI010000094.1:0-6615 GCA_045594865.1 Eubacteriales bacterium | reverse complement strand
CACCCGAGCAGGTTGCCGCCTGCGAGGCATCCTACACGGCCGCATTCCTCAGAGATAAATTAAGCCTTCCCCTTGAGGCGAAGGTGTCACCGTAGGTGACGGATGAGGTGTCAGATGCATTACGGATCAATAAAAAAATGCGATATCGCAAACGGCGAGGGAATAAGAGTTTCTCTCTTCGTTAGCGGCTGCCGCAACAGATGTAAGGGCTGCTTCCAGCCTGAAACCTGGGATTTTACCTATGGTAAATTGTTTGATAATGCCGCCGCCGAGGAGATATTCTCGGCGGTGGATAACCCCTCGGTAAGAGGGCTGACCATTCTTGGCGGCGAGCCTATGGAGCCCGAAAATCAACGTGAGCTTTTGCCTCTTTTGCGTGAATTTAAACTACGCTTTCCCGAGAAAACGGTTTGGCTATACACAGGCAATCTCTACGAGGAGCTGATCGGTGAGATAGCAGGTCATCGTACAAATACCGAGTTTACGGCAGAACTGCTCTCTCTCGTGGACGTGCTGGTTGACGGAGCGTACGTTGAAGAAGAAAAAAGCCTCGGACTCAGATTCCGCGGCTCGAAAAATCAGCGTATAATTGATATGAACCTGACCCGCCATCATAAAAAAGTGATGATATGGGAGGGTTGCAAGCTGGACAGAAGCTTTTGAATTAATAACTCATATTCAGGAGAATATTATGACAGTTAAAATTAAAAGACTTGACGAAAAAGCAATAATTCCCACCTACGGCACCGAGTATTCCGCAGGTGCAGACCTTTACGCTCTCCTTGACGAGCCCGTAGAGATTTTGCCTCACGAAACTAATTTTGTGCATACAGGTATATCGTTAGAGATCCCCGAGGGCTATTGCGGTCTTGTATTTGCCCGATCCAGTATGGGAGCGAAGCGCGGACTTGCTCCTGCAAACAAGGTGGGTGTAATTGATGCCGATTACCGCGGCGAGATTATGGTCACCCTGCATAATCATAGCGAGAGAAGCCAGATCGTTTACCCGGGCGAGCGCATCGCTCAGCTTGCTATAGTGCCTTTCTTAAAGGCAGAATTTGAGGAGGCTGATGATCTGTCCGATACTGTCCGCGGAGCAGGCGGCTTCGGTAGCACAGGCAAATAATTTTGGAATCTTTTGCGCCTGATGCGCCTTTTCTCACATACTCGACGTAGGTCACTACGCATTCGGTGCTAAAAGCCGCATTATGCATCAAAATCACCTCAAAATTAGAAAATGTCTACATTTATTTACAAATATTGACAAAAGAGTACATAAACTATGGGAATTTTAAATAAAATTGCTCAGTACAGAGAATTGAGAAGCGGTGTTAAGCACTGCACCTTTAACCCAAGCGGTCCTGGTGTCGTGCGTATTCATTTGATTCCGCCAAGGTTTAGATTGCTTGGAAATTCAAGCTACATATGTATACTTAACGGATATTATCTTCTGCCCCTGGGATATTCCTGGGCAATAATGCTCTCGGCATTTATTGCCCAGACCAATAAATTTGACGGCAGAGAGATCTCCGACACCGATTACGATGCTATTTTCGACAAGACGGTGAAAAGCACTCTCAGGGTCTATCCCCTCACCTCTAAGGTTGAGATAAGAGAGGATCTCTCTTATATGCTGGAGGTTATTTTTGCCGTGGCGAGAGGCGAAGGAACCGATGCGGATATTGAAAAACTGTCCATCCGCTCATACGCAAAGAATATGTATGCGCCTCATCGAATGGATCTTATGATCAGCGCAATGACCGACTGTGACGGCAGATGGAAGTGCAATCAGAAGTGCCTTTTCTGCTATGCTGCAGGAGAGAAGCTCTCTGGTACGAAAGAGCTTTCTACAAGCGAGTGGATGCGCGCTATCGACAGGCTGAGGTCTGCAGGTGTTCCTATGCTTACCTTTACGGGCGGTGAGCCTACGCAGAGAGAGGATCTCTGCCGGCTTATTGATTACTCAAAATGGTTCGTCACCCGTCTTAATACCAATGGCGTGCTTCTTACCGAGGAGCTGTGCGACGGACTTAGCAGGGCAAGTCTTGACAGTTTGCAGATCACTCTTTATTCTCATAATGAGGAGATACATAATTCTCTTGTGGGTGCGTCTTATTTTGAAAAGACGGTCGCAGGTATTAAAAACGCGGTTAAATCAGGTCTTGACGTCAGCATAAACACCCCGCTGTGCAGAAAAAATGCCGACTATCTTGAAACTCTCTGCTTTATCAAGTCTCTCGGTGTCCGTTTCGTCACCATCAGCGGTCTTATCTGCACAGGTATGGCAGAGAACAGGCATGGCGAGTATGATCTTACGGGCGATGAGCTTTATGAGATAGTAAAGGAAGCCAAGAGGTTCTGTAATGAAAACGGAATGGAAATAGATTTCACTTCTCCGGGACTTATCGACGACTCCAAGCTCGAAGAGCTTAATATGAACGCTCCTATGTGCGGAGCCTGTCTTTCCAATATGGCCATAGCCCCCGACGGCACTGTTATCCCTTGCCAGAGCTGGCTCACCGCCGACGGCGCGCTTGGAAACATTCTCACCGATAGCTTTAAATCCATATGGAAAAATGACAAGTGCCGTGCGCTTCGTAATATGAATGAGAAGGAAGCGAGATGCTGTCCCTTCAGAAAGGGAGGCAAAAATGGCTAAAAAGAAAGTTGATTACGATTTTTCCGAGGAAACTGTAAGGAAACGTAGAAAATTCCCTGTGGGAAGAGCAATTCTGCTTACCGTTCTTATACTTTTGCAGGTTCTTTGCGTAGTTGCTATAGTCAACTACGAGCCGTCACCTCAGGACGTTATTGATAAATACGAGATCTACGTCACTCCAAAGAGCGACGGAACGCTTGATATTGAATATAAATTCAAGTGGACACCCCTTGATATCGACGAGCCTTTGACCTTCGTTTACGTTGGAATTGCAAATCCCGACTATAGCCTGTTGAATTACTCCACCAATATAGTCAGCGCAGAGCGCTACGACGACTATGAGGGCGAGTGTCATATAGACCTTTACCTTGACAGAGATTATTACAGGGGAGATACTCTTGAATTCAGCTTCTCTATCAATCAGCAGAGTATGCTCTGCGAGAGAGACGGAGAGTATTTCTATGAATTTGTACCTTGTTGGTTTAACGCAACCCCCATTACCAGCTATGCTTTTTATTGGAAGGAGCTGCCAAACGAAGTATCCAACAACTCGACCGAAACCTTGGACGGCTGGCATATCTGGCGCGGCTCGATGGAAGCAGGGGAATACCGCACCCTGACGGTCAGCTACGATAGCTTCGATGCCCCGACAGTTGAATATAAGCCCTTCTATGACGGTAGTGTTTACAACGATTTAGAGTCGGACAGAGCGGCGTTCATCGCGATCTTTATCATTATAATTATTGTGTTGTTCGTCTTCGAGATATTCTGCTTTGATACCGTGGTTTCTTACCACAGGGGCAGAGGCTTTATCTACGGCTACGGTCATCCTATGTATATCTACGGAAGACCTAATAGACATTATAGGGACGCTCAGGAGAAGCATATGGCGTCTAGCGGAGGTCATTCGGGTTCTGGCTATAGGGGCGGTCACGGCGGTGGATGCGCCTGTGCCTGTGCTTGTGCCTGCGCCTGTGCGGGTGGCGGCAGAGCAGGCTGTAGCCAGAAGGATACGTATAAGCCAAGAAAAGAGAATTTCACCGAGGAAAAGTAAAAAATACCGCGAATTCTGGTATTTTTCAAACATTATTCGCTAAAAAGCACAAAAAAGCACGCATTTTCTGCGTGCTTTTTTTGTTTAGAAATACTCCTTAGTGAAGTAAATATCCTTCTTTGGAATCTTGAATTCCTTACCGTTTAGGTAATCGAGGCAGCTGGGCTCGCTCTCGTCAAATGAGAAACGCAGACGGTAGGAGTAGAGAGCCTGATACTTGTAGCCCTTTGCTCTGTCGCCCTTGTTAATGCCGTACTTTCCGTCACCGATAAGCGGGTGACCAATATGGGCCATATGTGCGCGGATCTGGTGAGTTCGTCCTGTCAGCAGTTCCACCTCAATAAGCGCGCTGTCACCGCTCTTTGCCACAACCTTATATTTGGTTATGATCTCCTTCGCTGAGCGAGGGGGATTTTTGTCGTATACCCTTACGATATTTTTCTTATCGTCCTTCAGCAGCCAGCCCTTTATAGTCGAGCTTTCTGGCTTCGGAATTCCGTGAACCGCCGCAAGATAGAATTTATCAATCTCTCTGCGCTTTATCTTTTCATTCATCACGCGCAGAGCCTCGGCATTCTTTGCCGCTATAACGATGCCGCCTGTGTTTCGGTCTATTCGATTGCATAGGGCAGGGGCAAAGGACTGCTCGTCCTCGGGGCGATATTCACCTTTTTGATAGAGATATGCCTGGATGTGCGTGATCAGCGTATTAGTCGAGCCGTCCTCGTCCTCGTGTACTGATACACCCGGTCGCTTGTTAAGGAGCATAATATTCTCGTCCTCATATACTATATCCAGCTTGACCGATATGCTCTCAAAGGAGTGCTTGTCCGCCTTTTTTTCAAAAAATTCCTCGGCAAGGAAGCACTGTATCCTATCGCCCTCGCAGAGAATGGTGTTATTCTCAGCTCTCTTGCGGTTGACCTTGATCTTTTTCAGCCTTATGGACTTATACAGCAGGCTCATAGGCAGATCAAGCGTCTTGGTGATAAACTTGTCCAGCCTTTGTCCCGCGTCGTTTTTGCCAATAATCAGTTCGCGCACCGACAATACCTCCTTTCACGCAGTTTTCTTTCTTTGCTTATTTTGTTCCAAAAATTCTGTCGCCCGCGTCGCCAAGACCGGGAACGATATACGCGTGGTCGTTAAGATACTCGTCAAGAGCCGCCGCATAGATGTCAACGTCGGGGTGGCTCTCCTGCACCTTCTTAACTCCCTCGGGGGCGGCAACGAGGCACATCAGCATAATGTGCTTTGCGCCCTTGTTCTTTACCATAGTGATAGCATCGCTGGCAGATCCGCCTGTTGCAAGCATAGGATCAACTATAATAACCGTTCTCTCCTCAAGCTCTGGGGGCATCTTGCAGTAATACTCAACGGGGAGATGGGTTTCGGGATCGCGGTACAGACCGATATGTCCGACTCTCGCCACGGGAACGAGACGAAGCAGACCGTCTACCATACCAAGACCTGCGCGGAGTATGGGCACGATAGCAAGCTTCTTGCCTGAGATCTTCTTCTGCACGGTCTTGCAGATGGGAGTTTCTATCTCCACGTCCTCGGTGGGCAGATTTCTTGTGATCTCATAACCCATAAGCATGGATATCTCGTCAAGCAGCTGCTTGAACTCGCTTGTGGGGGTGTCCTTTTCACGCATAATAGTCAGCTTGTGCTGAATTAAGGGATGCTCTATAACCTGGAATTTGCTCATAAGTAAAGTTCCTTTCGGTTTTTTTCTTTTATTATACCTCTATCCGCCATTTTTTTCAAGTATTCTTGCATAAAATTATTAAGGAATACCTTGAAAACGGAGGCTTTATGGAAAATTTAGCTCTTGTTATTATGGCGGCAGGGAGGGGAAGCCGCTTTGGAGGACTGAAGCAGCTGGAGCTTGTCGACAGCTACGGACATAGAATAATAGACTACTCGGTATATGATGCGGTGCGGGTAGGCTTTGACCGCGTGGTTTTCGTAATAAATCGGGAGATAGAGGCAGATTTTCGCAAGGTCAGCGATACCTATCCCGAAAAATACGGCATCTCGGTGGATTATGCCTATCAGGAGATAGACATACTTCCCGATGGCTTCACCTGTCCCGCGGGGCGCATAAAGCCTTGGGGAACCGCCCACGCGGTTGCCTGCTTGAAAGGGAAAGTAAACACACCCCTTGCGCTGATAAATGCCGATGATTTCTATGGCAGAGAGGCGCTTTCAAGCATTTTCAGTTTTTTGTCACAGAATAGGGCAGGGCAGGCCTATGCTATGGTTGGCTATCGACTGGAAAATACCCTCAGCAAAAACGGCAAGGTCTCTCGTGGAGTATGTAATATAAAGGAGGGCTTTCTCACCGAAATATGCGAGAGGACGGGAATCGTCAGAGAGGGAAATGACGTATTCTGCGATACCCCGTCAGGCAGAATGATGCTTGATCTCACCTCCACCGTTTCGGTAAATTTATGGGGCTTTACCCCAAATATAATTGACGAGTGTGAGCGCCTCTTTGCTCGTTTCCTTGATGAAAATATAGCTTCAGATCCTCTGTGCTGCGAGTTCTATCTGCCCACAGTGATTTCCCGCCTTATAAACGAGGAAAAGGCTGTCGTTCACGTCCTTTCTTGTGACGGCGTATGGCAGGGAATAACCTACCGCGCCGACCGAAAAGGCCTGTCCGATTTTCTCTTTCACCTTACCGAAATCGGAGAATATCCCCGCGGTTTTTAAAGGAAAAGCCTCCCTCATGGGAGGCTTCGAATTATACGAATGGTGAATTATACTATTAAGTGCAACACTTTCAAGGAAAAAAGAAGACTCATATTGAATCCTGTGTTATAATGAAGTTACCACACACCAAAAAACAGGAGGAAACAATATGAGCTACCATCATTTTACCATAGAAGAACGC
>JAZNZI010000093.1:0-4093 GCA_045594865.1 Eubacteriales bacterium | reverse complement strand
GCGAAGGTATACATCTCCTTCTGTACGACGTCAGTGGTATCTCCGACTCCTCTGACAAACAGCTCCGTGCTCTCAAAGG
This sequence comes from Eubacteriales bacterium, assembly GCA_045594865.1. Classification (GTDB taxonomy): domain Bacteria; phylum Bacillota; class Clostridia; order Oscillospirales; family CAG-272; genus UBA1740. The sequence continues at coordinate 4,014 of JAZNZI010000093.1, read as the reverse complement.
TGGGAGTGCGAATCTCGCCGTAGCCGTACTTCTCCGCCTCCTCGCGCATAACCTTCTCAATGTGACGCCAGAGGGGAGTCTCCTCGGGAAGTATATCCATTGTGCCTTTAATCTTCTGAATCATTTTTATATCTCACTTTCTTTATTTTTCATCGTTATGGGCTACCGAAAGAAGCATCTCAAGCCTTTCCTCATCGCCCAGCCATTCAAGCATACCGATAACAGCCTCAAATCCCGTTGCCGCGCGGTAATCGGCAGCCGACGCGTGCTTCGGTCTGTTCAGATGCCCCGAGTTCTGCGCCCGTCTGTAAACGTCGCGCTCATCGTCAAGGAGCAGATGCTCGATCTTACGCATCATTGCCGCCTGCGCCTCGGCGGTCACGTAAGCGAGGGCAGCCTCGTTCAGCTCACCCGATTTGCATATTCCCCTCTCCACCAGCATACGTCTGACGAACAGGGCGTGGCGCGCGTCGCCAAGATAGGCAAGCGCGGCTGTGGTCGGCAGATCAGCGCCGATTACTCCGTCGTGCATATGAAGCTCCTTTCTGTATAGTGCAGGTCATCCCCACGGGAATGCGCGCAAATAGTCATTTTTTCACAAATACATTGTAGCACAAAAGTCGCATAAAATCAATAGTAAATAAATATAATATTTTCTCTTAAAAATTTTATTTTGCTCTTGCAAAACTAAAAAGCGTATGATATAATTAAATAAACAAGGTGCAAAATGCATTCTGCCAAGAAAAATCTCCCGCGGAGGCCGAAAATGAGCAGCTTTGACTACGTCAGACAGAATTACATAAATCTGCTTTCTGAGATAGACGAGCTTGGTAAAAAGGTCGGTCGGGAGGTCACGCTGGTGGCGGTCACCAAGAGCGGCAGCGACGAGGAGCTTATGGCTCTCGCGGACGCGGGTGTCCGCGATATCGGTGAAAACCGACCGGGTGAGCTGAAAAGGCGTGGAGATATGCTTCGTGAGGCGGGATTTATGCCAAGACTTCACGAAATAGGCAACCTGCAGAGAAATAAGGTCAGGCTGATTATCGGAAAGGTAGACCTTATACACTCGCTGGACAGTCTTACGCTTGCCGAGGAGATCGAAAAGCAGGCAAAAAGGCTGGGCAGAACGGTCAAGGTGTTGATCGAGATCAACTCAGGACGAGAGGCACAGAAGGGCGGCGTTATGCCCGAGGAGGCGGAGGATTTCCTTATAGCTCTTGGAAATTATCCTCATATTGAGGTTTCAGGTCTTATGACCATGGGTCCCGTATGCGAGGATGCCGAGGAGCTGCGCCCCTATTTTAAAGAAACCAAAGATCTGTTTGACAGATTAAACGAGCGTCACGGATTTACCGACGGTATTCTCTCTATGGGAATGAGCGACAGCTATGCTGTTGCCATTGAGGAGGGCGCGACACTGGTAAGAGTCGGACGAAAGCTTTTTAAGAGTTTATGAAAGAAAGGAAGCAAAAAAATGTTTGAGGATTTCATGAAAAAATTAAGAAAAGGAATCGGATCGGACGAAGGCACCGATATTCCCGAGTTCCCCACATATGAGGAGGTTACACCCATGAACGTTGAAAGACACGAAGAAATCAGAAAGCCCGCGGCTCCCATCGTGACGAACGCAGGCGACTCCGCGAGCAACATTGAGCTTAGAGTTGTCCGCCCCAGCTCCTTTGATGAGGTTAGCGAGATTGCAGACTATCTTCTCGATGGCTGCACCGTAGTGCTTAATATGGAGATGCTCGACAACGTACAGACCGTACGTATGCTCGACTTCCTTAACGGCGTTACTTACTCCAACGACGGAGAGATCAAGAACGTTGCTAAGAGCACCTACATCATCACTCCCCACAACGTAGACGTATCTGAGGACGACTGATTTTGAATTGTAAGACGGTCGGCTGTGATTTCATCAACTGAATCTGTTAGTCCGACTAACTTACGGTTAGGTCTCGGCGGGCTGTCGCGATCGGCTTTGCGACAGCCCACATTTTTTATCAAAAGAGTTTTACCCGATCAGAAGGAAAGACAAGTGCAAGAATTTTTTTATATAATCGCAAAGACCGTATCAATAGTGCTTGAGGTTGTGTCCTTCGCTATGATCATACGGATTCTCCTGCCCATTTTCATCGATCCGACCGAGAGCCGAATCTACGCTATCACCTGCTACGTGACCGAGCCGTTTATCGCGCCCGTGCGAGCGGTTATGGTGCGGCTGAATATAGGACAGGACTCGCCTATTGACTGGGCATTTTCAATAACATACATTTTAATATGGCTTCTTAGCGGCTTGCTGCCCGCTATTTAGGCAAGAGAGAGTAATATGACAATTTTCAAAAAGAAAACGCCGAAGGATTATATCATCTATTCGGCTATCATAGTCGTCGGCATAATACTTGACCAGCTGACGAAATTTTTAACCGTGGAATTTATGACAAAGGGACAGTCCATTCCGCTTATCAAGGGCTTTTTGCATCTTACCTACACCACCAACGACGGTATGGCGTTCGGTACTATGGACGGTGCTGACGAGAGATGGATCTTTATGCTTATCTCCACGCTTATGATAATCGGCTTTACCGCCTATCTCTACCTCGGTCACGCTGACAATCTGCTGTACGGCGTGTCTATGTCTATGGTAGTGTCGGGCGGTATAGGCAATATGATCGACCGACTGGGCCTTGGCTTCTACGTAAATCCCGTGACGGGAAACGGCGAGGTTATCGACTTCATCGACTTCTGCGGAATATGGAACGCGGTATTCAACGGGGCGGATTCCTTCGTCTGCGTGGGCGCGGGGCTGCTGATGCTGGCGCTGGTGCTTGATATTATCAAGGAGAGCAAGGCAGAAAAGGCAAAAAAGCTTGCTGAGGCAAGCGGTGAGTCTGACGAAGCTTCCGAAAACACCGAGAGCAAGGAAAACGAGTGATGAAATACACCGTAATCGACACAGACGCGGGCAAGCGACTTGACGCGGTGGCTGCCGAGGCGGCGGGAATAACCAGATCCGCGGCTACAAGGCTTATCGAGGAGGGCGCTATCCTTATCGGCGGCAAGGCTCAGCCGAAGAAGTATTCGGTAAAGGCGGGAGAGGAGATCGAGATCACCCTGCCCGAATGTAAGGAATGCGAGGCTGTGCCCGAGGATATTCCCCTCGACATAGTTTACGAGGACGACTATATTATCGTAATCAACAAGCCTAAGGGTATGGTGGTCCACCCTGCGCCCGGTAATTACAGCGGAACGCTGGTAAACGCCCTGCTCTATCACTGCCGCGACTCGCTGTCGGGCGTTGGCGGAGTTATGCGCCCGGGTATCGTACATAGAATTGATAAGGACACCTCGGGGCTTCTCGTAGTGGCGAAATGCGACGACGCGCACGTGGCGCTCTCGGAGGAGATGAAGCATCACGGTATAGTCAGGGAGTATCGCGCGTTGGTGACGGGCGGCTTCAAGGATGACTCGGGAACGGTGAATTATCCCATAGGACGCCACCCCACAGACCGCAAAAAGCAGGCGGTAATAACCTCGGGTGATCACACGGCGAGAGAGGCGATAACACACTATCAGGTGCTTGAGAGATTTGGCGGAATAAGCTATCTTGCGCTCCAGCTTGAAACAGGCAGAACCCACCAGATACGCGTACATATGTCCTACGTGGGACACGCGCTGCTGGGCGACGAGGTCTATGCAAAGAGCAAGACGCAGTTTGAAAAAAGGCATCCCACACTCTTCTCGGGGCAGGCGCTCCACGCAAAGAAGCTCAGCCTTACCCACCCAAAAACAGGCGAGCGAATGACCTTTGAATGCGAGCTTCCACCCGAGTTTGAAAAGGCTCTCGAGCTGCTCAGAAAAGAGCAAATTTAGGCAAAATGTAAATAATTATATGAAAAAGACCGCTTTTTGATATGCACCCCAAAAGTTAGACTCTTTTGGAGGTGCATATTTTTTATGAAAAAAACAGGAAGAAAAAACAAAAAGTACTCGCCAGAATTTAAGATTCGTGTT
>JAZNZI010000092.1:0-23089 GCA_045594865.1 Eubacteriales bacterium | reverse complement strand
TCCATAAGCTGACTGGGGGTGCCGTGCCAATAGGGGTAATAGGATGCGCCTATAATGTCAAAGTCAATGCCATGAGCTACCATTTCATTAAAGAAATCCTGGTAGACCTCCTTGTCGTGACTGCGCTCGAGGTGGAGAATGATTCTCGCCTCGGGCAAAGCCTCGCGGCAGGCGCGACATCCCGCGTCGATAAGGCGGCAGAAATTATCGTAATTTCCGCGTTTTCCGTTAATTTCAAGCTTGCCCACAGGCCAGAGAATACCGTTTGTTATCTCATTTCCAACCTGGATAAGCGTTGGAGCAACTCCCTCTCGCTTAGCAATCTCAAGACATTCCTTAGTGAATGAGTAAACCGCATCGCACATCTCACAAATACCGTAATTTGCCCAGGCTTTAGGGATCGTTTGCTTGCCGGGATCCGCCCAGAAATCGCTATAATGGAAGTCCATAAGGAGCTTAAAGCCTTTTTGCTTTGCCAATTTGGCTAGTCTTACGTACTCGTTTATATCACAGCTGCCGGCAAGATAGGGAGTACCGTCGGGGCTTTTCGGATCGTTCCACACGCGGATACGCATATGGTCAACGCCGTTTTCGATGAAAGCGTCAAGGGGGTCTATATCACGGCTGCCGTCATAATATTTTGCACCGTGAGATAGCTCCTCAAGATAGGTGGAAACGTCAATTCCAAGTATCATTGCTCGCCACCTCTGTGATCCTCGAATACGGGAGGCTCGTTGTCCTCGCCGAAGTCAACGACACGCTTCTTCATAGCGCGATAGCGGTATCTCGCCATCTCGTTAAGACGGAGAACATCCTCCTCCTTACCTGTAAATCCACAGCGAAGGCAGTAATACTCCTTTGCCTCGCCGTCGAAGAACATATCAATGTCTATATCCCTCATAAAGCAGGAGGGACAACGGAAATTCAATTTGCCTTTTGTAGACTGAGCCATGTTTTCACTCCTCCTTTATCTATAGTCTTGCTTACCTCAAGGTGATATACGGGCGAGAAGGCAATTCCCTCCTCTACCGTCGCACGAACACCCTCACCGCCCATAGAAACGGTGGTGTAAACGTCGGGAATGTTTACGTAAGCGTGCTCTGCGTTATCCTTGGAGATTCTCTTTCCGTGGTAGGAGAACTGCATCTCCTCACCGTCAACGCCAAGGGTTATCTTGGTCATATCGGTCTGGTACTCGGTTGTGCCGAAGCCGCCCGTGAAGTACTCGGTAAGGGTCACTTCCTCGCCGCCGAGGTCGTTGAGAATATTACGCTCGGTAATTACCCTGCCCTCGCCCTCAAGGATGGTGTAGACCGACTGAACGACTACCTCAAGACCGCCGAGATTAAGGCTGACGGGATCGGCTGTAAGTCTTACGCCGCCCTCCACTCTGTCATACCTTGCCATTGTTCTGGTGAGACAGAGATCGGAGCTCTGTCCTCTCGCGCTGACCTTGCAGGACTTTACGGTTCCCGCGCCAGCATAGTGGGTGAAGAAGCCCGCGCGATAGTTGATCTGAATAAGGTAGGGATATGATGCATCGTAAACATTCTCTGTTCCGATACCTGTCTGCTGAGGAATGCGAGCTACGTAGGGACGCAGATCGATCATAGCTCCGCCCTGATTGAAGTCAAAGCAGGTTCTAATAGCGGGATCTGCATACCAGAAGTACTCCTTTCGGCTGCCATAAAGAATATCCTTCCAAAGAGCGCACTCTCCGCGCTTATAATCCTTATGGCAGGAGCGGTAATAGTCGGCAAACTCGCTCATCGTCATATCAATAAGCTTGCCCTCCGCCTTCAGCTTGCCATAATACTTCATACCGTCGTCATAGGACTTTGCAAGCAGCTCGTAGGGCGCCTCCCAGCGTCCCATTTTGTTGAGCCAGCCGGGACCTACGAACATCATATTATAGCTGTATCCGTCGTTGTATTTCGCAAGGTGACGGTACTGATCTATAAGGTTATAAAGGTAGGGATATTCGTACTCACCGTTCTCGTTGTAGTAGATCATTCCGCGCAGAACGTTTTGGGGATGAGTACCGAAATTAGAGCCGTTGCCGTCAAAGCAGGCCATAAGGTCGCGGGAGAGGTGAGGGATAGCAACAATGCCCGAATCGTCATCCGAGTCGGATGCGGGACAGTGAGAATTCACCTTTGAGGGGATCCAGGGATTCCATGGGCCGCCGTCCATAAAGGTATACCAGGAGTTGTTGCAGGTGTGATATGCCTTAGGACCCTCCTCCCAGCAGGTGGCAACCGCACACTTTACGGACGGGTATTTTTCCTTGATATAGTTGATGGTATATGCGTCAAGAAAATAACTGCTGGTGGACTCGGGATAAAAGCCGAATTTATCGTAGAATTTGCCGAAAACATCGTCGATTATCTCTCTCTTCGTCGCCTCGTCAAACATCCAGATGCAGAAGTCCTCGGTCTTATATTTAGCCTTAAACTCAGGACAAGGAAGCCCGAGCAGAGAGAGTCCGATCTCGTCACCGTACTTCTCGTGTTCCTCCTTTGCAAGCTGAATGATCACGTCGGAGAAAAGCGACGCGTATGTGATCTGTATGGTCGTTTTAAGACCGTATTTATGGGCGCAATCCTGCTGGAATCTGAAGATATCCAGCGATTCGTCGCGCACGCCCTTGGCGCCACCGAGCGCCTTTTCAGCATACTCGGGTGATAGCTCAGGGCGGTGAATAATATTGACTACAAATTTATTTTCCATGTCTTTTTACCATAATATGTCAAGTTTAGTTTACCTTATTGAATGATTACACTGGTAAACCCTTCGATTGTAAGAGTGTTGCCATCAAGAGTTGCTGTACCGGTACCGACGTAATCCAACAGTTTGGAGAAGCTGTGTCCATCAATTCCACTGCAGCCGCTAAGGTCAATGGTGATAGTCTCCAGACCTGTGTTGTGGAATATGCCGATAACCTCACCGTTATACTCCACCCAGAAGCCACCGAACTCCTTGCCGGCTCCCGTTACGGCATTGTAATCGCCACGAGCTATTGCGGGATATTTGTTGCGAACGGCAATCAACTTGGAATAGTGATTAAGCATACTCATTTCATCCTCAAGCTGATTCTTAACCGTTGCCTGTACCTGAGCGTAGGCGGGATATGTGGTTCCCTCGGGATCGGCTATAGTATCATTGTCTCCCCAAACCATTGCAAGACGGCGGTTAGCATCTGTGTTTGCTGCACCTCTTGAGCCCTTGATGCCGATCTCCTCTCCGTAATAAATAAATGGAGAGCCGGGGGAGAGAAGATAGAGGTTAGCAAGCATCTTAAGATATTCAATCTGCGGGAATGCGCCCGCGATTCTATCCTGGTCATGATTGGACAGGAACTGAATAGGCATACCGTTTGGATTAGCCTCTTGCACCTTATCTTGATAGCTTTCAATATAATTGAGGAAGGAACCAATGCCTCTGCCTCTCGCCGCATCTGCCGCTTTACTCTCGGGGCCAGACATAGCGAAGTTGAAGCAGTTCATTGCGCCGTAGTACTGGAGAATCTCGCTCTCTGCGGACCAGCACTCACCAACGCAATATATATCGGGAGCATAGGCGGTAAGCTCACTCATATACCACTCCCAGAACTCGGCAGACGCCTTGGTATCACCGTAATAAACGTACTTTATCGCATCAAAGCGGAAGCCGTCGATGCCAAGATCGAGATAGTACTTGGCAATATCCAGCATTTCTTTCTTAACGGCGGGGTTATCGTAGTTCAGCTCGGGCATTGCACTGGCGAAGTTGCACTCGTAGTAATAATCCACTCCAAGAATCTTCTGCCAAGCGCGACTATCCCTCTCGGCACCCGTCACACAGCTGTAATAGTCGTAATACTTATTAGATCTGTCGCCGTTCTGTCTCGCCTTCTTGAACTCGGTGAACCATTTGTGATAATTTGAAGTATGGTTAAGAACAAGATCGAGAATAACCTTTACGTTACGCTCGTGACAGAGCTCGATAAGCTCTTTGAGATCTTCCTCGGTTCCGAAGTCCTCGTCTATCTGGTAATAATCGGTAGCGTCATACTTATGATACGTAGGAGATGCAAAGATGGGAGAAAGCCAGATGCCCTGAACTCCGAGATCATTTCCGCTGCTGATATCTCCGTCATTGAGGTAATCTATTCTGTTGATAATACCTCTGAGATCACCGATACCGTCGCCGTTGGAGTCGGAGAAGGAGCCTACGAATATTTGATAAAATGTTCTATAATTATCGTTTATGGGATCCACCACCTTTGGGGTAAATCGAATAAGTCCCGCGCCTGCAAGTATTCCGAAAACTATTGCAATAACGAGAACCAACGACGTTCCCGAAATGATTGCTATCTTCGCCTTTTTAGAGAGCCCTTTTTTGTGGCTCTCCTTTATTTCTTCATTCGTGTTATCAATTATTTTCTCGGCTTCAACCGAAGTATTATTTTCCTGATCCATAATTACTCCTTAACCGAATTGAGCATAGCATCGTCAATGCTACCCCACGCGCCTGCTGCCGCCTTTACGTAAATACCGACAACGATGGTATCGCCTTCTTTATAATCAATTTCAATAAAATCTGTGGTGTGCCATTCGCTCCACGCAGTGAAGGTGGCATCCTTGGTAGCAACTATCTCACCGTTGATCTTAACGTATGCGTAAGCGGTGTAATCACCCATATCTCCACCCATAGTGGATACTGCATACTTATACTTGCCGCTACCGAGATTTTTGATCTCCTGCTCAAGATTAAACTCGACTGCCTCGCTGCTCCAGAAGTGGAAATGCCTTGTTCCTGTCTGAGAATCATCTGGCTTATCCATTACTTTAAGCTCATTGAGCTTCTTGGGGAAGCTGGTTGTCCAGCCCGTAGCATCAAGATCGTCCTCGAAGGACCAGTTCTGAAGGTAGTTGTACTCTACCATAGAAACGTTGCAGACAGCCTCCATTCCGTCAGCCGTACCGAGAATGGTATATTTAGCGGGGCCACTGTTTTTCATAGTATCCACGTCAACGTTGTGCCATACTACGTCAACCTCACGCCTTGAGTTGTCGTTCATAATAGCATTTACTTTGTCGGGAAGAACAACGTCACCGTTGATGTCAAGCATAATATTCAGCTCCTCGATGGTCTCAGGAACAACCTTGATCTTGTTTCCTGTTCTCACGAGAGCAAATACCTTAAGCGACTCGCGAGCCTTGCCGTTTGCATCAAAGAACGCCTGGTTATCTACCGAGCAACCACCGTACCAAAGTCCTGCATCATCGGGATCGTACTCGCCCGAATAAGAGCTTGCCCAGCCAGAACCGTACTTTTCCCAGATTGCAGAGTTTTCCTCCCAGGTCTCACCGCCGACCGAGATCCACGTGCCCTCCCAGTAGCAGATACCGATGCAGTTATGCATTTCGTTGACAGCGGTGTTCACAAGCTCTCTGATATGGTTTGCCTGTCCCTGCTCGCTGAAGGGATATTCCTTAACGCCGTCGGTTCCGCCGTTTCCGTAGAAGTCTGTATCCTCGGTGGTGTTCGCATAGGCGGTCTCGATTACCATAGTTTTCTTCTTATACTGATCGGCAACCTTATTTAAAACGGTTGCAAGATTCTCAAGAGTACCGTGCCAAGCGGGATAATAAGATGATGCAAATACGTCGTAGTCTACGCCGTAATAATCAAGATTTGCACTATAGCTCTCATAATTGGTAATCTTCTCGGGATTTGTGAAGTGAATAGCAATAAGTGCATCGGGACAAAGTTCGCGGACAGCCTTGGAGCCGGACTTCATAAGCTTAGCAATATTTGCCCACTTGGTCTCTCCGCACATCTTACCCGTGGTCTCGTTTCCTATCTGCACCATACCGATATCAACGCCTGCGTCAATAAGCTTCTGCAAACATTCTCTGGTGTAGTCGTAAAGAGCTTGGCTCTTGTTTTCAAGACTCATATACTTCCACGCCTTAGGCGCCTGCTGCTTTGCGGGATCCGCCCAGAAATCGCTGTAATGGAAGTTAACGAGCAGCTTCATACCGTACTTGGTAGCGCGCTTACCAACTTCAATAGCGTTCTCGATATCGCAGTTTCCGCCTCCGTAGCCGTTTCCGTCCTTATCAAAGGGATCGTTCCAGATACGTACTCTTATGTAATTCACACCGTTTTCGCTGAGGATCTGATATACGTCCTTCTCGGTGCCGTCATAATCGTAGTATTTAACTCCGCTGGCTTCAAGAGATGGTACTGCAGATGCATCCATACCCATAATGAAATCCTTGGGCATATTTTCCACCTTACCAACGTAAAGAGTGTCGGAGGAAAGTCCGCCTGCACCACCGCAACCGACAAGCAGGATTATAGCCACGATGATCCCAATCAAAGCCACCGCCGCCCCTGCGGCAAGAGCTATTTGGGCTCTTTTATTAAGCTTCCTTACACAACATTCGTTTTTAATTTCGAGAGTAGAATTTTCAGCAGGCTCATTGTTTACAGAGCCGTTTTTTTCTTCTATATTCATACACTTCTCCTGTCTTTTATAATTTATTTGCTGATACTTATAATAACATATACAAAGTGCAAAATCAATTAGCAAAAGTTATAAACTTTTTTGTGCAAAAAATATAAAATCACATAAGCTTTTTTCCATCGGAAAACGCCTTTCCAACGGGATTTCCAAGTGAGAGATAGTTGTGGTTTACGCTATCGTAGCATATAGGGGCGAGCTTTTTTGGATCAATGCGACCGTTCCCGTCAAGAACGCACTCGTCTGCAGAAACATTAACTATCTCTCCAATACAAATGCCATCCTCGTTGAACTTTAAAAGCTTACATTCAACCGCCATAGGAAGCTCGTCAAACATAGGTGCGTTTACGAATTCGCTCTTTACTGCGTGGAAGCCCGCGATAGCAAGCTTGTCCGCGTTGTCGTTTGCCGAAACGATACCAACGTAATCAGACGCTACAACGGTGCTCTCGGTTGCAAAGCTTACCGTGAACGCACCGCTTATCCTAATATTATCGGTCGTTTTGTGATCGTCGGCAAGACAAACCATAATTTGATTCGTGTCATAAATTCCGCCCCAAGCGGCATTCATAGCGTTGGGTTTTCCGTTAGCGTCATAGCTGCCAACGATAAATACAGGCATAGGATACGCCCAGGTTTTAGCGCCAAAATTCTTTCTCATATCAAATCTCCTTTGATGTTTTTTGTTTATTCAACCGTAATTATATCACATTCAGAGCAGTCTTTCAAGTGATATTGGTTATATTTTTTGAAGCGTTTTTAAAATCAAGGGTTGTTTTTAACTAAAAAACGCCTGATTTTGACAATTATAGTTGTCATTTTTATTGTTTTTTCATTTTTATTGTGTCAGAATGCAAATAATTAAAAATGCTTTTTTGTTTTTTAAGCTGTATTATGAGAAACACATACAGACGGTTTTGCCAATAGTTTCTTGTCTTTTATTTTTTGACAATAGTCTACAAAATGTCAGAGTTTTGTACACATTTGTGCATTTTACCCAAAACTAAAACATAATTTTATTTATTTTTTTTGATTATATAGAGTTGATTTTGTTTTTTGAATATGATAAAATATATTTGCACGAATATGTACTCTTAATGCGTGCGCGCAGGCGTACTAACTGCATCGGGAATTCAAAACGAGTCGGACGTGACTTTTTTCATAGCCCTCGGGGCAAGGGGAAACAAAATGATTTATGATTTACAAAAGGCGGATTTGTGGAAGAGAATATCCGCAGGACTTTTTGATTTTATAATGCTCGGCATTGTTGCCGTAGGAATTGCGTGGGGTGTCTCCGCAATTCTTGACTATGACAGCTATACCGACGGTCTTAACGCCTGCTACGAGAGATACGAGCAGGAATACGGTATAGACCTGGACCTTATCGGTACTGAGGAATACGATAAGCTGCCGAAGGAAGAAAAGGCAAAATACGAGGCTGCCGACGAAAAGTTCAAGGTTGACGAAGAGGTAATTTACTACCACAATATGCTTATCAATCTTATGATAGTTATAATAGTGGTAAGTGTTTTGATAGCCCATATTCTCACCGAGTTCGTAGTCCCGCTGATTTTCAAAAACGGACAAACCCTCGGCAAAAAGATCTTCGGCATAGCGGTTATGCGATACGATGGCGTGAAGGTCTCTCCCCTGCTGATGTTCGTACGAACTGTTCTCGGCAAGTGCACCATCGAAACTCTCGTCCCCATTATGATGCTCATTATGATTCTTGCAGGCACGGGCGGAATATTCGCCGTTCTTCTCGTTGCGATTATACTTATCGCTCAGATCGTTCTCGTTCTCGTCACAAGAGAAAGAACACTGATCCACGATATTATGGCACAGACGGCGGTGGTTGATTTTAACAGTCAGATGATCTTCGACAGCCCAGAGGCGTTGCTTGAATATAAGCAGAAGCTGCAGGCGGAAAAGGCGGAGATGGCCGAATATAAATTTTGATTTGTTTGCGAAGCAACATAAATTTTATATAATGAAAGGAAGATTCCATGAAAGTTGAGTTGCAAAATCTAACAAAAATCTTCCCCGGCAGAAACAAGAAGGTTCACGAAGAGGTAATTGCGGTAAATAACTTTACCTTTACAATTCCCGACGGTAAGCTCGTCGGTCTTCTCGGCCCTTCAGGTTGCGGTAAGTCCACCACACTCTATATGATCAGTGGTCTTCAGCAGCCCACCGGCGGAAAAATCTTCTTTGGAGATGAGGACGTTACAGACCTTTCTCCCGAGAACAGAGGCATTGGACTTGTGTTCCAGAACTACGCGCTTTACCCTCATATGACCGTAAAGCAGAACATCATGTTCCCTCTCCAGAACCTCAGAGGTCCCGACAAGATGGAGAAGGAAGCTATGATCGAGCGAGCTTACGAGGTTGCAAAGCTCGTACAGATCAATGACCTTATGGACAGAAAGCCCAGTGAGCTTTCAGGCGGTCAGCAGCAGAGAGTCGCTATCGCAAGAGCTCTTGTAAAGATGCCCAGAGTGCTTCTCCTTGACGAGCCTCTCTCCAACCTTGACGCTCGTCTCCGTCTTCAGACCCGTGAGGAGATCAGAAGAATCCAGAGAGAAACAGGCATCACCACCGTATTCGTAACGCACGACCAGGAGGAGGCTATGTCCATTTCCGACCTTATCGTAGTTATGAAGCTCGGCGTTGTTCAGCAGGTAGGTAAGCCCCAGGAGGTTTACGACAATCCTACAAACCTGTTCGTTGCCAAGTTCCTTGGCACTCCTCCTATCAATGTATTTGAAGGTGAGATTAAGGGTGGCAAGCTTTATCTCGGTGATGCTGCGGTTCTTGACGTTCCCGGTGTTGACGACCGCAGTGTTTACGTTGGTATTCGTCCCGAGGGCTTTGTTCCCGCAGAAAACGGTGCTCTTGAAGCATCTCTTAACAACGTTGAGGTTATGGGACGTGATGTTTCGGTTGTTTCAACCCACGCAGCATCTCTCAATCCCGTGGTTCGCTCCATCGTTGATGCAGACTACCAGATCAGCAAGGATGACGCGTCCGTTAGATTTGATCTCAAGCCTCACAAGGTATTCCTCTTTGATAAAGAAACCGAAGAAAGAATTTACTTCGAGGTGAAATGATTATGGCAAACGAATCCGTAGCTAAAAAATCATATCCGCTGTATGAAGCCAGAAAAAAGGTCGGTGCTTTTTTACGCAAGATAAAGTTTGATCAGTGGAAGGGCTGGATTTATCTCTCTCCCGCGATCGTTCTTCTCCTTGTCTTCACCGTTTGGCCTATTTTCAACACTGTAAGATTCGCCTTCCTTGAGGGCTACAACAGTATGGGCGAGCTTGGCGGTCAGACCTTCGAGTTTGGACTTGGAAACTTCCAGTACGTTCTTGAATATCAGTACTTTAAGGACTGTCTGTTCAACACGATTATTCTCTGCGTTCTTACAGTTCCGATCTCCACCTTCTTAGCGCTTCTTATTGCAGTATGTCTGAACTCGATCAAGGCTCTCAGCCGTTTCCTTCAGACCATCTACTTCCTGCCCTACGTTACGAACTCCATCGCTATCGGTATGGTATTCGCGGCAATGTTCAACATCGTAGGTCTTAACAGAGCTGATATTACCCAAAGTACCTCTCTCGGTATTATTAATAATATCATTCAGTTCTTCGGTGGCACTCCCATCAACTGGATAAACGCAGGCTCGGGATATTGGGAAAATATCTTCGTTATGGTCGTTTACATAGTATGGAACGCGCTGCCCTTCAAGATCCTTATCCTCCTCGGCGGTCTGCAGAGCGTAAACAAGCAGTACTACGATGCGGCTAAGATCGACTCTACTCCCAAGTGGAGAGTGTTCACTAAAATCACCGTTCCGCTCCTTTCTCCTATGATCGCCTACGTCGTTATCACAGGCTTCATCGGCGGGTTCAAGGAGTACTCCTCTATCGTAGGTATCTTCGGCGATACAATGGGCCCTCCCGGTGCGAAGGGAAGACTCAACACCATGGTAGGATACATCTACGATGCAATCAACGGAGCAACCAAGCAGTACGGACGTGCCAGCGCCGCTGCTATTATCCTGTTCCTTATCATCTTCGCTGTAACTCTGATTAATCTCCAGGTCAGCAAGAAGAAGACACATTATTAAGGAGGTGCCTTATGTCTGAAGTAAAAAATGTAAATACTAATCCCGAAGGCACTATCACCACAATGGTTGAAAGAGATATTAAGAAGGTTACCGCACGTCAGAAGGTTTTAAAGGTTATTTCTCAGACCTTCATTTACATCTTCCTGCTTATCATCGCCCTCGTAGTTCTCTTCCCCTTCTATTGGATGATCATCTCCTCTCTTAAGTCACTTACAGAGTACAGATACAACATCCCTACCCTCTTCCCCGAGAAGATTCTGTTTGAAAACTACCTTATAGCTTTCACAGAGGGTAATCTTGACGTTCTGTTTGTTAACACTCTGTACGTTGGCTTGGTTTCCACCATCTTCTCGCTTATTATTACGGTGCTTTCGGCATTCGCCTTCGCCCGTCTTGAGTTCAAGGGCAGAGAGACACTCTTTGCTATGCTCCTTGCGACGATGATGATCCCCGGTGAACTTTTCACCATTACCAACTATTCCACAGTTCACAAGCTGGGCTGGATAAACACCTACACGGTACTTATCGTTCCCTTCCTCGTCAGCGTATTCTACATTTACCTGCTCAAGCAGAATTTCTTGCAGATTCCTAACGAGCTGTACCTCGCCGCTAAGGTTGACGGTACTACCGACCTTAAGTATCTATGGAAGGTAATGATCCCTCTCGCGCTTCCCACCCTTATTTCCATTACTATTCTTAAGATGATGGGCTCCTGGAACTCTTACATGTGGCCCAACCTTGTCACAAGCAAGGATAGTATGATGCTGGTTACCAACGGTATCCGAAACGCTAACTTCTCAGTCAGTGCGATGGGTGGCGAGGGTAATGCGGCAGATATCAACTACCCCGTACAGATGGCAGCGGTTACTATCGTATCCATGCCCTTGTTCATCGTATTCCTCTTCCTTCGTAAGTATATTATGAAGGGCGTATCCAGATCGGGTATCAAGGGTTAATTTACTTTGTTTTAATGACGAAAGTCTTAAAAAATAAAAAAGAAAAGGAAGGACAAACCAATGAAAAAGAATCTTTTGGCACTTCTTCTCCTCCTCACCATGATCGTTAACATCTTTGCTATGGCAAGCTGTAATCTGCTTCCCGGCAACGACCCCAACGAAAATGACAACCAGAACGAGATTGAAGGCAAGATCAACATCAGCTTCTACCACACCATGGGTTCGAACCTTACTGCGGTTCTCGATCCCTACATTGATGACTTTGAGCAGCTTTATCCCAACATCCACGTTATGCACCAGCAGGTTGGTAACTACGACGACGTTCGTGACCAGGTTTCTCTCGACCTCACCGAGGGCGCACAGCCCAACCTTACCTACTGCTATCCCGACCACGTTGCTCTTTACAACGTTGCTATGGCAGTAGTTACTCTTGATGAGTACATCGATTTCGAGGGCTCTTACACCTTCGCTGACGGCGTTACCGTTGACAACATTGGTCTTACCCAGGCTCAGAAGGATGACTTCATTCAGGCTTACTACGAGGAAGGCAGACAGTTCGGCGACGGCAAGATGTACACTCTTCCCCTTTCCAAGTCCACTGAGGTTCTCTACTACAACAAGACCTTCTTCACCGAGAACAATATTCAGGTTCCCACCACTTGGGACGAGATGGAAGCAGTTTGTAAGGCTATCAAGGAGATCGACCCCACCTCTATTCCTCTCGGCTACGACTCCGAGGCTAACTGGTTCATCACCATGTGCGAGCAGCTTAAGACTCCCTACACCTCTGCTACAGGTGAGAACTTCCTCTTCGACGATGCCGCTAACCACGCATTCGTTAAGAGATTTGCAGACTGGTATGCTCAGGACCTCGTAACAACTCAGGATCTTTACGGCGCATACACCTCCGGTCTCTTCGTTGCTACCAGCGGTCAGAGGTCCTATATGTCTATCGGTTCTTCTGCAGGTGCTACTCACCAGGCTCCCGATAAGGATGATGCTACAGGCGAGTATCCCTTCGAGGTAGGCATCGCTCCCATTCCTCAGATGGATTCCACCAACAACAAGGTTATCTCTCAGGGTCCCTCTCTCTGCATCCTTGCAAGCGGCGATGCTGATAAGGATATGGCAACCTGGCTCTTCGTTAAGTTCCTTACTACTAACGTTGGCTTCCAGGCTGAGTTCTCCGAGGCATCCGGTTACGTTCCTGTAATCAAGTCCGTTGCTGATGACGAGCTTTACCAGGAGTTCCTTGCAAGAGCTAACGGCAACAAGACCGGTATCGCAGCTCTCTCCGCCAAGGTATGTCTTGAGCAGGAGTCCTACTACTACACCTCTCCCGCATTCAACGGTTCTTCCACCGCTCGTGACGAGGTAGGCGCTCTTCTTCAGAAGTGCTTCACTCAGGTTGCTGAGGCTAAGGAAGCAGGCAAGACCGATGCTGAGATCATGGCAATCATCGAGAAGGCATTCGACGATGCAATTGCTGAGTGTAAGTATCAGGTAGGCAAATAATCCTATTTCAAACCACTTTTTAAGAAAGTAGCTTATAATAATTATGAAGAAGCTTACTAAATTATTAGCATTGCTTCTCCTTATATGTACCCTTATCTCTGCTCTCGCCGCTTGTAATCCAGATGGCGAGGGTGGCGGGGACAAGACTCAGACCGTTGACTTTGCAGGCGACGTCGAGCTCGATATGTCCTCCTCCTCCCTAAAGCAGGAGGTTACCGTCAAGGCGTACATAGACGGAGATACAACGCACTTTTACGTTCCCACATCTGTAAACGATAGCGGTGTGCTTAAGGCAAGATATCTTGCTATCAACACACCCGAGTCCACCGGCAAGATTGAGGCGTGGGGAAAGAAGGCATCCAACTTCACAAAAACCAAGCTGAAGGAAGCAGAGAGCATTATCATTGAGTCGGACGACGGCAAATGGAATGCAGACTCTACGGGTGACAGATATCTCGTTTGGGTATGGTACAAGCCTGCCGGAAGCGAGAAATACAGAAACCTTAACATTGAGATTCTTCAGGAGGGCCTTGCGATCGCGTCCAACTCCGGTCAGAACCGCTATGGCTCTATTTGTCTTGATGCCATTGCTCAGGCAAAGGCAGAAAAGCTCCACATTCACTCCGGTGTAGAAGATCCCGATTTCTACTACGGCGAGGCTGTTGAGGTAACACTCAGCGAACTTCGTGCCAATATCGAGCTCTATGAGGGAGTAAAGGTTGCTTTCAACGGTGTTATCACCAGAGACAGCAGTAACGGCGTTTACGTCGAGGCCTATGATGCAGAAACCGGTATGTATAACGGCATGTACGTTTACTACGGCTTCAATCTTTCGGGTAAGGGCCTTGAGATTCTCAGCGTAGGCAACGAGGTTCGTATCGTCGGCACCGTTTCTTATTACGAGACGGGTGATTCTTGGCAGGTATCCGGACTTCAGTACCGCGCAAGAGTTCCTGATGATCCCGATAATATCCAGAAGCTTGGCGAGGGCAATCTTCCCGCATACCTTGAGACCACCGCAGAGAAGTTTACATCTACTGTAGACCGTGTGGTTATTGAGGACGGCGAGGAGGTTCTGAAGCCGTTTGATTATGCAAAGCTTTGCCTTGCTACATCTATTTCTATGGACAATCTTAAGGTGGTAAGCATCTATACCACCGACAACGAGGAAAGTAAGAACGACGGCGCTATGACTCTCACCTGTAAGGTTGGAAGCATTACCGTTGACGTTCGTACAGGAGTCCTCAAGGACGCAGAGGGTAATGTCGTTACCGAGGATTACTTCACGGGTAAGACTATTGACGTAAAGGGAATTATCGACTGCTTCAAGGGAACATACCAGATCAAGGTGTTCTCTCTTAATGATATTGTTATTCACTAAATGATTAAACCAAATTATTATAATAAAAAAGGAGCAATCATGAAAAAAATCTTATCATTCATTATCATCGCTGTACTCTGCCTTGGTGTTCTTTCAAGCTGTGACGTTATCAACGGCTTGATCAACCCCCATACCCACAATTACGTTGGTGGCGTATGCGAGTGCGGCGAAGTTGATCCCAATGCAACCTTCTATCCTGAAAGAGCTGCTGAGTACATCGTAACTCAGTACAACAAGGTAAACTCTGTTACTCCCTCTGACTACGAGGTTTACGGCCAGGTTAGAGTTGGCGGCGTTGTTTACACAGTTGATTGGTCTGTTGACAACGAGCTTGTTAAGCTTGTTGACAACGGTTCCACTTGGCTTGTAAACGTTGATGAGAAGTCCGAGTCCGAGCAGAAGTACAAGCTCACCGGTCTTATCACCGCTCCCGACGGAACTACCGCTACCGTTAACTTTGATCGTAGCGTTCCTGTATACAAGGAACTCAGCCACGAGGACTTCTTGAATACAAAGGACGGTGATCCCGTTGTAATACAAGGCGTTATCAGCGGTATCGTTGAAACCTCCAAGGAAAATGATCTTTACATCCAGGGCGAGGAAGGCGGTTACTTCGTATTCGCTATGGAAAAGAAGCCCTCCGAGCTTGGTCTTAAGATTGGTATGACCGTTAAGGTTTCCGGACTTCGTGATACATATTATGATGTTCCTCAGGTTACCAACGGCTCTGTTGAGATCGTTAGCGAGGAAATTACCACTGTTACTCCTATTGATATCACAAGCGTATTCGCAAACGCAGAGAACACCGACTTCAAGAACTTTGCAGACTATGCAAACATGTTCGTTACTATCAAGGGCGTAACCGTTCTTGGTCAGGACGCTTCTAACGATTCTTACTACAACTTCTCCCTTGCAGGTAAGACATCTTACGTACGTATTTCTTCTTCTACAAGCATGCTCTCCTCTGAGGATGATGCTGCATTCAAGAAGAATGTTGCTGATCACATTAACTATACCGCTGATGTTACCGGTATGGTAGTAAGCTACAACAACAAGGTATACCTTGTTCCCGTTGATGCAAACGCATTCGCTAACTTTACTCTTCCTGAGAGATCTGATGCAGAAAAGCTTGAGTCCGAGCTTGGTGGAATTAAGATTCCTTCCGAGGTTAGAAAGGACACCGAGATTTCTCTTCCCGTTGTTGGCGGCACCTATGATGCAGTTAAGTTCAGCTGGGCTTCTAACAACGCATGTGCAGTTATTAGCGAGGACGGCTCTAAGCTTGTAATCACTCTTCCTGAAGAGGCTGCTACCGCAACTCTTACTCTCACCGCTAAGATCGGCGAAATTACCGAGACTAAGACCTATGAAATCGCAGTTTTCGCTAAGCCCAAGACTGTTAACGTTATCGTTGATACTCCTGTAAACGGCCAGGAATACTACCTCATGCTCACTCAGGAGAATCTTGGTATGGATCTCTTCTTCAACGGTGAGATGGATGGTTATTACTACGCTACTACCGATGACGTTAATTCCGCAGTTAAAATCAAGGTTATTGCTCTTGCTGATGGCAAGTATGACCTTATGCTTGGTGAGAAGTACCTTGGTATTATTCACACATCTGAGGGATATATCAATGTTAAGATCCTTGATGAAGCTCCCGCAGGTAAGTTCGTTTGGAACACTGAATACAAGACCTTCACCACAGATATCGAGGGTAAGGGCACTTACTATCTCGGTACCTACAGTACTTACAAAACCATTAGCGCAAGCACCATTGACAAGGCTGCTACCAGCTATGTTGCACACCTCGTGCTTGTAAAGCCTGATTCTGACGGTCAGGTAAATCTTACTGATTCTGCTATGGGTCTCGGTGCATATGCTGAGGGCAACGTAGAGGTTGAAGGATTTGGCTTCGGCTTTACTGAGATTGGCACCTATGGCAACGGTATTCAGATGAGAATCAAAGAAGGCAGAGTTGCTTCTATCTGGAACACCACTGAGTTCACTTACGGAATTGCAAAGATCGAGCTCGTTTTCAACTCTGAAAAGAGCACTTATGACAACGCAGATGCTTTTGCCTTCTACTTTGGTAACGACTCCGAGGTTTCCGGCTACACCGTAAAGCTTTCTACCGTTAAAGATCAGAAGGTTTACACTATCGTTCCCGATAAGGATACATATACCTACTTCAAGATGGAGCTTCTTCTCACCTACACCTTCTACTGGGATGAGATCAACATCGTTCTTACCAACTACGAGGAAGAACCTCATACTTGTGTATTTGAGGCAGCTACCTGCACTAAGCCTGCTACTTGCTCTTGCGGTGCAACTCAGGGCGAGGCTCTTGGTCACACCATCAACGAAGAGACTCACATTTGCACCGTTTGTGGCGTAGATGATCCCGAGTACTACTGGTCTATGACCATTCCCGAGGCTCTTGCAGCAAACAAGGGCAAGCTTGTTACCATCAGCGGTAAGGTTGTTGAGATAAAGGAAGCTTGGAGCAGCTACAACAATATGTCCGTATACATTGAGGACGAGGACGGCAACAAGATTTATGTATATAGAACCAAGACTCAGGTTAACCTTGGCGACGTAATTACCGTTAGTGGTAAGGTTGATGAGTATAGTGGAGCAAAGCAGATTGGTTCCGGTTCTACCGCTACTGTTGATGTTGCCCACACATGCTCTGAATGGAACGATGCTACTTGCACAGCTCCTAAGACCTGCAAGTTCTGCGGCAAGACCGAGGGTGAAAAGCTTGATCACACCTACGGCGAAGACGGCAAGTGCGAATGCGGTGCAAGCGCTCCCGTTACTGGCGAAACCGTTGTAACTCTTACTTACCCCAAGTGTGATACTACTACCAATGTTAACGGAACTGATAATTGGGCTGCTACTCTTGGCTTAGACGAAACTCTCTTCACAGTTTCTGCAGACTGTTGCGGCAATACCACCTTCCCTGGCTTAAACAAAGCGGGGGAGATTAGAATGTACGCATCTGCCATTGATAAGGGCGGAAAACCCGGCGACGGCAGTGAGATTTCTGTAGCAATCGGTAATGGTAAGACTATCAAGTCTATCACTATTACCTTCACCAGTGCAAACTATGCTAGTTCTTGCCAGATTTCTTCCGGTGAGAACGTAATCGTTACTACTGACGGTACTACCACAACTGTTACCGTTTCTATTAACGCCGCATCCTTCGTTATCAAGAATGTTGGTACTGCACAGGTTAGATTCAGCTCTGTTGAAATCACATACGCCTAATTATTCAAGTCCTAACTTAAATATTTTGAACCGCACCTTCGGGTGCGGTTCTTTTTCGTTTTTGTTTTTTCTACATTATTAATTATACAATTGTAAAAAACTATTGAATATAGTAAAATTATATGATATAATGTACTTATAGTGGATAATATTTGTATTTTTAAAATATTAAAAACAAGGAGAATGAAAATGAAAAAAATTATCTGTCTTGTTCTCGCGCTTGTACTTTGCCTCGCGGCATTTACCGGCTGCGAAATGATCGAAGGCATCTTTGGTCCCGGCGAACAGCAGGAGCCCGACGAGCATATCGACAATGCTGTTGAGTACCTCAGCACTATGTACAAGGACCTTAGCGGCTCTCACGCAAAGGACTTTGACGTTGTTGGACAGGTTCCCGTGCAGGGAGTTATGTACCCTGTTACCTGGACTGTAGACCACAAGGACGTTACCATCAGAGAGAGCGTAAAGATCAACTACTTCACAGTTGATATTCCCAGCGACAACACAGCAGACGTTGTGTTTACACTTACCGCTACGGTTAAATCCCCAAAAACCGATGAAACGAGAGAAAAGACCTTTGAGATAAAGGTTCCCGCTGCTACCGCAGAGGGTGTCCTCTCTATTCCTGCGGCTATTGAGCTTGGTAAGGCTCAGGCTAATAGCGCATACACCTCTACCAAGTACTACGTAAGCGGTACCGTTTCCAAGATTGAGAACACCACCTACGGCAACCTTTACATTGCTGATGCGGATGGCAACGAGATTCTCGTTTACGGTACTTATGACGCTACCGGTAAGACCAGATTTGACAAAATGTCCAACCAGCCTAAGGTTGGTGACACCGTTACCTTCTACAGCGTTGTTGGCAACTACAACGGCACACCTCAGCTCAAGAACGCATGGCTCACCGTACTTAACGGCGAGGAGCTTGGCGGCGGCGAGCAGGGCGGCAACCAGGGTGGTACTTCCACAGGTATCCTTCTTGATATGATGGGTAAGACCAACCTTGAGAGCAACTCGGGTGAGCAGACAGTATATTCTGCTAACGGTATTACCTACACTAACGACAAGGCTTCCAGTACTACTTCCAACTATACTAATATCAGCAGCTATGCGGCAAGAGCATATGCAGGCTCGACTATTAAGATTGAGTATACCGGAATGACCAAGATCGTTCTTGTTCTTGACGACTATTCTCCCGAGGCAGGTAAGGATTACCTTAAGGGCTTTGACGGTATGACCGTTGAGGGCGCAACTATCGTTCGTGAGAATGATGTCGTAACAATCTACTTTGCAGCAGCTACTAACGTATTCCAGTCCGCTCCTCTCGGCGCTCAGGTACGTATTGAGCAGATTGAGGTATATACCGGCGCGGTTGAAACTCCTCCCGCAGGCGGAAACGGCGGCAGCGGTGATAGCGGAAACACAGGCTCCTACGAAGCTCCCGTAGCAGGTAAGGCTTATAAGTTCTATCTCAATCAGACCACTCTTGGCAAGACTCTTTATTTCGCAGGCACTATGGATTCTGAAAAGGGTACATACCTTGCAACCACCGAGGACAAGAGTGCGGCTGTTGATATCTACTTCGAGGTTGTAGACGGTGGCTATCACATCTACTTCATGAACGGCAATACCAAGACCTATATTAACGCCGCGGCTTATCTCAAGGATAACGGCTATGCAGGCTGCCACTTTGAGCTTGGTACTCAGCCTATCTGCGTATGGACCTACAATACAACCTACGGAATCATTGAGATATACGACGAGGTTGAAGGAAAGTCCGACACATTCTTCGCAGGCACCTTTGGCGATTATAACACAATTTCCCTTTCCGGCGCATACTACAAGGATCAGATTTCCTCCGGCACTCAGTTCCCTGCAAGAATCGTTCTCTCCGAAGACGGCAACACCGGCAATGAAGGCGGCAACACCGGCAATGAGGGTGGTAACAGCGGCAATGAAGGTGGTAACACCGGTAATGAGGGTGGCAACACCGGCAACGAAGGCGGTAACACCGGTAACGAGGGCACCGATGCTCCCGTAATCAGCGGCAGCGCATCTCTCGATTTCTCCGATGTGGCTAACCGCACCGAGCTTTCTAACGACAAGCAGGTTTGGGAGCAGAACGGCGTTAAGCTTACCAATGACAAGAGCGGTAGCAACGTTAACATAGCAGACTACTCCAACCCCGCTCGCTTCTATGCAAATTCCGCTCTTACAATAGAGTACTCCAAGATCGTAAAGATTGAGTTCACCTGTAATACTGCCGCTTATGCAGAAGCGCTTAAGAACTCTATCGTTGATGGCAACGGCACTACCGTGACTGTTGACGGCAAGGTTGTAACCGTTGAGCTCGGCACTGCAGTAGATAGCTTTGCTATTGCAACTCTCGGCGCTCAGGTTCGTGTAAACAGCATTACCGTTTACACAGGCACCGCAGGTGGCAACACAGGCAACGAGGGTGGCAACACAGGCAACGAAGGTGGCAACACCGGTAACGATGGTGGTAACACCGGCAATGAGGGTGGCAACGATGATGTAACAGGTGGTGAAACAACCGTTAGCGGTCTTCCCGCAAACATCGCCTTCGTCGGTCTTGCAAATAAGGCTTCTGCAGACACCTACCTCAAGGAAAATCATCCCACCTGGACTATCACAGGTAAGCTCGGCAACGGATACGCAGATTATCTTGGCTTCGGCAGATCCGGTGATGCAACATCATCTATCAAATCTCCTGAAATAAACGTGAACAGCGCATTCACAGTAACCGCAGTTATCAAGGGTAACGGTAGCGACGGTGTAATGACATCTACTCTCACCTTTACTCTTGTTGATGCAAACGGCAACGTTGTAGCAACCGGTTATGCAAACGATTCTGATGTAGCTGCAATCACTCCTGTAAATGCAACCGACACAACATACGAAATTTCCTTTGTATTCATCGAGGGTAAGACCTGGACCGACGTATCTAACCTTGTTGTAAGCTTCAACAAGACCGTAGGTAATATTGGTCTTAAATCTCTTGACTTCGTTCAGTAATTCATTTATTTAAAACTAAACCGCGTCCTTTTGGGCGCGGTTTTTTTATGACCAAAAAAGTCTTGATTATTTCATTCTATAATGCTATAATGTAAATGTAAAAATTTGGCCTTATGGAGCTAATGAATGAGAAATATTCTTAAAATATTGGCAGCGTTGCTGCTTATAATAGTATTTGTTTTCAATACCGTATCCTGCGACGTAATAAATGAAGTTATTGATAAAATCCAAAATGGCGCGCAGGATGGCACGGACGACGGACAGACGGATGACCGATTTTATATAGACGGCGAGCTGAAATACGAGATTCAGGTCGGTGATACTTTAAATCTTGTGCTGGTGCGCGGTGAGAGCCTTGAGGGCGACGTACTGTGGACGAGCAGCAACAGCTGCGCCTCTGTAGAGGATGGAGCGGTCACGGCACTCTCGGTAGGTCAGGCAGTGATCAAAGCGTCTCTCGGTGATAAAAGCGACAGAGTTCTCGTCACCGTTGTTGAAGAAAAAACAGACACGGACAATAAAGACGAGGATAATAACAAGGACGGCAGCGAGGATGACGGCCGCGGTGATACCGTTATTGTCCCCGGAACCGACGATCCCATTACAAGCGATCCGTACGAAAACGTGGACGTGGAGGAATTCTACGAGAATTACACTCCTGCCGTAAGCTATATGGATGCCCAGTACAGATCCCAGCACGGACTTATGTCAGGCAGCATCGAGGATCAGGATCAAGAACCGACTATTTCGGCATATCAGCCAAGATCGAACGGCAGGCTTATAAGAAACAACGCTTATCTTTTCTCCGAGGATGGCAATACCTACTACGTGGTTGACTGCTATGGTGAGGTAGCATTTGAAATATACAAAGGCGGAGCTTACGTTATTCTCGAGGAGGTTGCGGCATACGTATTCGCCTTCGGCGAGATACCCGCAAACCATATTACAGCTAAAAAAGGCAGTCCCTCACAAAGCGTATGGGGAAAATATCTGCGCTTAAATCATTCCAAATTCAGCGGCGATACTTCAAAATATCGCTATGAGCCCGTGCTTCCCAACATTTCAGGATGCGGCGGAGATCTTACATACTACGAAATGGATATTGGAACAACAGGCACCGACTGTGATCCCGAATACAGCGTTGTCCCCTACAACGATGGAAAAAAGATCACCAGAGGAGCGGCGCGTATCGTTTACTCATATAAGGACAAGAACGGCGATAAAATAATCGATCTTGACGAAAGATACGTTTTCTACACCTACAATCACTACAACGACTTCCAAGAATACCTCAACTATGAGGGGGGCTGGGGCGAGATGTTCGGCAACATTACGGGCGGCGGAGTACTTTCAAGCAACAGCAGCTATAACCCTACGCCTTACGTCCCCGTTGTGCGCGGCAGCCTGAAGGGTGCAAAGACGACGGTGACAGTTTATTATTACGTTCCCAAGTTCAATCTTCTTGCATAAAACTCAACACATTTTTATCAATAAAAAAGACAAAAATCCTAATATTTTCGTCTTTTTTGTCTTATTTTGACAACTATTATTTGCAAATATCCTTGATTTTTTCAAATGCAGGGTAGTTTGTTCTGCCGCTGACGAGAGGTGTAATTGAAACAAATCCATCTCTTACGCTATCGGTGTCAAGGGTGTCGTCACCCTCGTTGTCCTGAATGATATATCCCCCCTGCTCCCAAATATCGTCACCGAGATAGGTAAACTCATCGTGAAAGTATACTCCGCCCTGCTTGGTTATTCTTATCTCACCGTGAGCATTGGGCAAATTTACGTTATAAAGCATACTTTCATCAAGCAGATTATTCTCCATAATGAAGTTGTAGGCTCTATCAAGATGAGCGCGAGCGCCGTCAAGAGTTGTGGGATCGGTGGAAAAAGCAATTCCCGGAATACCGAGTCTGCCACCCTCGAAAATTGCACCTGCAGTGCCCGAATAAACTATATCCTTACCCAGATTAAAGCCGCGATTGATGCCCGAGAGGATAAGATCATATTTTTCCTTCATTCCCAGCACGGCAAATCTGATGCAGTCGGCGGGAGTGGAGTCCATATAATAGGATCTGACACCCTCCCAAAGATCAACCCCTTTGATCTCGATAGGTCTTGTAAAGTCGATAGCGTGGCTTTTTCCGCTCTGCTCCACCTTTGGAGCAACAACTGTGACCTCGCCCTTCGTTTTCGCCCACTCTACGAGCAGGGCTATCCCATCTGCATAAAGTCCGTCGTCGTTAGTTATAAGTATTCTCACAGCCAACCTC